>JAJYAE010000282.1 GCA_021779695.1 Acidobacteriota bacterium | reverse complement strand
ACTTCATACCCATCCCCTCTTTAAGAAGAATGTCAACAATTGGTGCATCCAGGCCAAAGTTGTGCAATTTAGGGTGGAGAATAACAAGGTGCGCTGCAAGTCGCAAGACTCAAATAATGCCGAACGAAACTTTCGATAGCCGCAAGCTATGAATACGGCGGATACCTGAATAGAACTGAATCTGCTACACTCCTCTGTTTTGGCTGTAGAGCATGAACCGTCGAGGAGAAGCGACACAGAACAATTTTCCAATTGGGGGGGGATGCAAGCTGTGAATGAAATTCGAAAAGTGGGCGTGATCGGCGCCGGAACCATGGGAAATGGGATTGCGCATGTGTTAGCGCGCAGCGGTTACCACGTTGTGTTGTGTGAAGTGGAGCAGCGGTTTCTCGATCGCGGTTTGGAAACACTACGGAAGAATCTGGAACGCGAGGCCGCCAAAGGGAAGATCTCGACCGACGATGCCCAGGCATCTCTGGCTCGCGTGACTGGCGTGCTCGATCGCGAGCGGCTGGCGGACTGCGATTTTGTGATCGAAGCGGCGACGGAAAAATTTGACATCAAGAAGGCCATCTTCGCCGACCTGGATCGAATCACTCGCAAAGAGGTCATCCTGGCTTCGAATACTTCTTCTATTTCGGTGACGAAGCTGGCCAATGTCACCAGCCGCCCCGATCGCGTCATCGGTATGCACTTTTTCAATCCCGTTCCGATCATGAAGCTGGTCGAAGTGATTCGCGGCATGGTGACAAGTCAGGAGACCTACGATCAGGTCCGCGACCTGGCGGTGAAGCTGGAGAAAACGCCGGTCGAGGTGAATGATGCGCCTGGATTTGTCTCAAACCGCGTACTGATGCCGCTGCTGAATGAGGCCATGTACGCCGTGATGGAAGGCGTCGCTACGCCGGAGGCAGTGGATGAAGTGTTTAAGCTCGGTATGGCGCATCCGATGGGACCGCTGACGCTGGCAGACTTTATCGGCCTGGATGTTTGCCTGGATATCATGCGCGTACTGCAGGACGGCTTCGGCGATCCGAAATACCGCCCATGTCCGCTGCTGGTTCGGATGGTTGATGCAGGCTGGCTTGGCCGCAAGTCCGGCCGCGGCTTCTATCAATACTGAAATCGGCTGCGAGCCCGCAGTCTTCCTGGCAGGTCCGCGGCCAACCTCACTCTATCGGTAGTCGGCGCAAAATCCTGGCGCACCCTGGCCCAGCATCGAACAGCCTCTGCGAATTTCGCTGATGATCAACGAGCAGGCATTCTGTGCATTGCATGGCGGATGCGTTGCGGGCGAGACCTGCAGGCATTCATTCACCATCTGGTTCGCCTTCACCGCGCCCGCAGATTGCAGGCATGTTGCGGTTTCGCCTGCTGCCATTTCATTCGCACGGCCATCTCGGTAGTTTTCTTGTATTCCGTAACTTACGGCAATTAGGTGAAGTTTTGCTTGAATCTTCTGCCATTGCGAAGTCACATCCGGTCCCAGGCTCACGGAATGCAGCAGGGAATCGACCTGCCCCGCGGTATTCACCGCGTCGGCAACGCCCGTCCCATCATTGCGATTTTTCTTGAACGCGGCCAGCATGGCGTCGACCTGGTTCTGAAACGTCGCTACCAGGTTCTTGGCGTCCTTCGCCTGGCTGGTTTTGCGGATTGTGCTCTTGCCCAGCGCATGGTCAAACACGGGCCGAAAATTCTTAGTGTCGTAGCGCAGGTTCTTCATCATGCGCTCCATGTCCTTATCGCTGACACGTTTCTGCGCGCGGGCGCTTGGAGGTTGCAGCGCCAACAGAAAACTGACCATCAACAGCATGGACAAACCAGACAAAGTCTTAAGACGCATCCGCATTTGGGCCAACTCCCCTTTCCAGTTCAGAGATATTGTGCAACTTGCAACCGCAAGCACCACTGAATTCTATCTGTTCCATCAGGAGCCATTTCGCTGGCCGCCAGCCGACAAATCCCCCCGGAATTCGCCCTCGATTCGACCCTGAAACGCGATACTCTTTTACCATGGTTCGTGTTACAGTTCTTGGCTCCGGTTCCAAAGGAAATTGCACAGTTGTCTCTACCAGCCGCACTCGCATCGTGTTGGACGCCGGATTCAGTTGCAGAGAAATCGTCAAGCGCATGCGCTTCAGCGGCGAAGACCCTGAGAAGTTGGATGCCGTTCTGATCACGCATGAGCATCAGGACCATGTCCAGGGCCTTTCCGTGCTGGCGCGCCGCTGGAATGTCCCCGTGTATGCCACGCAGGCAACCCATGCCGCATGGAAAGCCTGGATCACTCCCAGAACCACGATGAGCCTGAACCAATGGCTGGAGTTGCGTCGCCAGCAGTATGCCGAGTCGATGAAGTCCGGCGTCTATGGAGAGAACGATCCGGCTGCCGGGCTGCCTGCCAGCGATGGATCTGTGGAGATTCCATCGCTCGCCGCCGCAACGGAAACGCTCAGCCAGGCGGAACACGGCTCCTCCGAAACCATCACCGCGCAACACGCCGATCACGGTCATTCCAACCATGAACCTGAGGAGTTGCCGGATCTGGAGGAGTTGATTCCCTCGGATACTCCAGCCGCCGCCGACCCAGCCTACCTGCCGTGCGTGGAGCATTTTCGCGCGGGCATCGCGTTCGATATCGGCGACATCCACGTGACGCCGTTTACCATTCCACACGACGCCGCGGATCCAGTGGGATTTGTTGTCCAGGCGGAGGGCATGAAAATTGTCGTCGCTACCGATCTGGGCTACCTGGCCCCCAATGTCCGCATGCATCTGCGCGGCGCGGATCTGCTGATCATCGAATCCAATCACGATGTCGAGATGCTGCGCGATGGTCCCTATCCGTGGATTGTGAAGCAGCGCGTGCTGTCCAGGGTCGGCCACCTCTCCAACGATTCCCTGGGAGAGTACCTCGCCTCCGAGTATGACGGCGGCGCGCGCTATGTGATTCTGGCCCATATTTCTGAGAGCAACAATTTGCCGGCCCTGGCTCGCAGCTGCGCCGAACGCGCCCTGGAAGGCAGAATGGGCCTGCTGGCCAATCGGGTATTATTGGCAGCTCAGAACGAGCCGTTGGAATCAATAGACTTATAGTATTGTGAAGTAATATTTTCCGGTAATTCGATGCCGATTACGTTACAATCAGGTCAACAGTTTTAGGTGGTTGGCCTTAAAGGGAATCGGGAGACTATGCGGAAAATCCGTTGTATCGACCCCACAGTGGGGGACATCCTTGCAGGATGGCGGTATGACATCTCCGGGCTACACCCTGAAATGCGTACCGACTACGAGCAACATTTACGTGAGTGTCACCACTGCCACGGACGCCAGCGGATTCATCGCGCGGTGGACGTGCTCTTAATCGGCACCTCGACTCTGGCGATTGGGGCTTTTGTCCTGGCCCTGGTGGTGTTGCACCACATTGAGCCGCTGCGGGACTGGGTGGTTCTGAGCCTGCAACTGCATCAAATGTCGTTTGTCGTGAGCGTGGAACGAGTGGCGATTCTGGGTTTGTTGATCTCGCTTCTGGCGTGGATCATCGTGGCCATCATCACTCCGGCGCCAGTCTATCTCAGCCAGCAGGCACGTGCTCTCCAGGCGCGCCTACCGCAAGAGCTGCGCGAACGGCTCCCCAAACTTCCAGCATAAGTTGTCAGGCAGATTCGGTTGTCGGTTTGACACCGGCTCCTTCTGATTCAGCAGAGTTGCGTCTGAAAAAGAATCAGCCTGCTGACCCGATTCCAGTGCGAATGCCAACTTCAGCGCACCGATAAGGCCTTGACGAGTGCATCGGCGATTTGGCACTAGAGATCTAGCGACAATTCAGCTTCACCGTAAGCTCCGGAGTAGTTGCTGGAATCTGCGCTGACGATTAGCGTTTCGTCCAAAGCGTCCGACCTCGTTTCTGAATGCCTACGAAACCCGGCGACGGCGGTCAGAGAAGCAATCTTGCTGTAAGTATATACAGGCAGACTTTACAGGTAGACTGTATATATGGCATGCTCGTGATGTGAGCCGACTAACATCTCGCCCTGAAACCGAGCTCGCTTCCACAATCGCTCTTGAGGTCCGTACGGTATTCCGCAAGGTCAAGCGGCATCTCCGCGAACAAGGAGAACGCGGCGACCTGACGCCGGCGCAGGTATCCGTTGTTCTTCGACTGGAAGAAAGTGGCGCGGATACGGTCTCCGCCCTCGCGCGGACCGAAGGTATGCGTCCGCAATCCATGAGCGCTGTAATATCGCCGCTGCAGGAAGCCGGCCTGGTCAGTGGCACGCCCGATCCGAACGACGGTCGACAAACCTTGATGTCTCTAACCCCCAAAGGCCTCCAATGGCTCAAGGACGGTCGCGCCGCGAGGCAAGACTGGCTCACCAAAAGAATCTCGCAAAGGTTTTCTGTCTCCGAGCAGGAAAAGCTTCGCTCATCTCTCGATCTGCTGACAAAACTTGTTGACGATTGACCCGCTCTGTTGTGTTGGATGACGTCCACTCACAATTTTTGGAGAACAAGCAATGCCGCTTACTGCCCTTGATCCCGTCACTGCGTTAGTCGTCATCGACCTGCAGCAAGGTACAGCCGTTCATCCCTCTATACCTCCTCTCTCGGAGATCGTTGATCGGAGTCGAGAGTTGATGGATGCATTTCGAGCAAAGGGTCTGCCGGTTGTGTTGGTCAACGTGGCGGGCCGGGCACATGGACGGACAGAACAGGGCTCACGCAGCAGCCAAACGTTGCCCGAGGGGTGGACTGAGCTTCTGCCTGAGTTGGGGCAGCAACCGAGTGACATTCTCGTCACCAAGCGCAGTTGGGGCGCATTCGCAACAACAGACCTGGAAGCTCTGCTCAAGGTCAAAGGCGTCACCCAAATCGTGGTAGCGGGAGTGGCAACATCGGTTGGCGTAGAGGCCACAGCACGCCAAGCCTACGAGCAGGGATTTCATGTGACCGTCGCACTGGACGCGATTGCCGACGTCAGCAAAGAGGCGCACGAGTACAGCATCCGGAACATCTTCCCTCGACTTGGAGAGACGGGGTCTACGCAGGAGATCATAAGTCTGCTGATGAAAAGGAGCGACAAAGCATGAACTGGCTTCATCTCGTGTCGTACTTCTTTGGAGGCGCCATTGCAGCGAACGCCGTCCCACATTTTGTCTCCGGCATGATGGGGCGCGCCTTTCAATCTCCCTTCGCAACACCTCCCGGGAAGGGCCTTTCGTCTTCAACGGTGAATGTCCTCTGGGGCTTCTTCAACGCGGGTATCGCTTATCTGTTGGTTGTGCACGTTGGAGAATTTCTTCTTCGATCCTGGCTTCATGTCCTCGCGTTCGGCCTGGGAGTGCTACTCATCGGCATTTTCAGCGCGCGTCACTTCGGGCAGTTTCATGGGGGCAACACGTCCACGCGCGCATGACCAATTCGATGTCCGGCACGTTCCGCTCCTTGAGGAGCTTCAACTTCTGCTTGTGGACGGCTGGCGCTCTGGTCTCCAATGTCGGAACGTGGATGCAGCGCATCGCACAGGACTGGCTTGTACTCACCCAGTTGACCCGTCATGATGCTTCCGCGCTGGGGGTGGTAACGAGCCTGCAGTTTGCTCCGCAGCTTCTTTTGCTGCCATGGACGGGATCGGCCGCGGACCGGCTGAACCAGCGCAGGCTGCTGATGTTTACTCAGGCAGCTATGGGCCTTTTTGCGTTGTTCCTCGGAGTTCTAACCGTCGAAGGAGTCGTTCGACTCTGGCATGTTTACTTGCTTGCTCTTCTGTCTGGCTCCGCCGCAGCGTTGGACGCTCCTGTTCGACAGACCTTCGTGGCAGAGATGGTCGGTGACGCCGACCTTCCGAATGCCGTCGCACTTAACTCAACCTCCTTTACCGCCGCGCAG
>JAJYAE010000281.1 GCA_021779695.1 Acidobacteriota bacterium | reverse complement strand
CGGCGGTTGGACACTCACAGCCCGGCGTCATGAAATGCAATGTCAATCTCAGTGGCGAGACTGCGGATGAGGTCGAAGAGACAATGAAGTCGAACATCACAGAAAAACGAAAGGGCAGGCGAAGATGTTCTGCGGCATGCACTCCCACAAGTCGCTGAAGAATCCACCGTGTGGGATTGAGAAATGATCTTCTCCACCGAAGAGCTGGAGATCCCCTGCTTGAACCCTCCAACCGGCAGCCAAATCCCGCGCGCAATGCACCTTCTCGCCGTATTTCCACCCAGAGGCCGCGCGGCCTGACCCGAAATTCGGCAACTTCGATTTGGAAAGCACTCACCTGACCCAATATCCTGAATACGAGCGTCCAGCGTCGCCGCGGCAATTCCAAATTGCCCCAATTTCAAGCGAAGACTAAAGAAAGCCGCCCAAGCCTATGGCCACTTCATTAACCTTTATGGGATATGTGCTGAAGAACCTGCGCCGCCGGCGCCTCAGGACATTCCTCTCACTCTCCGGAATTGGAATGGCGGTGGGCGCTTTCGTTGGCCTGGTCGGGTTTTCCACGGCATTCGAGCAACAGTGGTTTCGTATCTACTCCAGCACCGGCACAGACATCTCGGTCATCCAGGGAAGCTTTCTGAACACCACTCTGGATCAGTCCGCTGCGGAAAAGATCAAGTCCATCCCAGTGGTCGAGCAGGTATCTCCCACCATCTTCAACCTGATGGACGTGACGCCGGACATGAATGCACTGGTCTACGGCTGGGACGCAAATGCATTTGAATTCGATTCTCTGAATGTCCTGGCCGGGCGTCGATTCCGCAATGGGCAGCGGGAAGTCATGCTGGGCGATCTCCTGGCGCAGGATCTCAACAAAAAGCCAGGCGATACGCTTGAGCTCCAGGGCACCCTGTTCAATGTGACCGCCATCTACCACGCCGCTTCCACTCTGGAAGCAACCGCAGTGGTCATGCCACTCGACCAGTTGCAGCAGCTCAGCGGCATGGGCGGAAAAGTCTCGACCATCGACATTCGCTTGCGCCCCGTGCCTTCCGGCGAAGCACCGGAGCACTATGTGAAATCTGCGCAAGTTGCGATCCAGAAGGCCCTGCCGGGCGTCCGCGCAGTTCCTGCGGCTGAGCGCGCCAGCGACAATCAGTTCGTGAAGCTGGCCCAGGCCTCCGCATGGGGAACCTCTCTGCTCGCTCTCCTCATCGGCATTCTTGGCATCGCCAACACCATGGTCATGTCTGTCTTCGAGCGCACTCGAGAGATTGGCATCCTGCGCGCCCTCGGATGGAAGCGATGGCAGGTGCTGGCCCATATCGAGGCTGAGGCTGCGTTGCTCGGCCTGAGCGGCGGATTCCTGGGCATCGGGCTCGGATGGGGTGCCTTGCGGGTGCTCGCAGCCTTGCCCCAGACGGCAAGCTTCTTTGCTGCAACATTGCAATGGCCTCTGCTCATCAAAGCATTAGGAATTGCAATCCTCGCCGGGCTGGTTGCCGGAGCGCTGCCTGCGTGGAGGGCCGGACAGCTTTCCCCCGTCGACGCACTCCGATGTGAGTAATCGGTCTTTCTTCGAGCGATTGCTGAATTGCACCCGCTCGTGGCGCAGCCAGTCGTGCTCATGCCAAATGGGGGGCAGGGTGCATGTTCGCTGGCGAATCGACAACTTCACCCTGGTCATTGACCCCTGATGCCCTTCGCTTCTGACTTGAACGCATTGCACCATCAAACACAACTATGACCAGATTCGGAGCATTTTGTTTCCCGGCCACCGGGCACATCAATCCAATGACCGCCCTCGCGCGCTGTCTGGAAATGAGAGGGCACGAGGTCACGCTCTTCGGGATCGCGGACGTTGAGGAACGCGTGCGCGCCGCAGGGATTCGGTTTCATCGGATTGGCGTGAAAGATTTTCCGCTCGGTTCTCTCAGGGCACTCGACGAGCGATTGGCCGGGCTCAATGGCCTGTCCGCTCTCAGGTTCACCCTGCAGCGCGTCAGGGCTTCTGCACGCATGGTTCTGCGCGACGGGCCACAAGCCGCGCGGGAGGCCGGCGTGGATGTCCTCCTGGTCGACGAAGCGGAGTTCGCTGGAAGTGTGGCGGACCACCTCGGCCTGCCGTGGATTTCGGTTGCTCTGCTCCCTCCCCTTCTGGACGACGACCGCTTTCCACCCTTCTGGCTCGGATGGTCGGTGGGAATCGGGCCGCTCTCTCGCCTGCGAAACCGCCTTGCCATCCAGGCTCTCCTGCGTCTAGGCTCCCCAATCTTCACAGACGTCAATCGGCAGCGACAGGCCTGGGGCCTGAAGCCGTTCCAGAAGTCCGAGGATGCCCTCTCGCCACTGGCGCAAATCACCCAGCTGCCGGAAGCGCTGGAGTTTCCGATCCGCGGCGAAAAACCCAGGGGACTCCACTACACGGGGCCATTCGTAAACGCGCAGCAGCGTCCGGTGATTGATTTTCCCTGGGATCGCCTCGATGGCCGGCCCCTCATTTACGCATCGCTCGGAACTCTTCAGAACGGCTCGGCGGCCATCTTTCGAAAAATCGCCGAGGCTTGCGCAGATCTCGATGCGCAACTGCTCATTTCGCTGGGCGGCGGCCTCGATCCCGCCCGGCTGGGCCCATTGTCCGGCGCGCCACTCGTTGTGCGCTTTGCGCCGCAGTTGGAAATCTTGAAAAGGGCAGACCTCGTCATTACGCACGCAGGAATCAATACCGTATTGGAGTCCCTGTCTGAGGGAGTCCCCCTGGTCGCCATTCCCCTCGGTAACGATCAACCCGGGGTCGCCGCCCGGCTCAAAGCGCGCCGAGCCGGCGTGGCAGTTTCACGGCATCGCCTTACCGCCGCCCGGCTGCGCCAGGCCATCCGGCTTGTCCTCGAAGACCGTCAATATCGTGATTCTGCCCTGGAACTGCAGCAAATCCTCCGCAAACTGGACGGTCCAGCCCTGGCTGCAGACATCATTGAACAGGTTTTGCAGCATCCCACAATCAGGCCCTTCAGCCATCCTCAGGATGAGTCAGCTTTTCGGGTGTGACGTCCACAGAAAATTGCGGTCAAATAGATGGATGGAAAGGATTTCTACAAGGCGCCGTGGGCCCCGCTTGCGCTTCGGAACAAGAAGTTTTCGATAGACACCAGCGATTCTGACCAATAAACTCAAGGGGACTCCTCTGTACGCGACCCCGATTTCGGCGAACTCCCAACACATGTCATTTCAACAGTCGTCAAGTTTATTAATTCTGCATGTTGCCCGCCGTACTCGCCTGAGGGCGCTCCGGGGTTGCTCTGCGGGGAAGGTTGCATGCGGTCCTTTGACAGTGCCGCATGCCGCGCCGTTTCCCGGTGGAGGAACCGCGGCATGAGTGCCCCAATTCTTGAAGTACGCAACCTCTACAAGAGTTACGAAGAAGGGCGCATTGAAGCGCTCAGGGGTGTCGACCTCTCCATCGAAGCCGGGGAATTTGTTGCCATCAGCGGCCACAGTGGCAGCGGCAAGTCAACTCTCCTCCATCTGCTCGGAGGCCTTGATTGTCCCAGCAGCGGAAGCATCCTCTTCCGAGGCGCCCCGCTGGGCTCTTTCATCGATCTGGATACCTATCGCAGCAATCATGTCGGCTTCATCTTCCAGGCCTTCTATCTGCTCCCCACATTGCGCGCAATTGAAAACGTGCAGGCTCCAATGCTCGCATCGACACACTGCACTGGAAATCGAGGGCAACGCGCCGAGGCGCTCCTGCGGGAGATGGGGATGGAACATCGAATGAACCAGCATCCCAACAAGCTCTCTGCGGGAGAGCGTCAGCGCGTCGCCATCGCACGGGCCTTGGCCAATCAGCCCGAGATCCTCCTCGCCGACGAGCCCACGGGAAACCTCGACAGCACAAACTCCGCACGCATTATGGAGATCCTGACCGGAATTCAGAAGAAGCACGGAATGACGCTGATCGTGGTCACGCATGAAGACGAAATCGCCTGCGCCGCCCCGCGCCACATTCGTATTCACGATGGAAGGATCGCGTCATGAGGCTGGCCGGCGCGTTGTCGATTTTCGTATTGCTGGCAGCCAGTGCGGTCCACGCCCTTGACACTCCTGCACCTCTCGTATCGCTGCAGAATCAGATCAAGGCTTCTGACTATCGAGCCACCGGGCAACTCGTCCGCGTCGATGAAAGCGGCAATCGGACCATCTATACAATCGCCGTCAAAGGCCTGTGGTTTCGCGGTGCAATGCACTCGCTGGTTGAAATCGTCCCGCCCAGGGGCGCTTCGGCACCCGCTTCGCAAAGCGGGCCCTTTCGCATCCTGCTGGAAACGCGGCCCGATGGACGGGATAGCATCCGCATCTTCCGCCCGCACCAGTCAGCGCCAACCATTCTGCCCTCTGACAAGTGGAGCGAGAGCCTTCTAAGCGCCGCGTTCAGCTTTGAAGATCTTCTCGATTCACAATACTTCTGGCCGGGACAAACAATTCTTAAGAGCGCCGTTCTCAGCGGTCACGCTTGCGATGTCCTGAAGAGCACCCCGGGGCCTTCGGATCGTACCGGATACGCCGACGTGCAGACCTGGCTCGACCACACCATTAACTACCCCGTCTATGCAGAGAAGGTCATGAGACAGGGTGGCATCGTGAAGGAATTCACCTATTACGGCCTGCGAAAGTCCAACGGGGTCTGGTCTGCCACGCAGGTTGAAGCCAAAATTCGGGGCCGTACCGGATCGGCGCTGTTGATCATCAAGCGGGGCAGCGCAAAAGCGCACCTGAGTATCAATGACTTCCAGCCCGAGCAAATTAGCCACTTCGAGGATCGTCCATGATTTTTTCACTCTGGTTTTTGTCTTTTATAGCAGCGATCCTTGCCGCAGGATTTCTTTATCAATCCCTTGGCGACCGGCTCGACCGGCGGCGCTACACCGGCGCGGGTCGCTGGGTAAAGATTGGCAGCGGGCAACATATCTACGTCGTCGAAAAAGGTTCTGGCGGACCCGCCGTCCTCTTCGAGGCAGGCATTGCCGCCACCAATCTGAACTGGCATCACATCCAGGAGAAGGTCGCCCGCTTTACGGCTACCGCGTCCTATGATCGCAGCGGTCTCGGATGGAGCAGCCCATGCCGCAGCGTGCGTACCCCCGGAAACATCTCCGTGGAGTTGCACACGATGCTGGAATCGGCAGGCATCAAGCCGCCTTACGTCCTCGTGGGGCACTCTTTCGGCGGATTGGTCATGCGCCGATTCGCCACCCTGTATCCGGAATGCGTGTCAGGCGTCGTGCTGGTTGACCCCATGCGCTGCGAGGAGTGGCCTCCACTCAATCCGGAAAAGCTGAGCATGATTGAGCGGGGCAAGAAACTCTCCGCGTATGCAATCCCCATCGCGCGCTTTGGCCTGGCTCGCCTCGCCGTCACTTCACTGCTATGCCGTTCCGGAAGGCTCTCCGGGCATCTGGCAAGTGCGGGTGGCACGGGCGGCCGTCACGTTCTGAAGCGAGTGACCGAAGAGGTAGGCAAGATGCCCAGGGAGGTCTGGCCCATCGTCGCAGCACACTGGTCGCGGCCGGGCTATTACAGCGGCATGCAGCATCATGTTGCAGCCGTGCCAGACACCGTCTCTGAGATGCATCGCGCCGAGCCCATTCGAGACATCCCCGTCCTGGTCCTCACTCCGGGAAAATCGACGCCCCTGTCGGAACAGTGCCTCGCGCAGATCGGAAACAACGTCCGGCAAGTGATCGCGATGGATAGCGCGCACTGGATTCATCTCGATGAGCCGGATCTGGTGATCGATTCGATCCTCGAGATGGTGACATCCGCCTCGCGTGAAGCGCTTCCGGCCATGGCCTGAATCCGAAGGCCGGAGGCGTATCCCTCCGGTGTGCAAATGTCCG
>JAJYAE010000280.1 GCA_021779695.1 Acidobacteriota bacterium | reverse complement strand
CGCCGCTGACCGGGCGCACGGTGGACCGTGTGGAGTCGCGGGGCAAATGGCTGCTGATTCATTTCTCCGGCGGCGCCACGCTGGCGACGCACATGCTGATGAGCGGCGCGTGGCACATCTACCGCCGCGGCGAGCGCTGGCAGCAACCGCGCGCCAACATGCGCGTCGTCATCGAGAATGCCGAGTTTGTTGCCGTGGGCTTTCGCGTGCCGGTGGCGCAGATGCACACCGCGCAGACGCTTCAGCGCGATCGCCGCATTCCGCCGGCGGCGCGCGACGTGCTGAGCGCGGAGTTTGACGCGGAAGCTGTTGCGGAGCGCGTGCGAGCCTGCGCGCGCGAGGAGATTGGTGACGTGCTGCTGCACCAGGAAGTGCTTGCTGGTGTGGGCAATGTCTTCAAGTCAGAGATCTGCTTTGTGTGCGGCGTGCATCCGTTTGCGCAGGTCGCCGCGCTCAGCGCAGCGCAGATTGACCAGCTCATTGCGACCGCGCAGAAGCTCATCGCCGCGAACGTGTTGGAGGATTCAGGCGAGCGCATCGTTACCTTTCGCGGACTGCATCGCCGGACAACGCATGATTCCGACCCAGCGGAAAGCCTGTGGGTCTACGGGCGAGCCGGTGAGCCGTGCCGCAGGTGCGAAGAGCGCATCGAGCGCCGGCTGCAGGGGCCGGAAGCGCGGGTGACGTTCTGGTGTCCGCGCTGCCAGGTGCTGCCCAGCACAGTGGCTGCTTACTGATTGTTGTTCTTGCCCAGGCCGAAGATCTTCTGGAAGATGTTCCGGTGGTCGGAGGGGTGGTCACAGGTGTCGGTGGGAGCAGTACCGTTGAGGAACGCCGCTTCGTAGTCATCCGGACAAGAGGCATCGGCGAGCAGGTTGGTGGTTCTGTCGAGCGTGACGATCTGCACTCCGTCGGGGGGCGTGAAGTCGTGCGCGTCGGAGTATTGTGGCAGGGCAACTGCCCGCTTCATAAACTCAGCCCAGATGGGCGCGGCGGCGTGGGCACCTTCCAGCTTGATATCGGTATAGTCGTCGTTGCCAACCCACACGATGCAGAGCAGGTTTGTAGTGAAGCCGGCGAACCATGCGTCGTGGTCGGTGCCGGTTTTGCCGGCGGCGGGAGCCGTGAAGCCCATGTTACGCACGCCGGCGCCGGTGCCGCAGTAGTCTCGCCCTTCAATCTCACATGGCTTGCCGCCGTTCCCCTGCAGTACGGCTTCAAGCATGCTGGTGGTCAGGAAGGCAACGCGCGGGTCGAGCACCTGGCGAGAATCCGGCGTGAAGTCTTTGATGACGTCACCTTGCGGAGTGCGGACGCTGGCCAGCATCCACGGGTTGAGGTGCAGACCGTTATTGGCAAAGACCGTGTACGCGCCGGCCATGTCCAGCGGTGTAGCGTCATACGCGCCAATGGCCATAGCGGGCGTGGGCTGTGCAGTTGCGATGCCGGCGTCGCGCGCGAGTGCGGCAACGCGATCAAAGCCCACCATGCTGGCGAGAGAGATGGTGGCGTTGTTGTCAGAACGTTGCAGAGCGTAGCGGGCCGTAATGTCGCCATAGTACTCGCCTTTGTAGTTGCGGGGCGTGTATTCCAGTGGAGTTCCAGCATCGTAGGTAGTCTGCTGGTCATTGAGCAGAGTGACAGGCGAAAAGAGCTTGTTCTGCCCTGGGAGCATCGTGCCTTCCACGGCCGTCTGGAAGGCAGCAGCGTAGACGAAGGGCTTGAAGATCGAGCCGGTGGGACGCTTTGCAACCGCGTGATTGAGCTGCGAGGCGCCGTAGCTTCGCCCTCCCACCAGCGCCAGCACCTGGCCTGTGTGGGGATTGATTGCGACGAGCGCGACCTGTGGGTAGACATAGGGCTGCCCGAGTTTCTTTTTGCGAGCGTGCAGGCGGTCTACCTGTGCATCAATCTGCGGTACCGTGGACTCGACCGCGATGGTGGCTGCGCGTTGCAGATCAGGATCCAGCGAGGTATAGATTCGGAGGCCCTCCCGATTGAAGTCCCGGTCTCCGAGTTTCTGTGACAACTCATCGCGCACAAGATCGACAAAGTAGGGCGCTTCACTGGCGTCAACGCTGGCGGGGGCAAGGCGAAGAGGCTCTTGCTTTGCCTGCTCGGCGACCTCTTTGGTGATGGCGCCTGTTTCTACCATGGAGTCGAGCACGAGATTGCGGCGGTCGATGACGCGGTCCGGATGGCGAAAGGGGTTGAAGTAACTGGGCCGCTGGATTATGCCGGCGAGCATCGCGCACTGGGCAAGGTCGAGCTGGCGGACATCCTTGCCGAAGTAGACTTGCGAGGCCTCGCCAAAGCCGTCAATTGAGAAGCTGCCGCGCTGGCCAAGAGGAATTTCGTTGGCATACATCTCAAAGATCTGCTTTTTACTGAAGCGGTGCTCAAGCTGGAAGGTAATGACGATCTCGATGATCTTGCGCTTGAAACGCTTCTCTGGCGTAAGGAAGAAGCCACGCGCCAGTTGCATGGTGAGCGTAGAGCCGCCTTGTTGCTTCTGGCCGGTGGCGATGTCTCGAATGCCCGCTTCAAGGAGACGGCCGTAGTTGACGCCGCTGTGCTCAAAGAAGCGGCGGTCTTCAATGGCGAGGACAGCCTGAACCAGATTCTGCGGGATTTCGTCGTACGTGACGAGGCGGCGCTTGGTGCGGTTGGCGTCCTCGCTCAGGCCCGTGATGAGAAGAGGTTCGAGCTCGTAACTGGAGAGTGGCCGGCCGTTGTCACCCAGCACTGAAGCGACCTGGCCGCCGGAGATGCTGATGGTGGCGGCATCCGGAGAGTGATAGGACTCGGGGCCCGGATGCACGGTGATGGACTGCGCGTTCTGAACGAAGGAACCCATGGGTGCGGGTGGAGCGTCGTCGCTGCTGTAGCCGGCCTCACGCAATTCGCTTGCGATGAGCTGGACCGTGAGTTTCTGGCCGGGACGTACTTCGCGCGGAGCCGCGTAGATCTTGGCTGTGTCGGCAAAGAGCGGCTCTTTGAGCCGAGCGTCCACCACTCCCTGATATTTGAAGTAGTAGTAAAAAAAGACGCTGAAGCCGATAAGGCCTACCAGGAGTAAACAGGCCAGAGCGGCGCCCAGCAACATGCTCCCAACGGAGCGATGCCCGGTTTTTTGCGGAAGTTTGATTTTGACCTTCATGCGCGCTCCCCTGGCCGGACTTGTTTATGCATCCACCTGCGTGAGCAGCGCATCTTCCTGTACGCGCTCTTTGACTTGAGCAGCCACCTCACTGATCGGAACGTCGGTGCTTGTTGCGGTGGCGCGGCGAACGAGCTCCACGACTCCACTTGCCGCCTTCTTGCCGACGTTGATGCGATAGGGAATTCCGACCAGATCGGCATCTTTGAATTTGACGCCGGCGCGCTCGTCGCGGTCATCCAGCAAAACGTCGAGGCCCGCGGCTTCGAGTTCGGCAGCAAGCTTTTCACCGGTCTCGCGCAGCGCCGCGTCAGCCACATTGGTGACGGTGACGACGACGGTGAAGGGCGCAATGGAAGCGGGCAGCCAGAAGCCGTTGGCGTCGTTGGATTGCTCGATGGCCGCGGTGAGGATGCGCTCGATGCCGATGCCGTAGCTCCCCATGATCGGCGTCACTTCCTTGCCGTTCTCATCGAGCACACGCGCGCCCATCGACTCGGAGTACTTGTAGCCGAGCTTGAATATGTGGCCCACTTCAACGGCCTTGCCGACGACGAGCTTGCCCGCGCAGTTGTCTTTCGGACAAGCCTCGCCTTCATTCACGCTGCGGATGTCGGCCGCCAGCGTCCAGGTGAAGTCGCGGCCGGCAGTGACGTTACGCAGGTGATAGTCGAGTTTGTTGGCGCCGCAGACCATGTTCTTGCGGCCTTCGAGGGACTTGTCGACGATGACAGTGAGGCCCTCACCGAGCGGCCTGGCATCGTGCTTGAGGCCAACCGGCCCAAGATAGCCTGCCGGGCCATTCATGTATTGCGTCAGCTCTTCCGTCTGCATGGGGCGCAGCTCCGCCGCGCCGATGGCGCCGAGCAGCTTGGTCTCGTTGACCTGATGGTCGCCGCGCAAGAAAGCTGCGACTCCGTGCCAGGTGTCCTTCGCGCCGTTCGCGCCGCGTTTGAGCGCCATATAGGCCACGCACTTGATGTCGGAGGCGGGCGAGATTTTGAAGAAGGCCGCGACGTCGGTGATGGCTGCGCAGCCGGGCGTGTGCACCAGCTCGGGCTCGCCGTCGCCGGTGGGTTCCATCTCGGTGACCGGCTCCAGCCGTGATGTCGCCTTTTCAAGATTGGCTGCGTAGCCGCATACCGGGCAGCTTGCGATGAGGTCTTCGCCTGCGTCGGTGTAGACCATGAACTCCTGCGATTGCGAGCCGCCCATGGCGCCGGAGTCTGCTTCAACGGCGACGAACTTGAGTCCGCAGCGCGTAAAGATGCGGCGATAGACCGCGTCATGCAAGTCGAAGCTCTTGTCGAGGCCGGCGGGATTGAGATCGAAGGAGTACGAGTCCTTCATGGTGAACTGGCGCACGCGCAGCAGTCCGGACTTGGGCCGCGGCTCGTCGCGGAACTTGGTCTGAATCTGGTACCAGATCTGCGGCAACTGCTTGTAACTGCGTAGCTCGTTGCGCGCGATGGCGGTCATGATCTCTTCGTGCGTCATGCCCAGGCAGAGGTCGGCGCCCTTGCGGTCCTTGAGGCGAAACATGTTTTCGCCCATGCCGGTCCAGCGGCCGCTCTGCTCCCACAGGTCGCGCGGCAGAATGCCGGGCAGGTAGAACTCCTGCGCAATCTGATCCATCTCTTCGCGGACGATGCCGATGATCTTGTTCAGCGAGCGCTGGCCGAGGAAGAGATAGTTGTAGATGCCCGCGCCGAGCTGGCGGATGTAACCGGCGCGGAGCAGGAACTTGTGGCTGGCCACTTCGGCGTCTGCCGGGGCCTCGCGAAGAGTGGGCACAAAGAGCTTGGACCAACGATGCATAAAAAGTGTGCGTAAACTTTCCCGTCCGAACGGGCGGACGCAAGGCGGAATGCTGACTGGTCCTATTCTAATGAATGAGGTCGCAGCCCAGCGAAAAACGCAGCGCCGCGCAGATTGCATTCATGCGAGGCGAGGTAAGCCGGGCAACGCGCCTTCCCAGCCTGTCCTTTGAAATGGTGACGACGTTGTGCAGATTCACCGCGCAGGGCGCTCTCATGCCATCGTCTACACCGAGAACGACCTCGGACGGCACGCCTCGAATTGTGGAAGTAATCGGCGCGACCGTCACGGTTGACAAATAGCTGACGGCGCTGTCACGCGTCAGCACAAGCACAGGTCTCTTTTTATCGGGCGGTGCGAACTCATATAGGCGCACGTCCCCGCGCGCTATCGTGCTGGCCATGCGGCCTCATTTTCCCATCGGGCTGCTTCGTCGCAGGTCTGCGGCTGCTTTGCATAACCTTCGCGATCATTCTGTTCTTTGGCGCGGAGATCCAGCCGCTGCAAATGTTCCCGCAACGCGTCCCGCACCAGAGCGGAGCGGTTTCGCTTCGTCTGGCGAGCGGCCCGGTCGGCGGCGTGCAAAAGCTCCTTGTTGAGGACAATCTGGATTGTTTCCATGATGTTGACCCTGCTCCACAGTATATTCCACATGAACGTTGGCAGGGTAAGAATCGATCAGATCAGCTCTACGCCCCACAGATCATGCAGATGCACGACGCCTTCCACGCGCTGCTCTGCATCGACGACGATGAGCGAGGTAATCTTGCGCTCTTCGAGGATCGCCAGCGCCTTTGCGGCCAGCTCACCCGCGCCAATCGTTTTGGGATGCGCGTTCATCGCCTCGCCGGCGGTTTTACTGAGGGC
Source organism: Acidobacteriota bacterium (assembly GCA_021779695.1). The sequence continues at coordinate 55 of JAJYAE010000280.1, read as the reverse complement.
TGCACCGCCTTCGCGTTCCAGCAGCCGTCGCAGGTCGCCGTCGGAGATCACACCG
>JAJYAE010000279.1 GCA_021779695.1 Acidobacteriota bacterium | reverse complement strand
AATCAGGCGCTGAATCTCGTGCGTCCGTCCGCCAATCCGGCCCTTCTCGCTCTCGCGCGGTGTCCGCGTTACCGTCGAGCGCGGCAGCATCGCATATTCAGCCGTCACCCAGCCCTTGCCGCTGTTACGCCGCCAGCCCGGGACACCTTGCTCAATCGTCGCATTGGTCAGCACGCGTGTGTTCCCCAGCGTGACCAGGACGGAGCCCTCGGCCGTCCGCACAAAATCCGGTGTCAGCGTCAAAGGCCGCAATTGCGCCGCGGCGCGCCCACCCGGCCGGAAGAATCCGGAAGCACCCTTGGTTTGCATAAAAGGATTGTAGGGTACCGACCCATTTCCTTTCCGGAAATGGACACGGCCACCCGCATGGACGGATTTGGAACAGATTAGACCGATTCGGGAATTCCATGTAAAACATTCAAAATAAATGATTTATCCACGCGAAAACATTCTTCCTTCCCATTTTGAAACGGTCTTGGCCCAGGTGAAGGCCAACAGGATTGTCGCAGATTCGACATAACTCATTCTTTATCAGAGGTTTACTCGCACTGTTCAACTTTGGCACGCAGCGTGTAAATGAGAGTGTGTGTCCCGGAAGAGGAATTGAAATGATCGGGACCGCCAGGAAAGGGAATGCGCTCCATGCACATGAATGAACCAGCCGTTGACGCACAACTTCGGGACGTGATGCCACTCACTGGTCTTCAGATCCCAAGCCCACAAACTGCCTCCACGTCCGCCTCGGACGCTTTTTCTGCCTTGGCGCATGATGCCCGCAATATGCTGGCCGCATTGGACTTGTACTGCGACTTGCTCGGAGAGCCCGGTGTTCTTTCTCCAGACCATCATCATTACAGCAGTGAGTTGAAGATGATCGCGGCCTCGAGCCGCCGCCTGGTGGAGAAAATGGGAGCTCTCGGCATGCCGCGGACGCGCAGCGAGTACGAGAGTGTCGAGTCATCGAAGACACTTCCGCTTCCTGGGCTGAGTGAGCTGTGGCCTGTAGTCGTCCAGTCGCAGCGCTGGAAGGACATTCCCGAAATGCCCATTTCCAATTTGGCGGATGAGCTCCGAGGGTGTCAGAACTTGCTCTCCGCCTTGGCGGGCGCCGCGATTCAAGTGAGCTTTGACATCTGCGGCTGTGCCCTTCCAGTCCAGATGACGGGAGAGGATCTGACCCGCGTCCTCGTCAATCTGGTGAAGAATGCACGGGAGGCGATGACCAGCGAAGGGCGGATTCGCATCAGTCTTCGGGAGTATCCCACGGAGACTGGGATCAACCGACGGATCACTCTCAAGGTGGAAGACAACGGCCCGGGAATCCCGCCGGATGGGCTTGAGACGATATTTGAGTCCGGCTACACCACGCGAGGCGTCGGCCACGAAGGAAGCACGCCGGGTTCGTGGCCTGTGACGCATCGCGGCCTGGGGTTAACCATTTCCCGCGCGATCGTGGAGAAGGCTGGCGGCTCGATCCAGGCGGCTGGTCGCGATCCTTTCGGTGCATGTTTTCAGGTTGAACTCCCGGTAAGCAATGCGCTGTAATTCCAGCACTTCTGCGGATCCGTCGAGTCACCCATCAAAACCTATCTTCGATGAGGCGAATACAATGCTTGCAGCAGCAATCCATACAAATGCCATGGAGTTTCTCCCCCAACCAAGCACGCCTGCACCCCGGTTCCATCTGCTGGTGGTTGATTCGGATGCAGCCGTTCGCTCCGCCTGCAGCGAGATTGCGACAAGCCTGGGCTACGCAGTGGACAGCACTGCAGATATGGAGCAGGCACGCAATCTGCTCCGCGGGCAGGCGGTCGATATTCTGCTGGTTAACCTCCCGTACGGCAGTCATCTTGGACTTGAGCTGATTGCTGATGTCAAACTGCTGTTTCCTCAGCTTTCCGTCATCGCCATGACCGCTACGAGCTCAGTGAATGCTGCGGTCGAGGCGATGCGGTGCGGCGCAACTGATTACCTGACCAAACCCTTTGCGGTGGACGAGCTGACCTCCGTGCTGGATCGTGCGGCGAACCGCCTGACAACCGACACCGCAACCCGCCACTTGCGCGAGCAGCTGCGGCTTTCCCAGGGACTGGGCGCCATGATCGGGCGATCTCTTGAGATGGAAAAGCTGTATCGCATTCTGTCGAAAGTTGCGTTGAGCACTCATCCTGTTCTGATTCTTGGTGAAAGCGGCACCGGCAAGGAACTCGTCGCGCGCACCATTCACGCCTATGGTCCGAATTCGCAAAAGCCTTTTCTGCCGGTCGACTGCAGCTCGCTTGTGCCTACTCTCATGGAGAGCGAGTTGTTCGGCTATGTGAAAGGTGCCTTCACCGGCGCGAATCGCTCGCGGGATGGCTTGCTGGTCTCGGCTGAGGGCGGCACTGTCTTTCTGGACGAGATTGGGGAACTGTCGCTTGACCTTCAGGCCAAGCTGTTGCGTGCTTTGCAGGAAAAGGAAGTTCGACCAGTCGGTGCCACACATCGCGTGGCGATTCGAGCCCGGATCGTCGCGGCAACCAATCGCGACCTAGCCGCAATGGTGGAGACGGGCACGTTCCGCAAGGATCTCTTTTACCGGCTCAATGTCGTAAACCTGCGCCTGCCTGCGTTGCGCGACCGGCGTGAAGACATCCCCTTGTTGACTGCACATTTTCTGGACCGCATCAGCCGTGACCACGGGCAAAAGTACACCTTGAGCGACGAGGCACTGAGGACGATGATGCGGCACGATTGGCCCGGTAACGTGCGCGAACTCGAAAACGCCGTTGAGCGGGCCTGTGCGCTCTCCTCCGGACCTGTTCTGCACCTGGGCGATCTGCCCACGCAGTTGCAGCAGGAGGGGCTCGCTGAGCATAGGCCCTCTGCCGCGGATGGGACAGGCGAGCATTCCAGCGCCGGCTCCTCCGTCAAGCCCCTCGCCGAATTGGAACGTGAAGCCATTCTGAGCGCTATTCGCGCGTTGCACGGCGACAAGCTCCAGGCTGCGCGCCTCCTCGGCATTGGCAAAACAACGCTGTATCGAAAGCTCAAGGAATACGGCATTAACGACCCGATGCAAGACGAATAGTGCGCGCAAACTGCCCGCGGGCCGACGTCACCACACTCTGTCCTCGCGGACAGCTCGCACTGGATCTTTCGAAGCAAACTCTCACACAAACTGGCTGCGCCGAATAAAAGGATTGGGTGGATCCCGATGAGCATTCTGATAGTGACTGGAATTGAAGGGGCGCTCAACTGCGCCAATGCTTTTGAGCAACAACTCGGAATGATGGTCGAAGTAGCGGAAGGGCGAAAGTCGGCACTCGCTGCCCTGCGCCGCCGGGATTTTCTTGCCGTAGTCGTGGACGAAACACTTGCCGAATGCGATCCAGCCGCGGCCGAAGCCATCTGGGAACGCGCCGGCCTGGCAATTCCTGTTCAGGTCAATTTTGCGCGTTCCGGCGCTGCGCGTCTTGTTCGCGAAATCCGCGCAGCGCTTCATCGGCGCGAACGCGAGCAAGCTCTTGCTCGCCATGCGGCAACTGTGGCCATTGAAAGTGAACTGAAAGCGACGCTCTCCGGCCTGCTTCTGCACTCGCAGCTCGCCCTTAATGCGGTCCTCGAGCCACCGGTGGCTGCACGCCTGCGCGTGGTTGCAGACCTTGCAACTCACCTGCGTTCGCAATTGGATATGCGAACCTAGCGGAAGTGCGGATTCCCTCGCAGAGATCGCAAGAGAGGAATAACAGGCTGCTCGGATGGCAGTGATTCTCACTCGCCAAGGAACCTGCATCCGACCCTGTTCTCGAGATGGATTGAATCCATGTTCCATGGGGAAAGCCGGGCAAAGCAGCTTCCATGGCTTAGTTTTTCAGATTCGTGCTTATTCCTTTGTTGCGACCCACTCGAACGACCATCGACTTGTGCCTTAATCTGGAAGCACATGAAACATTCAGCTGTACTCCTCATCAACTGTCCTGACAGAAAAGGTCTGGTTGCCCGAGTTTCGACGCTTCTGTACGAACACGGTGCGAACATTCTCCATGCCGACCAGCATCAGGATCACGATCTCGGTCTGTTCTTCATGCGGGTCGAGTTTGCGTCAAACCTGGGGGACGGCGAAGCGAGTTTTGATCTCGAGCGCTTCAGGCAGGCTTTTGCCTTGCTCGCTGCATCCCTCGACATGCAGTGGCAACTCATTGCAAACGAGGCCCGCCCTCGCGTTGCGCTTTTCTGCTCGCAGTATCTGCACTGCATGGCCGATCTTCTGTATCGATGGCACTCCGGCGAACTGGCCTGTGAGATTCCAGTCGTGATATCGAATCATACGAATGTGAAGCCCCTGGCCGGGTTCTATGGCATCCCGTTTGCGCACATCCCCGTGAACCCGGCGAGCCGGGAAGAGGCAGAAAGTCAGCAGCTTCAACTGCTTTCTCAGCATCGGATCGATCTCATCGTGCTGGCGCGCTATATGCAGATTCTCTCTCCCCGCTTTGTGGCTCACTATCCTGCTTCGGTCATCAACGTCCATCATTCCTTTCTGCCAGCCTTCACGGGGGCACGGCCGTATCATGCAGCACATGCACGCGGCGTCAAACTCATCGGCGCGACAAGCCACTATGTCACCGAAGTGCTCGATGATGGCCCCATCATCGAGCAGGACGTCGCGCGCATCTCGCATCGCGACCAGGTGGAAGACCTCGTCGCGCGCGGACGCGACCTTGAGCGAGTCGTCCTGGCACGGGCTGTACGCTGGCACCTTGACCGGCGCATCCTCTGCTACGGCAACAAGACGGTCGTTTTCGACTAGGATGATTGCAAAGTATCATTGCACCGACCCTGGCATGCATGATTTCACCAGCTCAAGGAGCAGCAGTGGCGGACGGACGCGAAGAGCGGGAAGAACAAGAATGGCGCCGCAAGCAGGAAGAGCAGCAAGACCGCGAGGACCGGCTGGATCGCAATCGGCCAAACCCGTGGCAGCCGGAGCGGAAAGAGTCGTAAGAGGAACAAAAGAAAAGCCCCCCGAATCACCGGGGGGCTTTTGTTGGTACGGGTCCATTTAGTTGCTGAACAGCAGAATGCCCGCCGCCTTCTCATCGCTGCCGGAGTCATCGTTCGATACCGGGCGATAGAAGAGCTGGTTGTTGTCGAGATAGACCTCAAGAAAAGCCGGGCGCGCCGTAATCTGCCCGGCGATCAGCGCTTCCGAGAGCGGATCTTCGACGTACCGCTGCAGCGCACGGCGCAACGGACGCGCCCCGTAGCTGCGATCGACGAGCGTCTTCTCCAGAATCCACTTCTTCGCTTCCTCGGTCACTGAAATCGTAATCGCCTTCTGCGCCAGGTTTGCGTTCAGTTGCTGGACGAGCAGCTCGACGATCTGCAGCAAATCGCCGTCCGAGAGCGACTGGAAGAGAATGATCTCATCGAGGCGGTTGAGGAACTCGGGGTTGAAGGTCTTTTTCACCTCGTTTTTCACCAGTTCCTCGACCTTTTCGGTGACCAGATCTTCGCGGTCGCTCTGGAAGCCGAGCCCCTGCTTCTTCTGCAGGTGCCGCGCTCCAATGTTTGAAGTCATGATGAGGATGGTGTTCTTGAAGTCCACCGTATTCCCAAGGCCATCCGTCAGCTGACCGTCTTCAAAGACCTGCAGCAGCAGGTTGAAGACGTCGGGGTGCGCCTTCTCGATTTCATCCAAAAGGACTACAGAGTACGGCGAACGCTTGACACGCTCCGTTAGCTGGCCGCCCTCCTCGTAGCCCACATATCCCGGAGGCGAACCAATCAGCTTCGAGACCGAGTGCTTCTCCATAAACTCCGACATATCGAAGCGGATCAGCGCCTTGTCCGAACCGAAGAGGAACTGCGCCAGCGTGCGGGCCATCTCCGTCTTGCCCACGCCCGTGGGACCAAGGAACAGAAAACTGCCAATCGGCCGGTT
>JAJYAE010000278.1 GCA_021779695.1 Acidobacteriota bacterium | reverse complement strand
TCGTCACTCGCGGCATGGGCAAGTGCTGCGTCGCCGGCGCAGGGGATTGCCAGGTCGATGAAGCGCGCAAGGAACTGCGCGTCAAGGGCAAGACCTTCCGCCATGGCGACTGGATCTCCCTCGACGGCACTACCGGCCGCGTCATCGAGGGCCGTCTCAAGACCATTCCCGCGCGTCCTGACGATCCCGATCTCGTCAAGTTCATGAGCTGGGCTGACCCGCTGCGCAAGCTCAAGGTCCGCGCCAATGCTGACGTGCCCCGCGACGCCAAGCAGGCCCGCGCCTTCGGTGCGGAAGGCATCGGCCTCTGCCGCACAGAGCACATGTTCTTTGCGGAAGGCCGCATCGAGCATGTCCGCGCCATGATCCTGGCCGACAATGAAGCCGATCGCCGCGACGCCCTCAAGAAGCTGCTCCCCATGCAGCGACAGGACTTCGTCGGCCTCTTCAAGGCAATGGAGTCGCTGCCCGTCACCATCCGCCTGCTCGATCCGCCGCTGCATGAGTTCCTGCCGCAGCGCGAGGACCTGCTTGTCGAGATCGCGCATCTTGAAGACCTGAAGCCGCGCTCACCCAAGCTGAAAGAGCTGCGCACGCTGCTCACCCGCGTCCAGGACCTGCATGAGATGAACCCCATGCTCGGCCTGCGTGGCTGCCGCCTCGGCATCGCTTTTCCTGAGATTACGGAGATGCAGGCGCGCGCCATCTTTGAGGCCGCGGTCAACGTCAAAAACCACGGCGGCGAACCGCACCTCGAAATCATGGTGCCGCTCATCGGCTCCATCGAGGAAATGCGCCACCAGGCCGGCATCATTCGCAGGGTCGCTGAGAAGGTCTTCGCAGAGAAGAACACGAATGTCGATTACATGGTGGGTACCATGATCGAACTGCCGCGCGCCGCTCTGACCGCCGACCAGATTGCCGAAGAAGCAGAGTTCTTCAGCTTCGGAACCAACGACCTCACGCAGACCACCTACGGCATCTCGCGTGACGACATCAACAAGTTCCTGCCGGCGTATCTCAAGAACGGCATCTTCAAGCAGGATCCCTTCGCCACACTCGATCAGACCGGCGTCGGACTCCTCGTGAAGATGGCTACGGCCAAGGGACGCAACACACGGCCGACTCTTAAGGTCGGTATCTGCGGCGAGCATGGCGGCGATCCTGAGTCCGTCAAGTTCTGCCACAAAATCGGCCTGAACTACGTCTCCTGCTCGCCCTTCCGGTTGTTGACGGCAAGGCTTGCCGCTGCGCAGGCGGCACTCCAGGAAAAGCAGGCGGGGCCAGACCTGCACACGGGGACCAACTAATCAGTCAACCAGACAAACAGCGGGGGCGCGGTCCTGGACCGCGCCCCCACTGTTTGCTCCAACACACAAGCTATTCTGGCAGCGTCTAATTGGAATCGGAATCGCCGCCCGGTGCAAAGTAGCCCTCGGGCATGGTCAGCCGCAGATCCTTGTTGGTCGTCTTCAGCGCCACCTTGTGGAACATGCCGTCATCTTCCATCTTGCTTGGCGTGTACGTGATCGTATACAGCCCCTCCAGGTCCTTTGCAATGATTCCATAAATCTCCTGGAGATCTTCTTTGCGCTTGGCGTCGAAGTACAGAGCCCCGGTCCGCTCCGCAATGCGCTCCATGATCTTTCTTCCGTCCGCCGCTGTGCTCGTTGGCGCCGGTGGCCGCCCGCCATTTGGGTTGCCCGTGGGATATCCGCCCGGATAACCGCCCGGATTGCCACCCGGATACCCGCCTGGATTGCCACCCGGATTGCCGCCCGGATATCCATATCCCCTGTGCCGCCCTGGATTCTCAAATGGATTGTGCTCCGACTGATTGCCCGCCAGATAAATCGTGTACACAATCACGTGCGCCCGCTCGGCCGCGTCCAGCGCATCGTTCATCGTTTCCTTGCTGCCTTTGTCCAGCCCATCGGAGACGACGATCAGAGCCTTGCGTCCTTGCTTATCCTTCATCACCTCGTCCGACGCCAGGAAGATCGCGTCGTAAAGATTCGAACCGCCCGGCACGCCGTGGGCCGCACTCCGGTTGTCGCCCATTGTCTCCGGGCCCTGGCTGTCATTCTGGCTCTTGGACGTAGGTCCCATCTGATCCAGTTCGTTGTGCAGCTTTGTCGGATCCGTGGTGAAATCCTGCAGCAGCTCCACCTCGCGATCAAAGTGGAGCAGGAAAATCTCATTCTTGCTGGTCTCCGCCGGAAGCGGCACATTCGTGCCGCCCACAGACGCAACAGGCTTCGGTGTGGGCAGCATCTGGTCCACAAAGGACTCCCCGCCTTTGCGGGCCGCATCGATGATGTTCTTCATACTGGGGCTTGTGTCATCCAGCAGGCCCACCATGAACGGAAGGCTGCGGTCCTGCGTCAGGCTCTGGATGACTTCTGTCTGTCCTTCATCTGTCAGGGTCAGATCATTCCGGTCCAGGTTGGTCACCTGTTTGCCATGCTTGTCCCATGCGCTCAGCGGCAGGGACACAACAAATGGCTTGGAGGACTTGCCCGCCGGGGCAGCCGCAGGCGTGCTCGGTGGCACGCGAAGGGTCGGGCGCTGCTGCGCCGCCATCAGTGGGCCGCCGGCCATCGCCAACAGCAGACAGGCATCAAAAGAAGACCTCAAAAATCGCATCGCAGAGTACCGGCCTTTATCTTCAGAAGTTAGACGGCGTGGAGAGACCTGTCGTTGCTTTCCCCTCGTCCATTCCTAATCCCTGCATCTTACAGCCCGGGACTTTTTCTTGCACCGAGTGATTTAGGTCATAGTTTCACCGGCATGTGCCCACTTACTCTGTCGCTTGGAAGGATGAGATCGCGATGAGTACGCAGACCACCGTTCCGCTCCCCGCCAGCCACAAAAAGCCGCTGATCCGCCGCCTGCTGCCCGATCGCTCCCAGAAAGTCCGCCGCATCGTTCAGCTCGTCTTTCTGGCCCTCAACGCGTGGATCGGCCTGCAGTTCTACCTCTGGGTCCGCTACTATGAGCACGGCGGCCACACCCTCTATGTTCCACGCCCGGCAGGGGTTGAAGGCTGGCTGCCCATCGCCGGCCTCATGAATACCAAATTCTTCTTTCTCACCGGCCACATCCCTGTCATCCATCCGGCCGCCATGTTTCTCTTCCTGGCGTTCCTGCTCATGAGCCTGCTGCTCAAGAAGGCCTTCTGTGCCTGGCTTTGCCCCATCGGAACGTTCTCCGAGGCTCTCTGGAAGCTCGGCCGCCGCTTCTACGGCCGCAACCTCCACCTGCCCCGCGGGGCCGATATCCCGCTCCGTGGGCTGAAATACCTCCTGCTCGGCTTCTTCGGCTTCTTCATCGGCACCATGTCCGCCGAGGCGCTCCAGAGCTTCATGTTCACACCCTACGGCCTCATCACCGACGTGAAGATGCTCAACTTCTTCCGCGACATCAGCCTCACTGGCCTCGTCGTGCTCGGCCTGCTGGTCCTCCTGTCCACCCTCATCCAGAACTTCTGGTGCCGCTATCTCTGCCCCTACGGCGCGCTCATGGGCCTTGCGTCGCTGCTCAGCCCGGTCAAGATTCGCCGGGATGCGGACGCCTGCATTGATTGCGGCAAATGCGCCAAAGTCTGCCCGGCCAGCCTGCCCGTCGACCAGCTCATCCAGATCCGCTCCGCCGAGTGCAGCGCCTGCATGGTCTGCGTCGCTGCCTGCCCCGCTGAGAATGCCCTGCAGCTCGCCCTGCCGCCCAGTCGCAATCCCGAGCCCGCCAGGCGCTGGACGCACCGTGTCCTCGGTCCATTGACCGTCGCTTCGGCCATCGCCTATATCTTCTTCGCCTTCGTGCTCTACGCGCATATCACCAGCCACTGGCAGACCAACATGCCGCACGACGTCTACATGCAGCTGGTCCCCATCGCCAACAGCCTCACCCACTGAGCAGCCTGCCACGCCGTTCGCTGATAGACTCGGAGGCGTGCCAAGCCAAGCCAAGCCGCCCGTCTATCTGCTCGACGCCATGTCGTTCATCTTTCGCGCTTACCACGCGATGCAGCGCAGCCGGCCCATGTCCACCTCGTCCGGCCTGCCCACTGCGGCGGCCTACGTCTTCGTCAACATGGTCAAGAAGCTGCGCCAGGACTTCGCGCCGCAATACTTCGCAGCCGTCTTCGACCTGAGCGGCGAGGTTTTTCGCGATGAGCGCGCCCGGAGCCTCGGCACGCTGCGCAAGTGGAACGCAAAGGCGCAGGCCTTTGAAGAAGTCTCCTATGAGGGCTACAAGGCCAACCGAGAAGCGATGCCCGAAGATCTGCGCCGCCAGATTCCCTACATCCGCCGCGCGCTGGAGGCGCTGCGCATTCCAATCCTCGCGGCGGAAGGCTTCGAAGCGGACGACGTCATCGGCACGCTCGCGCGGCAGGCCGCCGAGCATCACCACGAGGTCTACATCGTCTCTGGCGACAAAGACATGATGCAGCTCGTCACGCCGCACATCCGCATCCTCAATCCGCAGAAGGACAACCTCATCCTCGACCCCGCCAAGGTGACGGAGACCCTCGGCGTGCCACCGGAAAAAGTCATCGACGTGATGGCCCTGCGCGGCGATGCGGTCGACAACGTGCCCGGTGCGCCCGGCATCGGTGACAAGGGCAGCGTCGAGCTGATTCAGCAATTTGGCAGCGTCGAGGCCGTGCTCGATCGCGCCGAGGAAGTGAAGCGCAAGACCTACCGCGAGTCACTGCAGCACAATCGCGACGCCGTGCTGCTCTCGAAAGAACTCGTCACCATTGATACGCACGTGCCGCTCGATCTCGACCTGCACGCCATGGAGACGCGCGCGCCCGATCTGGAAGCCTGCCGCCAGCTCTTCACCGAACTCGAATTCACCTCCATGCTGCGCGACCTGGAACCCGCCGCCGACGCGCCCGAGCTGAAAGAACTCGACGCGCCGACGGAAGCCGAGCAGGACGCATTCTTCCACACCGCGAAGAAGCACGGCTTCGCGCTCTTTCTTGCGACCATGCCAGTCCCCGAAGAGACCGACGAGCCAGAGCCGCCGCGCACGCTTTCGCTGCTTGAAGCCGCTGAAGCCGCCGAGGCGCAGCAGAATCTGCATGTCGGCGCCTGTGCCGAGCCGCAGACGGCCTTGCGCCTGCCGCTCTCGTCGGGCCTGCGTGCGCTGCTGGAAGACGCCGCCGTGCCCAAGCAGGTGCATGACTGGAAGCAGACGCTGCACGCGCTCCGCCCGCACCACGTCGAACTGCGCGGCGCCGTCACGGACACGCTGCTGCTCTCCTACGCGCTCAACCCCACGCATGCCACGCAGTCGCTCGCCGACGTCGCCGCGCGCAACAACCAGCCCGCGCCCACCACGGACGCGCGTGCCGCAGCCGTGATTCATGCGCTTGCGCCTGGCCTGCTCAAGCAGGTGGAAGTCGCGGGACTGGGCCGCGTTTATCACGAGATCGACTTGCCGCTCGCGCCCGTACTCTTCCGCATGGAGCAGGCCGGCGTGCGCATCGACAAGGCCATGCTGGGCAGCTTCTCGCAGCAACTCAGCAGCGATATCGAGCGCGTGGCCGAGCGCGTCTACACGCTAGCCGGCCGCCGCTTCAACATCAACTCGCCCAAGCAACTCGGCGAAGTCCTCTTCAAAGAGATGGCGCTGCCCGCGCCACCCAGCCGCGGCAATACCAAGGCCGTCTCTACCGCGCAGGACGTGCTTGAGAAGCTTTCTGAAGAGCACGAGGTCGTGCGCCAGGTGCTCGAGTTTCGCCAGCTCTCCAAGCTCAAGTCCACCTATGTCGATGCGCTGCCGCAACTGGCCGACGGCGACTCGCGTGTGCACACCACCTTTCAGGCCGCGGCTACGGCCACCGGGCGCCTCTCGTCCATCAATCCGAACCTGCAGAACATCCCGACGCGCACGGAACTGGGCCGCCAGATTCGCGCCGCCTT
>JAJYAE010000277.1 GCA_021779695.1 Acidobacteriota bacterium | reverse complement strand
GAGCCAAATGTTGGAGCGCGACGAGTTCCACAGGCGCTTTCAGGCCGAGCAGCCCATCAGCCTCCATGAACTGCTCTACCCAGTCATGCAGGGCTATGACTCCGTCATGCTCCAATGCGACGTTGAGCTCGGCGGCACCGACCAGAAGTTCAACCTCATGTGCGGCCGCGAGCTCCAGCGCCACTACGGCCAGAAGCCCCAGATCGTCCTCATGACGCCCATCCTCGAAGGCCTCGACGGCACGCAGAAAATGTCGAAGTCGCTCGGCAACGCCATCGGCATCAACGAGCCGCCCGCCGAAATGTACGGCAAGCTCATGTCCATCTCCGACGAGCTCATGGGCAAGTACTGGGTCTTCCTCACCGACCTCAAGCAATCCGAAATCGACGCCATGAAGGCCGACATCGCCTCCGGCGCGCTCCACCCCATGGAAGCCAAGAAGCGCCTCGCCTTCACCATCACCGCAGGCTTCCATGGCGAAGCCGCCGCACACACCGCCGCTGAAAACTGGGCCCGCATGTTCCAGCAGAAGAAAGTGATTGAGGATATCGAGTCAGTATATGTCGATCGCGCAAAAGTCTATATCGCGTTTACTGAGACAGATTCAGAAGACCCAACAGGTGAGGAGTTAGATCGAGCTGTTAACAATGCTGCATTTCGCCAAATCAGGCAAGGTCAAAGTCAAGGTGGCGGAGCAGTTGGGATCTACTCAGTCGTTAAGCTGATACGTGAAGTAGGCCTTGCCTCTGCAACAGAAGCTACAAAATTAATAAAAGCAGGGGCTGTTTCGATAGATGGTGTGAGATACACCGACATCTATTACACACAGATTGGCGGTTCAGGGCCAACCGAATCAAGTCCGATGCGCCTTACGGTGCGGGTAGGCAAGCGCGCCAAGGTTGCGGTGATTTCGTAAAATGGCGTTTTAAATTTAGCCAAATGGCGTATACTGGCGATGGAGGCAGACCATGGCCACCCACACCGTACCCGATGTCCTCGGCGGAGAACTCGTCCTCGGCAGGCCCATGAGCAAGAGCGGCGCCCTCGTGGAACTGGTCCGCGAAGGCCTGCCAGTCCAATCCCTCCTTCTGCTGGCCGACAGGCTCCACCTGCGTCAGGCGGAGATCTCTGAAAAAATTGGCATCCCTCAGCGCACACTCACCCGCCGGCTCGCGCACCACTCCCGGCTCACCGCGGTCGAATCGGACCGGGCAGTCCGGCTGGCGCAGGTCTTTTCCACCGCCATTGAAACCCTGGGGGATGAAGAGAAAGCTGCCGCCTGGCTCAAGACGCCGAATCGCGCCCTGCGCGGGGCTCGTCCGCTGGACCAGCTCGACACCGACCCCGGCGTTCGCGAGGTCGAGAACGTACTGGGCCGCATCGCCTACGGCGTCTACAGTTGATGCGCATCTGGCGCATCTGCCGGGCCCGCTTCGCCGCTGAAGCCTTCACCGGCCACGGAGCGCGGCGCTTTGGTGGGCGCTGGAACACGCCCGGTGTGCCCATGGTCTATGCCTCGTCATCCCTGGCGCTGGCAGCCGTCGAGTTGTTCGTTCACCTGGAGCCCAACCAGCAGCCGGACGACCTGGTATCCATCGCAGCCCTGCTGCCGCGGGGAGAGCCTGCGCAGCGCATGGACCCAGACCAGTTGCCCGCGAACTGGTGGACGGACGACTTCGCTCCGCTGCGCGCGCTCGGAGACAGCTGGATTCGCGAGCAAAGCTCGCTGGCCATCCAGGTCCCTTCCGCCGCGCTGCGCATGGAATGGAATGTCCTGGTGAACCCGCTGCATCCAGCGATTGCACAGATCAAGGTCGAGCCGCCACAGCCCTTTCAATTTGACGCGCGCATGTTCCGGTGAAGTGCGGCCCACGCCGCTTACGCCTCAAAATCCAGCTCAACCGGCTCGATCAACGGCACCAGCCACTCCAGCAGCGCAAGGTGCGCAGCATGGATGGCGTAGGCATCGCAGGCCGCCTTGTCCGTGAACTTCATCATCCCGGCAAACGTGTATCCCTGTCCGCGCGGCGAGAGATTCGGCCCGACATGCGCCTCGATCAACCCAGGAATCGCGCCACGAAAGGCCAGAATCTCCTTCGTCGCGCGCGCCTTGTGCGCCTCCGTGGCCGCAGCTTTCCAGCGAAACCCAAAAATGTGGATGAACATCCCATTGCCTCCCCGCCGTCTCAGCCCTTCATCGCAAAGCTTCGCCCTGCTTCCAGCAGCTTCGCTACCGACTCCTTTGAACACGACTCCGTATAGATCCGCAGCAGCGGCTCCGTTCCGCTGGCGCGAAACAGAATCCACGTCTCCGCGGCGTTTGGCTTGGACTTCGCCTCGGGGTTGTCCAGATAGAACTTCACCCCGTCCAGCGTCTCCTGCCGCAGCACCGGCATACCGGCAATCGCCGGGTCGCCCGGCTTCAGCGCTCGCGCCCGCGCAATCGCGCCATTCTTCAGCTCATCGGGAATATGCAGATCGATGCGCCCGTACTGGTGCTCGCCGTACTCCGCCTGCAGGTCCGCCACCAGCTCACCCAGCGTCTTGCCTTCCTCCGCCATCACGTTGGCCAGCAGCAGCGCGTTCAACAGCCCATCGCGCTCCGGCAGGTGCCGCTGGAAGCCGATGCCGCCCGACTCCTCGCCGCCCATCACAATCTCGCGCTCCAGCATGTAGTCGCACACAAACTTGAAGCCGATACCGTGCTCAATCAGCTCCCGCCCATGCTTCGCGCAGATGCGGTCCAGCATCTTCGTGGTGTTGAAGGCCCGCGTCACCGCGCCCGGCCAGCCCTTGCGCTTGAGCACCCAGCTCAGCAGCACGCTGAAAATCTTATGCGGATCGACGAAGTTCCCATTCTCATCCGTCGCGCCGATGCGGTCCGCATCGCCGTCCGTGCAGAGGCCTGCGTCGCATCCATGCGCCACCACCGCCGCGCCCAGCGCGCGAATATGGGGCTCAATCGGCTCGGGATTGATCCCCGGGAACAGCGGGTCCACATGGCCGCGAATCTGCACATGCTTCACGCCCAGCTGCGAAAAGATGTTCGACAGAATTGTTCGACCCGCGCCATACATCGAGTCAATCGCGAACTTCTTACCCGCCTTCGCAATCAGATTCAGATCCGCGAAGCTCTCGATGGCCTTCAGATAATCCGGCAGGAAATCCACTTCCTCAATCGCCGCCGCCTGCGCCGCCTGCGGCACCGGTTCGCCCAGCCGGTGCTCAATCTCCGCCATAATCGACGGCTTGCCCGACCCGCCATACCACGCCTTGTACTTCACCCCATTCCACTGCGCCGGGTTGTGGCTCGACGTAATCATGATGCCGCCTGCGCGACCGCGATGGCGCACGCCATAGCTCAGCGCCGGCGTCGGCGTAATGTCATTGGCCAGCTCCACGCGAATACCCGTCGCCGCCACCACCTCCGCACACGCCCGCGCAAACGCCTTTGATCCGAATCGCGTGTCGTATCCGATGCAGATGCCCTTCGCCGGGTCTTCCTGCGCGTGGATGTATGCTGCAATCGCGGCAGCCGCAACGCGCACATTGGCAAACGTAAAGTCGTCCGCAATCACGCCGCGCCAGCCATCGGTTCCAAACTTGATCTGTGGGTGAGCCATCGTCGTAAACTCGCACCTCTCCTTCAATTGAGTCTAAGCGCGCGCACGGCCAGGCCGGGGGCAGCATTGCTGCGCGCCCCGGGCCTGCAAATCCGCATTCCATTTGGCTTGGATAAAATCTAGACCAGCTCGCCGCGCCCGGTCGTGCTCAGATCCTTCACAATCTTGCCCACATCCTGTGAGTGATCCCGGTGCGCGATCAGCAGCGCATCTTCGGTGTCGACAATCACAAGATTCTCCACGCCCACCAGCGCCACAAACTTCCGCGGGCTGTAGACGTAGTTGTTCATGGCTTCCAGCGCCATGTGCCCTTCCGTCTCCGCCACATTGCCGTCGCTGTCGCCGCGCAGCCGCGTGTCCATCTGGTACTCGTAAAGCGACGCCCACGAGCCCAGGTCATTCCAGTTGAACTCCGCCGGCAGGCAGTAAAGATTCGACAGGTGTTCGCCCTTCGCCGACCGCGGCTCCAGCACCGCATAGTCCACTGAGATGTTTTCGCACTTGGGATACAGCTTGCGAAACACCTCTTCGAACTGTGGCGTCCCATACGCCGCAGCAATGCTCTCCAGCAGCGGAGCCGTCTCCGGCAAGTGCTCCCTCACCGCATTCGCCAGCGTCCGCGCCGACCACAGGAACATTCCGGAATTCCAGTAGTAGTTCCCTGCCGCCACAAACTCCTCGGCGCGGTTTTGATTCGGCTTTTCCGTGAACCGCCGCACGTGCATCGCATTGCCATCCGCCGTCAGGTCGCCGGTCTCGATATATCCGTAGCCGGTCTCTGCCCGCGTCGGCTCAATCCCCAGCACCACGATGTTCGGTCCCGCCGCCGCGAGCGAAATCCCCTTCTGCAGCGCCTTCAGAAACCTTGGCTCGTCGCCAATCACATGGTCCGACGGAAACACCCCCAGCACCGCATCCGGATTCTCGCGCTCAATCAGAAATGCCGCCAGCCCGCACGCCGGGGCAGTATTCCGCGCCATCGGCTCTTCCACAATCTGCTGTCGCGGAACGGTCTTCAACTGGTCGGCTATCTCGTGCGAGAGATACTCGTTCGTGATCACCCAGGTCTTTTCAACAGGCGCCAGCGGCTTCAGCCGCTCTACCGTCTGCTGAATCATCGAGCGTTCGCCGTCCAGCGCCAGAACCTGCTTGGCGCGCGCGCGCCGTGAGCGCGGCCAGAAGCGTGTACCGCTGCCTCCGGCAAGAATCACGGGACGAAAATCAATCTGCGTTGTCATGAAACCCTCATCCTACTCGACGCAAGCATCCTTTGCACAGTCACCCGTCTCACTTTTTCATTAGACAAGACATGCCCACGCAAAACAGCCCGGAGCCGCCATCCTCTGCGGCCTCCGGGCTGTTCACTTCTCTCTTGCGTCGTTCTGGCTCTTCTTCTACTTCAATCCTGTCAGGTATTCGCCCATCCGCTTTGTGCCCTCGTCGATGCTCTGCTTCGTCACCGGGTACGACAGCCGGATGTGCTCCTGCGTGCCGAAGGCCTCGCCGGGCACCGTCACCACATGCGCCTCGTGCAGCAGCTTCGTCGCCAGCTCCGTAGCCGTGCGAATCCCGCCCTTGCCCAGGAACTTCCCGATGTTCGGGTACACATAGAACGCGCCCTCCGGCTTCGTGCACGTGATCCCCGGAATCTCAGCCAGCTTCTTCAGCATGTAGTCGCGCAGGTCAATAAACTCCGCCCTGAACTCCGCCACGCACTCCTGCGGCCCAGCTAGGGCGGCAATCGCAGCCTTCTGCACAAAGCTCGTCGCGTTCGACGTCGACTGCGACTGCAGCTTGCTCAGATTCGCCGTCACCGCCTTCGACGCCAGCGCATAGCCCGCGCGCCATCCCGTCATCGCATACGTCTTCGAAAGCGACCCCAGAATCACCAGGTGCTCCTTCGCCCATGTGTACAATCCGCCGCTCACCGGCTTGCCGGCGTAGTTCAGGTAGACGTAGCACTCATCCAGCAGCAGGAAAATCCCCCGCTCGTGCGCCAGCCGCACAATCCGCTCCAGGTCCTCCGCGCTCACCACCGAGCCCGCCGGGTTCGACGGCGAATTCAGGATGATCGCCTTCGTCCGCGGCGTAATCGCCTGCTCAATCGCGTCCGCCGTGATGCGGAAGTTCTCCGCCTCGCTCGTTTCGAGGAAGGCCACTTTGCCGCCCGCGTACTGAATGATGTCCTTGAAGCTCACCCAGTACGGCACCGGCAAAATCACTTCGTCTCCGTGGTCCACCAGCACCTGGATCGTGTTGAACAGCGCCAGCTTGCCGCCCGTCGTAAAAATCGCCTCGTCCAGCGCGTAGTCCGAGCCGAAATCCGCCGCATGGCGCTCGATAATCGCCTTGCGC
>JAJYAE010000276.1 GCA_021779695.1 Acidobacteriota bacterium | reverse complement strand
CTCGTTGAAGGCGTCGTAGTCACGGTCAATGTCGCGGAGGTAGCAGCTGGTCCGGACGATGTCATGCCAGGTGCAGCCCTCGCTGGCGAGCAGTGCGGTGATGTTGGCAAGCGTGCGGCGCATCTGGGCGCGGAAATCGCCGATGTGAACGCTCACACCATTTGCATCAATGGAGGCCGTGCCTGAAATCAACAGGATGGTGACTCCATTCAAGTCAATGCGCATGCCGCGCGAAAACGAGCTCGGCTTGCCATAGCAATACGCCTCGTTGAGAACGGAGTGGTTGGTAATGGCACGCTTCTGAATCGGAGTGTGCCCGACGTGCTCCAGTACATCTGCAATTCCCTGCATCATAATGGCTCCTTAAAGCAGTGTGAGGCTAGCGTTGAAAGATTCCGTGGCTCAAGCCTTTGGCCGTTGCCACCCAGATGTCATTCCCCTGAAAATCAATTCCCAGGATGTAGTTGTGTGCCGGTGCCGTGGTGACCGGGATGTTGGTGACATGGCCCTCTGCATCGCGCACGATCATCTCAGGCCGGCCGTTGGTGAGCGATGGGCGGTAGACTGCCCAATCCTTGCCGTCGTAGTAGGCCAATCCGCGATCCGTGCAGAACCACGCACGGTTGGCATCGACGCCTTTTACAAGATTGGTGAAGTTCGACGGAAGACCGCTGTCTTTTGTGAGGAAGTTGTGCCAGTAGCGGCCGTCATAGCGGCTGTCACCCATGTAGGTCGAAACCCAGAGCACATGGTCGATATAACTGACGGAGCTCGTAATCTCGTGGATGAGACCTTGATCTTTGAAGAGAACCATCTGGTTCTCTCCGTCGGGATCGTCGTATCGATCCCACGCCTTGGTTTTTTGGTCATACTCGAGGACGCCGCTGCCCCACACGGCGTAGTAGACCTTGGTCGGCGTCGCGCTCACACCATAGACCCAGATCTCTTCCATGGGAGTATTGCGCTCGTTGTAGAGATCCCACTGGCCTGTGCGAATGTTGTAGCGGCAGCCTCCCGCCGCGGTCGCAACCCACACTTCATCTCCCGAGACGGAAACGCCGTAAACCACATCGTTGCTGAGACCCGAATTCAGCTGGGTAAACGTGTCAATGTGCCCGCCGGAGATGCGGCTCAGGCCGCCCATTGTGCCGGCCCAAACGTCGCCCGTGTTCTTATCAAGTGTCAGAGAAAGGACCGCCCGCTGTGCAAGTCCATCTTTCGTCGTATAGGTCTTCCACTTGTGGTCTTCGTAGACGGCAAGCCCATTGTCGGTTCCTGCCCAGATACGATCGCCATCGACGAGAACGCTGTACACATGGTCATCAGGCAGTCCGTTCGCCGTGGTGAAGTTCTCAAAGCGGTAATGCGGCATTTCAGGAACCTTGCCTAGGCCAGTGACGTTCGGCTTCGCAGCCAGTGCGCAGGCGCCTGCTGCCATCAGACTGATTGTCACAAGAAGATTCTTCATCGTGTCCTCAGATACTCGATCAGGTCGTTGAGTTCATCCTTGGTCAAATCGTTTGTACGGCCGTGCTTGTCGTCCGGATTGAAGACCGTCCAGATCTCTTCCAGGGTGGCGGCTGATCCATCATGCAGATAGGGCGCCGTCAGCGCGACATTCGTGAGTTGCGGAGTATCAAAGCTGGACATGTCATCGGTCGGCTTCCTGGTGCCCACGTCAAAGGACTTCTGATCAGTGCCCTTCGGTCCGCTGTGGCAATAGGAGCAGCGGTTCCGCAACGGGATGGGATGACCGAAGTTGTCCGTTGTGCGCTCGAAGATGGCTTTACCTCGTGACTGGGCAGGCGTGAGCTCATAGCCGGGCAGTTTCCAGCGATTCGGCCGCGGAGGCAAGCTGAGCATATAGGTCACAAGGTCAGCGAGTGTCAGGTCGTCATAATTCGCGGATCGCCAGAAATATCTTTCTGTTCGCGGACCACACTCCGTTGGCAGATTCGGATTACCCCCATTCCACTTGTAAGGCTCGGTTCCCTTGAGATCTTCAATGAGGCGGTTGTCCACGATGTCACGGCCAAAGCCATCCGGCTCAAGATCCCATTCCAATCCATCGAAAGTGGAATCAATGTGGCAGTTGGCGCAGCCGATCTGCCCCTGAAATGAGTAACGTGTTGTATAGAAGGTCTGCTCACCGTAACGTAAGACAGAGAGCTTGGCCGGCCCCGCCAGCTGGATTGTCGAACTCAGCCGATTGGTCCGCGTGTCAATCACGCTGATGGTGTCTTCTAGCCTGTTCGCGACCATGACCTTGCCGCCATCGCGCGTCACCAGCAGGCCGCGTGGATCATGGCCGACGTGGATGCGGGTGATGACATAATTGGCGCTTGCTGCGAGGTCCTGCACGAAGGGCGCGCGATGCGTATGGACATAACGCAACAGGCGAGGCAAGTCGATGACCGTAACAATTTCCGAACCGCTGCTGCTGACGTAAAGGCGCGACTTATCGGGCGTAATCGCGACTCCAAAAGGTCTGGCCGCATAGCGTTCCAGTTCGTCGAGAGGGACTTCAACCGCCTGATTGCCGACGTCGGCGCCAAAGAGCATCAATGTGTCTTCAAAGGCGCCGCCGTGCTCCAGATGCGCAAGAGGGACCAAATTCTTCGGGTGCAACTCAGCAGCGATTCCGAGGCGTCCATCTGCTGAAATCGCCACATGAAAAACACCTGCAATGCTGTGGAGTTGCATGCGCTCGATGACTGCGGCTCGCTGCGTGTCGATCACTGTAATTTCGGAGGCAGGCTCCCTGGGATACGCAGACGGATTCGGATACACATGCGTCACATAAAGCTTTCTTCCATCCGGAGAAAGCGCCATGTAACTTGCACCACGCCCGGCCGCAAGCCGCTTGATCTCAGCGCCGGTTTGCGGATTCAGAACGGCCACATCATTGGAAATCCGGTTCGCCACGAAGAGGTAGCGGTCAGCGTGATCCTCCAGAACGCTCGATGGCTCCGCACCGACATGCCACGTCGCAAGCACCTGCAGCGATGCGGTGTCGATCACGGAGAGAGTGTCATCCCACGAATTCGTGACAAAGAGGCGGGATCCATCCGGCGACAGGCTGAATCCGCGCGGAACATGACCAACCTGGATCGTCTTGATTGCAGCGCCCGTCGTCGCATCCAGCACGCGCACTTCATCGCTCTGATTGCACAGAACGAAGATCTGCTTTCCATCCGCGGATTGAAGCATCTCAAGCGGGGACGGATAGATCAGGCGCTCGCCGACGCGCCCTGTTACCACCGCTGCAAGTGGCTGTGCCGTCCAGAGAGCCACCAGGAGAAAGGCTGCACTCGCCATGCCCACGATGCATGCTCCAAAGACAGCGATACAGGGACGCGATGCCTTTCTCATTGTTTAGGCTCCACGATGGTGAGAACGCGGTCCACACCCTGATTGGTGAGCGTCTGTTCTTTGCCGCTTGGCCAGTTCACCACGACGCGATCCACGGTCGTGGCAGCACCCAGCCCAAAATGCAGCCTGGCTTCACTCTGCGAAAGATAGCTCGATGCGGCAACCCGCTCCTGAAGCCACTGGTTTCCACCCGCGTACACCTGAACTTTCGCGCCGATTCCATCGCGATTGCTCTTGGTTCCCTGCAGCTTGATGGCGAGCCAGTGCCCGGTGTTGATGGAGACGTTATGAAACAAAGTTCCTTTTTCGCCAAGATTGACAAGAAACGCATCCACCTTGCCGTCGTTGTCATAGTCGGCAAAACAGGCGCCCCGCGCCACGCTGCGCCGGTTCACCACAGACCCTGCGAATCGTGAGACGTCCTCGAACTTGCCGTTGCCCAACCCGCGGAACAGAGTATGCTCCTGCGGAATCAGGTGGATCAGGCCTCCATGAAAGATGAGAATGTCCAGGTGGCCATCGTTATCAAAGTCGTAGATGCCTGAGCCCCAGCTCACGTATTGCGCGTTCGCCTGCGAGACGCCATTGGTTGCGCCGATGTCATCAAAGTTCATCTTGCCGGTATTGGCCAGCATGCGGTTGTAGCGTCCATCGGAAACCCATAGATCCAACTTCCCTTTGCCTTCAAGATCAGCAAAGATGGGACCCATCGCCGATGTGGATTCGCCATTCTGCCCGTAGGCCGTGCCTGTCTCGTTGCCAACCTCCTCGAACGTGCCGTCATGCTTGTTGCGGAAGAGGAAGTTTTCCGTGCGGTCATTGGCAACGTAAATGTCGTCCCAGCCGTCGCCATCAAAGTCCGCAGCCGTGACGCCCATCGTGCGCCCGATGTAAGCGCTGATTCCTGACTTGTCACTCACGTCGGTGAAAGTCCCGTCACAGTTGTTATGGAAAAGCTTGTTGGTTTCTCCTTCGTAATCCAGAGGACCGGGATAATTGTCCGCGGCGTAATATGCACTGTACTTCGGATCAAACTTGACGTAGCGGCCCACAAACAGGTCCACGCAGCCGTCGCGGTCGTAGTCCAGCCAGGTGGAGCTGATCGACCATCCATCCACCTTGATCCCCGCTTTTTGCGTCACATCGGTAAAGGTACCGTTGCCGTTGTTGTGATAGAGAATGACGCGGCCGTAGCCCGTCACCAGAAGATCGACGAAGCCGTCGTTGTCGTAGTCGGCAGCGGTTACGGCAACGCTGTACAGATCGGGTGCCAATCCGGCCTTCTCTGTGACATCTGTGAATGTCCCATTGCCGTTGTTGCGGTATAGGTGGTTATGCGGCAGAGGATCCGGCTTGACTGCAAGCGGATACGGATGCATGGAGTCATCGAGTGGCCGGCCGTTCACCACATACAAATCAGGCAATCCATCGTTGTTGTAGTCGATCCAGACGCACCCGGCACCCGTGCCCTCAAGAAGGGATCCAAGCTTCGCCGCACCAAAGCTGTGCACAAAGTCAACATGGGCCTTGTCGCTTGCATCCTCAAACCGAATGGCAGGTTGAACCGAGCCAACAGGCTTGGTGGCTTCCGCACTCGGCGCAGCGGAGGAGCCTGCCGGGGCCTGTAGCTGCTGCGCGCCGACAACCTCACAGGCGACAGCAAAGATGATGGCCATGATCAGCGGTAGACGTCTCAACTTATCGACCTCCTGCTGCAGTTAGGCGTGCAAGATGGGTTGACTCCGGCCGGGTAAGATCGACGGGCGTGGTCGTGTGTGTCAGAACTTCGGGGACGCGATTGTCAGAAGAGCGCTCTGGCCCTGTGTGGCAGCCGACACAGATCCGTTGCTCGCCGCCGCGGGACCAGAACCAGCCATGCTCCTGCCGCAGCACATGGCCCTGCGCATCCAGCAGCGAAATCCGAAGCGGCCTATCGCCTGGCACCTTGATGAAAAAAGATCCGTCTGTCTCGACAGGCGCTGTGCCCATCATCACCGGCTTGCCTGCCTCATTCTGCGTTTCCAGGCGGACACGCGCGGGGGTTCCCTTCAGCGCGCCATCGCGCGAGAGACGCGCATCCAGAGCAAGAAGGTTTGCGTAGCTCCACGGATGCAAGCCAGAGGGAAAACGGGTGGGCGTTGGGCGCGGCGCAACCAGAACCGGCTCGACAAGATCTTGCGCGCTCTCCGCCAGAACTGTCTCCATTGTGGCCGTACCAGGCTTCCAAAGTTTGAGCGCATAGTGCGGGTTGGGAGCGGTGCGAACACTCACAAGCCAGTCGCCCGAGGCCGTCTCTGCAATCGAGCCTGCATATCGAGCCGGTGGAGCAGGAACTCGCACCGCATGCGCCAGGGGCGAAGTGAATCGCGCGAGACCGGTGAACTGCGTAAAAACAATATCGCCGGAAGACAGCTGCGTACCTCCCCAGCGTGAGAGGCCATGGTCGCAACGATACGACTCCACACCCGAGCCGTCAGGGTAGACAAGAAACATCTCAGCCGTGCTGCCGTCACCGAGCGGGTAGTCCGACTCGAACAGGATGCGACCATCCTGAAGAACATCGTCCGGGAAAGTACTGCCCTGCGTGTAGGCCAGTTTCAATTCTCCGGGATCAGTTGTCGGATTGAGC
>JAJYAE010000275.1 GCA_021779695.1 Acidobacteriota bacterium | reverse complement strand
ACACAAAGAATGCCGCCCACGGTCGAAATCTCTGAATGAAATTATCAGGATGGTAACGTTTAGACCAAATCGGAATGTTGCAGAGGTAGTCGTCAAGAACAGTGATCCACCGTGTGTTGTATACAGTCTGTGACTTTGGGAGAAATCTTTGAAGACGACCAGTAAGAGAAAACATGCAACGCCTCTCGCGGATGATCTGCAAACCGGCATTGTTTATGATCTGCTCCATAATCTGAAGCGGAATACCACGCTCTCTGCGCGTGAGACCGGGACGTGGCCGATCCCAGTTCCCCATGGAGTGGGTTGGTTCCCTGAGTAAAAGCCATCCTCCCGGCATGAGACATCGCGTCAATTCACTCACGACTTTGGATACGTTGGGGATATGATGCAGTACACCGAAGCATGTAATGAGATCGAAAGTATTGTCAGCAAATACCATCTGGCCGCTTGGATTGGGCTTAACGTACTCAAATCGCGGGTGTTCGAACCCGTCGGATGGCTCGAGGATTGTTATCCTTTTCGCGCGGCTCAACGCAGGCTCTAGCTCTTCTCCAAAAGCGCTTCCAATGCCCAGCACATGCTCAAACGGACCGAGTGGAAGGTGCCGATAGCCGTGGCGCCAATTTAACGCGTGATAGCCATAGTCGCCAGCTTGGCGCTTTGTGCCCAAGTTGTAATAGGCTTCCTTTTCATCACGAAACCATTTCTCGATCTCGTCGGGAAGAAAGTCGTCGCCGTATAGGGCACTCCCATCCGAATACCTGCTGTAAGTGTCTTGCAATTCCGCTGAAGTAGCTTTCAACATTTGCACAGTACTTTTCTCCTCTGAAATACGAAGGTGATGAAGTATCTTGGACCTGCTCGATCTGTTCTCAGAGCGATTCGCACTTTTTAGGTATGGCATTTGTGGATGACTTATAAATTTCTGACAACCTCGCATAATTCGTATCAGCCGTATAATCATTTATAAAGGTTTTCCTTGCATTCTGACGCATCTTTTTTAGGTGCTCTGGATGAGAAAGCGCCCATTCTAGTAACGTGGTCAGCTCGCCGGCTTTACGCGGAGTAAACAGTCTCCCGGTGTTTCCCTCCACAATCAGTTCCTCCATAGCGCCAAGACGAGATGCAATGATCGGGAGCCCCGCGGCAAGCGCCTCCACAAGAACCAATGGAAAC
The DNA here is from genome assembly GCA_021779695.1 of Acidobacteriota bacterium. Next base: position 4,850 of record JAJYAE010000275.1, on the reverse strand, counting down.
CCTTCGTAGCAAATCGATGGAAAGACCAGCACAGTAGCATCGCCCATCAATTCCTGCACTTCATCCCCGCTCCGGCTGCCCAGCCACTCCACAGTTCGCATGGCGGCCGCAGCGCTCTTCACCTCGCGAGCCAGAGGGCCATCGCCAACAATCTTCAGGCGCTCGCCACTCCGCAGTTGGCTCCATGCAGAAAGCAGCGTGCGAATTCCCTTCTCTTCAGACAGTCTGCCCACAAAGAGCGCGTAGCCGCCTGTGCCTCGCCCCATCCCGGGGTCAGGATCGACAAAGTTAGGCTTCACCATAATCTTTTCCGCCGGCAAACCTCCCTCGACGAACTTCCTGCGGGCAAATTCTGTGAGTGCGATGAAGCGCGTAACAGTGCGGTTCCACGTTCCTGCAGCCCGATGAAGTGCCAGCATATTCGCCACTGCCGCACTGGCGCCTCGGCTCTGGCGATAACATCCATGCTGCGCAGCGGGCCACGGAATCGCCTTCCCCAGGCAGTCCTCGCAGACCTTTCCATCCCGCAGAAATGTTGATGCGGGGCAAAGCAGCCTGTAGTTGTGCAACGTCTGCACCACTGGCACTTGCGCCCGATGACAGGCGTAGTGAATCGAGGGCGACAACCGCGGAAAGAAGTTGTGGATATGCACCAGATCGGGCTTGAATCGCGCAATGCGCCTCCGCATCTCTCGTGCAGCGCTGAACGAATACACAGCTCTGCCGGCAGTTATCGCGGCATCGGCCCATCCAAGAATGTCGTCGTTGTCCTCCTCCATCAATTCAACTTCGTGCCCCTTCGCGCGCAGCAAAGAGCTTTCGGCAAGAACCACGCGATCCTCGCCGCCTGCCTGCTGGTAACGATTGTGAACAAATAGGATTCGCATCATATCAGGCACGGATAGTTAACAGTTGTCGCTCCAGGGACGATTCCGCTTAGCTTGACTATCAGCTCTCTTCTCGCATCGCCGCGTCCCGCTCAAATAGCCATAGAGAACAGTGACGTCATGCCCCTGCGCCAGGCGAGAAGCCAATTGCCACCCAAGCCCCGGCTCAGACACCTTCGTAGGCGATATGGCAAACGTAGAAAGAAGAAGGCGCATCAGCGTATTCTAACCAGTTTCTCTACTCGCTAGTAAATAACCAGTACAAACTTGCCCGAGACTCGAGTCGTCTCTCGGCTTGCAAGAGATCGGGGCTGCTGGACGTACAAGTGCAAAAGCACGTCATTCTGCTCACAAGAAGTGACCTGCTCTTGCATAGTCTTATTGGTTTACAAGACCAATCTTATAGGCTAATTCTTTCGTCCAACTCGTCTGGCAATGCGTACTCATTCAAATCATGAGGCGCATTTGGGTCCCACTTCGCGAACAGCGCTCTCCACTGTGAGTAAACTGTGGCCCTATAGCCGACACGGTAGACAAGGCCAACAGTTGCAGCAGAGAGAAGCACGAGAAAGCCCAGTTTCAGCGATGGCGCAAAGTACGGGATGCTAACCATGCTGTGCTGCACAGGCAGCAGAAGGGCGACGAGGATTGCTGCGCAGACAGCTCCGGGGACCCAGCTCCCGAACAGTGAAAGAGTACTTGCACGGAGGGAGCGTGCGCTCAAATAGTGCAGCCCAAGCGTTCTCAACGCCTGTAGAACAGAATATACAACTGCAACCGCGATCAGTCCGCCTTTAGGCGCAAAAATCAGTATCCCCAACCCGAACGAAATGCCAAACAACGCCTGCAGAATGATCTTGTGCCGGAAAAGGGCGAATATCTCAAGCTGAAGGGCTGGCAAGAGGAACGATGCCTCCAGGCCAGCCACTACACAGAGCACCTTGTAAACGGGTATAGCAGACACCCACTGTTTTCCAAAGATGACCGGAACGATTGTCGGAGCTGCAACCGACGCGCCGGCACAAAGGGGCAAGATAAGAGACATCAACTGCCGCTCACTGTTCATCAGAATTCTGCGGCACTCGTCACGGCTGCGCTCTGCGGCTCGAGCAATCGTGGGAGAGAAAACGCGGGAAAGACCCATTGAGATGTTAAATGCTGGCAGAGTACTCAGCGTGAGACTGCGGTTGTAGAGACCGAGAACCACAGGACTGACAATCCTGCCCATCACAATTGTGTCCACCGACTTTCCTAGCGCTTCAACCGTTGTTGTCAAAGACGCCTTCGCGCTGAAGCCCGTGATGTGCGCATAGTCCCCGCGCTCCATCGTGGGCACGACCGAATGAGGCCTGGCAATAAAGTATGCAATGGCGACAATCAACGGCTGCGAGACATTGCTGCCAACCAAAGCCCATACACCAAAACCATGCATGGCCATGGGAAGCCCTATCCCGAACGTCGACAGCAGGTAGCCAAGAAAATCGCAAATCGCCAGATCGCGCATCCGCAGTTCCCGCTGCAAAAGCCCTGCTGCAACCGTGCCAAGCGACTGGAAAATCAGATTCAGCCCAAATGCGATGATGACTGGAGGCAGCCTCGGTTCTTTAAAGTAGAGCGCCAGAATCGGTGAAATCAACGCCAGAATCATGAACCCGCCCACGCCGGTAGCCATGCCAAGCGTGAATGCGGCGCGTATGTTCCCGTTCGTGAGCCCCGGTCGTTGAACGATTGCCCTTCCAACTCCCAACTGCGTAAAGTAGCCGGTCATGCTGTAGCACAGCATTGCGATAGCCGCCAGCCCATAATCCTTGGGCTGCAGAAAGCGAGTGATCGTCGCCGCCGCTGCCAGTTGCATAAAGGCGGTCGATACCGTCGAGAGGTAGCTCCATCGCAGATGGGAGTGATATGCCTGTGTCATTCAGAATCTTGCCTTGCTTGAGTTAACTGTCTCTCTCATAGGCTCCGCTTGCGCATTCCCGGAAAAAAGCTTGTGCCAATCGTTTTCACATAAGGCGACGCCGCATAATGCAGCCATCGCCAGCCATAATGACGCCGCGTAAACAGCAGCCATTCTTTCAAAGGCAAGCCCTTCGGCGAAAAGATGCTCTTCCACCGCTTCGCCAGCGGCACACTGGGATCGCGCCAGCCTGAAGCCGTCGTGTTCGCGGCGCACTCACCAACATAATCCGGAGCAACAACCACATCGAAACCCGCCCGCTTCGCGCGCAGTCCGTAGTCCAGGTCCCCAAACTGATGGCGGAATCGCTCTTCCAGATTCCCCACAATCGCCGCGATCTCAGCCGGAATCAGCGCAAAATTCCCATTCATCGTATCGCAGGCAACAGCCTCGATTACATGCGGCATCACCGGCTCGCACCACATCGCCAGCCCGCGTGTCCGCATCACAAGGCCGCCATAGGTGTGCGCGCCTGTCTTCGGCGACCGCGTGCTGCCCACCACAATGCGCGGCTTGCCCGCCTCCTGTCCCGCCCTCGCGCACCTCATCACCCGCAGCAAAGCATCGTCGTACAACACCGTATCGTCATTCAGCAGGATGTAGCCGTCGAAGTCTTCCTTCATGGCCGCATCAAAGGCCATCCGCATCCCGCCATTCCAATACAGCGTCCCATCGCCCTCAAGAACGCGCACCTGCGGGAACTGCAACCGCACCGTCTCGCCTGTTCCATCCGTACAGCCATCGTCCACCAGGAACACGGCCAAATCAAAATCCTCCGCGCCATCCTGCCGGAAAACAGCAGCCAGCGACGCCAGCGTAAGCTCGCGCCGATTGTGCGACGTCATCAGAACGGCAATACGATGTACCGGCACCATACCTCGCATCTAATCGTTCACACTGGATGCGACTACAACCTCATACCCGTCATAGCGAATTCGAGTGCTTTCCCTTTCAATGTCTACCAGCCCGGACGCTGTCGCCGCTGCGAGTCCGAGCAGGGCGTAAGAATGCGCATCAATGCTATAAGTGACGCCATACGCAAGCGTCATGAAGACTACGATCGCCCAAGCTGAAGTCGAGGGGTAGACTGCCGTGCGATCTTGTGAAGTGAACTTCCACAGCTTGGCCAGTGACCTGACCCAAAGGAAGAGTAACAGGAACATTCCAACTACACCCACCCGTAAATACTCTTGCACATATTCGCTGTGGGGAGCTGCAACGATTGCCTCATGAGACACTGGATCGATACGCCAGTAACCGTCTCCCATGCTCTTGCCGATGATGACAGTGAGCGCGGTTTGCTCTTCATCCAGAACAAGGCTCTTCCAGCCGGCCACGCGCCACTCCCAGGTCTGCGTGTCTGTTGCTGATGATGAGAATTTGTCTGTGCCGACCAACTGCCCTGCCTCGCCACCAAAGAACAGAAGAACTCCAATAGTGAAAGCCGTGAGCAGAGCATAGGGCACCAACCGTCGAAACAGACTCCTGTCGATCGGAATAAGCGCCACTGTCCCGGCCAGAAGCATTACCCACACAGTACGATGCCGGAGATAGATTGCAACACATAAATACATGATGGGGAGAAGCTGATTTAGCAACCCGCGTTCGCGATATTGAAGAACCGAAAGCGACAAAATACCGCAGACCCCGATTGCTCCTGCTGCACTAGCAACTAGAAAACGACCATTGACAGAGGCTGCATCCAGGTGCGCCTCCGCTGCCATTCCCACCGGCAAGCCCACAGCGGCGAGCGCCGCAACCGCACAAAGCGCACCACCAAAATAGAGGTACACCCGGATGTATCTGCGGGTGGACTCCTCATCAGTTGGAGCGGTGAGGAAATAGAGCATGGCTGCGAGCGGGGCCACGAACCCTCTGGACTCATTTGAAGTAGTTATTACGCCGTTTGCAAAGAATCCACGCAAGATGCTGACTGCAAGAATCGCAAGATATCCAAGTGCGAGAAGACGAGCAGAATTGAGGCTTCGAATCCTCTGTGCGGTCCG
>JAJYAE010000274.1 GCA_021779695.1 Acidobacteriota bacterium | reverse complement strand
CGGTTGCGTCTTCGCCCAGTCCACCTTGATGTGAATCGGCTTTTCCGGCGCGCCCTGCTGCGCGCAGACCGCACCCGCAGCCATGCCAAGTGCCAACAAAAACGTAGGCCATCTTCTCACCGCGCTCGATCTCCTTCGGTTGATGCCGCACACGCGTGACACATCCCTGAAAGCTTTCCTATACCCTCTTGTCCGCACCGTCCGCAAGCACATCGTGCGATGTGCGGCAAAGGTTCGTGGCGACTCGGTTCTCCCAAAAAGAACGGCCACCCCGAAGGGCGGCCGTCGTTTACCTTGTTCGCTGGCTGCGGGCTTACCGCTCGCTCTTCCAGTTGATAAGGTCCCCGAGCGTGGTGGTCGAACTGGAAACCGGCTGCTTGTGCGCGCTTTCCTTGTAGTGCTCCACCTGGGCGCGGCTGGCTTCATGACCGATCGAACGCAGGCTGAGACCCACCTTCTTCTCTTCCACGTTGATCTTGATGATCTTGAAGTCGTGCTCTTCGCCCTGCTCCATCTTGGCCGGTGTTCCGTCGTCGCCCACCGCTTCAGAGACGTGGCACAGGCCCTCGACTCCTTCCGCGATTTCAACAAAGGCGCCGAACTGCGCGGTACGCAGCACCTTGCCGTGGACCACATCGCCCACGCGATGCGAGGCGAAGAAGCTCTCCCACACATCGGGCTGCAGCTGTTTGATGCCCAGGCTCAGGCGGCGATTCTGCGGCTCTACGCCCAGCACCACGGCCTTCACCTTTTCACCCTTCTTCACCACTTCAGAAGGATGCTTCACCCGCTTGGTCCAGCTCAGGTTGGAGACGTGCACCAGGCCATCGATGCCGTCTTCAATCTCAATGAAGGCGCCGAAGTCGGTGAGGTTGCGCACGCGGCCCTCGACCACGGTTCCGGTCGGATAGCGCTCCGAGAGATTCTCCCACGGATTCTCGAGAAGCTGCTTCATGCCGAGCGAGATGCGGCGGTCCGCCGGATTCACGCTCAACACCACGGTGTTCACTTCGTCACCGGGCTTCACCAGCTTGGAAGGATGCTTCAACCGCTTCGACCAGGTCATTTCGGAAAGGTGAACCAGGCCCTCGATGCCCTGCTCCAGCTCCACAAACGCGCCGTAGTCGGTGACGGACAGCACGCGCCCGTGCACATGCGCGCCAACGGGGTAGCGCTCCGAGGCGTCAAGCCATGGATCCGGCGTCAGCTGCTTGAAGCCGAGCGAAACGCGCTGCTTTTCCTTGTCAAACTTCAGCACCTTCACCTGGATCTCGTCGCCCACATTGACGAGGTCGCGCGGATGCGTCAGCCGGCCCCAGCTCATGTCCGTGATGTGCAGCAGGCCATCGATGCCGCCGAGGTCAACGAACGCGCCGTAGTCGGTCAGGTTCTTGACGGTGCCCGTCAGAACCGCGCCCTCTTCCAGGTGCTCCATCGTCTTGGAGCGCTTGGAATTCTGCTCCTCTTCCAGAATCTCCTTGCGGCTCACCACGACGTTGCCGCGCTTCTTGTTCAGCTTGATGACGCGGACTTCAATCTGCTGGCCGAGGTAGCCATCCAGGTTGCGCACCGGGCGGATCTCAAGCTGGGAACCCGGCAAAAACGCCTTCATGCCGATGTCCACGGTCAGGCCACCCTTGACGCGGCTGACTACCGTGCCCATCACAGGCGTCTTCTCGTTGGCTGCCTTCTCGATCACGTCCCATACGCGCAGGCGCTGCGCCTTCTCATAGCTCACAAGGTAGCCACCTTCGGGCTCCTCGCGCTCGATCACCACATCAATCGACTCGCCGGGCTGGAACTTGACCGCGCCGGTGTGGTCCACCACCTGCTCGAGCGGAACCAGTCCCTCGGACTTCAGACCGACATCAATCACAAGATGCTTTTCGGTCTGCTTCAAAACCGTGCCGGTGACAATCTTGTCACCGTAGGCTTCCACGGCTGCCGCTTCAGCGGCCTGCTCGCGCTCAAATGCTTCCAGCGCGGCAGAGAAATCTTCACCAGAGTCGAAATTTGCTTCAGCCTGCTCGTTGGCATGTGCCTCGGCAGGGTGGTTGGGTGTATCGGCGTCCAGCGTGGAAGGATCGGCGCTCTGAGCGGTCTCAGGGATGGACGTGGATTCTGGCAACGGCTGAGAAGACTCCGTCGCAGGTTCGAGGGTGGGCAGTTCGAGTTCGGTGTTCAGGGTTGTGCTCTCGGGTTCGGGATTGAGGACGTCTGGCATGGCGACAGCTCCGCGATTCCAAATGCCGGCAGAGTGCATGTGCAAATTGCCGGATGATCTTCGGCGCCCCACAGAGTGCAGGGGCTAGCGATCGATAGCCTTCTCTCACGCAGGGGCCGCGCAACCTGAAAGTAACCTAAGAGACAATCTCCCGGGCCAGCTGAGCTGACCAAAAGGGGCGACTCGTCTCCGTGGGAAACACCAGGTGCGCAACAGCTGGCGGGAGGGCGGCCGCAGCATCCCGCTGGAATCCGCGCGGAACACTACTCTTTAAAGTGTAGTCCGGGTCGCTTTCCTGCGTCAATGCAATGGGTTGGGCACACACTGGTTGAACCACAACTGTGGCAAAGTTTTCATCAAAGCTGCGATCCTGCCCTTCCGATTCCTAGCCCTGGGCGCAAAAGCCCTATCCGAACGAACCGATGCGCGTGTTGAGCAATCCATCCCGCAACCGGCCTCGATATACTGAGACGCAACGGTTGCGGGCATATGGACTTTCTCTGGACTCCCTGGCGCTACACGTATGTCACGACGGCAGATGAGGTCACGCGCCCCGGCGTACCCGCCGCGCTCGCCGCCTGGCCCGGCGACACCGGCTGCGTCTTCTGCAACCTCATTGCCGCCACTGACTACGCCATCGCCCAGGGCACGAACCGGGACACCGCCGAGGCCGCGTCAGGCGTCGTGTGGCGCGGAACCCATTGCTACGTCTGCCTGAACGCGTACCCCTACACTTCCGGCCACGTCATGATCCTGCCCTACGCGCACCTGGACCGGCTGGCCCTGCTGCCACACGATGCAGCGCACGAGATGATGGATCTGGCACAGCGCACCGAACAGGTTCTGCAGCAAATCTACCGGCCGCAGGGGCTAAACATCGGCATGAATCTGGGTCGCGCTGCCGGAGCGGGCGTCGCCGGGCATCTGCACCTGCACGCGCTGCCGCGCTGGGCCGGCGACACCAACTTTATGACGGCGATTGGTGAGACTCGCGTGCTGCCGGAAGATTTGCAGACGACATGGAAGCGGCTGCGGACAGCATTCGCGGGGTCAAGTTAGCTTCTCAGTTTACTTCGTTTGGAACATCTTCAGACCCGGCAGCGAGGGCGAGGCCGGAAGAGGGCGCCCAATCTTCCGCGGTGAGCGGCCGTGGCTCAGCAGGAAGCGGCTCCAACATTTCGATCTCTTCGCTGTTGTGTACCAGCGCTCCCAACTTGCGTGCATGGAAGAATGCTCCGCCGCGACCTTCCACCGCGCCGACGAATTTGTTGTAATGACCGACGGCATTGCCGAGGGCGCTCCCCAGCTTCTCGAAGTATTCGTGCGCATTCGCAAGTTTGTTGTACAAGTCTCTGCCCGTATCCTGAATGGCCTTGGCATTTTGCGTGATTTGCGACTGCTGCCACCCGTATGCCACTGCTTTCAACAATGCAATCAGCGTGGTCGGCGTGGCCATCATCACATTGCCTTGCGTGCCGAATTCGATCAATGATGGGTCCGCTTCCAGTGCCGCGCTGAACAATGCTTCGCTGGGCAGAAAGCAGACAACGAACTCAGGTGTGGACTCGAACTGCTTCCAGTACGCCTTGCTCGATAACTCGCGGAGATGCGTCTTCACCCGCTCCGCGTGGGCCGCAAACCGTAATGGCTGCAAAGAAGGATCAGTTTCCTGGCCGGAGTCGAGAAACGCGTCAAGCGGGGTCTTGGCATCCACGATGATGATGCGTCCGCTGGGCAATTGAATTGTCATATCGGGACGCAGCAGGTTGTTGTCTTCGTCACGCGCGGAAACCTGCTCGGAAAACGAGCAGTACTCGACCATACCGGCATATTCCACGCAGCGCTTGAGCTGCAACTCGCCCCAGTTGCCGCGCGTCTTTGGCGCACGTAATGCCGTGATGAGCTGCGAGGTTTCATTTTTCAGCAAGTTCAGTGAATCTGGAATCTCGCGGCCGAATTGTTCGACGAGCGTTTTGATCCGTTCGTACGCACCGGCACGCGCGATTTCCATACTTCGAGTCTGTTCGTCAAGGCTTTTAAGCACATTGGCCAATGGTTCGAGTAGGTTTTTAATTGAATCTTCTTTCTGATTGAGAGTCTGTTCCGCAGCAGTATGTTGGACGCCTAGCTCCTGTTTTGCAAGCGTCAGGAACGACTGTGTGTTGGCCCGGAGGGCATCTGCAGCAGCTCCTTTGAAAGCCGCGTCAAGATCGGCTTTCATCTGCTCATACTTCGCCTGCTCATTGCGGAGCTGTTCCTGGACGCGCGTCAATTCTTCTGCCTTTGGCTTCAAAATTGCAATTTCAGCCGTTGCGGCAGAGAGTTGTTCGCGCACCCCCCCCTCGCGCACCTCGGCGAGTTTGCGCTCGTTGGCCAGCGCCTCCTCAAGCTGCGCTCTGGCTCCGGCGCGCCCCTGGTGGAAGCCGAGCCAAAGGCCAAGAAAGAGGAGGACGGCAGAAATCAGGGCGAACAGAATGGCAGTGCTTCCCATGGCAAGTCCCTCTTCGCCTAATGTACGCCTCCAGGCTATGCCTCGGAGCACAAACAGGCAGGAGGTGCAAGTCCTGCCTTCTCACCTCGTACTATCCTGTCTTCTCGCTGCTTTACACGCCCTCACCCGCCCGGTAGACTTGAAATTTCGGGGCCATGCGCATATTTTCTGGCGCGGTGGTTGTCATTCCCTGCCGCTTGCGGGTATGGTATGTGGGCGGAATCCAAAGGGATGGATACCCGGAGACGATTCAAACGATTCGTAGAACACGAGGAGAAGGACGCATGGCCGTAGAAGAAAAAGTGAAGCAGATTATCGTCGAGCAGCTGCAGGTGGACGAAGCCGAAGTGACGCCTGGAGCGAGCTTCCAGGAAGACCTGGGCGCCGATTCGCTCGACGTGGTCGAGCTGGTGATGCAGTTTGAAGAGGCTTTCGATCTTGAGATTCCCGACGAGGACGCGGAGAAGATCAAGACCGTCAAGGACGCAATCGATTACATCGAGAAGAACGCGAAAGGCAAGTAATTGGTGAATCGCCGAGTCGTCATCACCGGCCTTGGGCTGGTGTGCGGTGTGGGTAACACCGCTCCCGAGGTGTGGCGGCAGCTTCTGGCCGGGGCCAGTGGTATGGCTCCCATCCAGGGCTTCGACACAACGGGCTTCCCCGTGACGTTTGCCGCTGAAGTCAAGAACTTTGACCCACTCAACTTTGTGGATAAGAAGGAAGCCCGCAAGATGGGGCGCTTCATCCACTTTGCCTTTGCCGCCGCACAGGAGGCGATGGCGCAGGCGGGTCTGGAGATAACGCCGGAGATTGCGGACAGAACCGGCGTCTTTATTGGCTCCGGTATTGGCGGGTTTGAAATTATCGAGCGCGAGCATTCCAACCTGCTCCAGGGCGGGCCTCGCAAGATTTCGCCATTCTTCATTCCGGCGGCCATCGTCAATATGGCGGCAGGGCAGCTCAGCATCCGTTACGGCGCCAAGGGCCCCATCTCCGCTACCGCCACCGCATGTGCCACGAGTGCCAACTCCATCGGCGACTCGGTGCGCATGATTCTGCACGGCGATGCCGACGTGATGATTGCCGGTGGCTCCGAGGCTGCTGTCACGCCGCTATCGGTTGGCGGATTTGCCTCGATGCGGGCGCTCTCGACGCGCAACGACGACCCGACCCATGCCAGCCGGCCCTTCGACAAGGATCGCGACGGCTTTGTGATCGGTGAAGGCGCCGGCATTCTCATCCTCGAAGAGCTCGAGTTTGCAAAGGCCCGCGGCGCAAAGATTCTGGCTGAAGTGATCGGCTACGGCATGAGCGCGGACGCCTACCACATGACCGGCATTGCGCCGGATGGCGCA
>JAJYAE010000273.1 GCA_021779695.1 Acidobacteriota bacterium | reverse complement strand
CGACGTTGCCAATTGGGCGATGCAACGATCCCTTTGCTCTGCCAATTGTAGCCGTGATCCGGCAAACGGCAAGCGTCGTTTTTGGGCGTCGGTCACGGTTCTCTGCGTCAACCAAGGCCTTCGCGCGGAAACAATTTCCCCTGCATAATTACCGTCGTAATCGATTGACACATGGGTGCTTTCGCCCTTTTCGATCTTGCCTTCCAGCGTTGGTGAACGCAGCCTCGGAGAGTTGACCCGCCATCCGTAGGGGACGAAACGACGATTCCGTTTCCCTCGCAATCGGCAAGCTGATGTCGTTCGCCGCCGTACAACAAAAGATCATGCCGGCAGCATTTGCGCATAAAAATGCATACCCGTTACCCGCGTAATGCTCGCCGCAGCCATGCGCGTAATGACCTGAACCATTACTTATTTTGCTAGAACGGGACAAGAATCTTTCGGCGTGTGACGCGAACCAGTCATCGAAGGCATTCACATCATCGATGTCCGCACGATTCGGCGATTCGATGAAAAGTGCCAGCTCGTGCACTTTTAGAATTGGGTGCGCGCGCTGGCTATCCCGAGACAGCTAGCCGTTAGCGATGGCAAGTGTCAGGACAGTGATGTCGTCTTCCTGACCGAAACGCTGCGCGGCTTCGGCGATGTCGCGGGCGGACATCAAAGTAAGATTCGGAAGTCTTCCAAATCCATAAAGCTCTCCGCTGTCGGCGCGGGCTTCTGGAACGCCGTCCGAAAGCAGGACGAAACGTTCCGAGGCCGCCAGACGGCCGTGCACCAGCTCGTACGCCTGCTCCGCAAGCAGGCCCAATGGCAACGTTGGCGGCGTATTCACTTCGCGACCGGAGATGTAGGGAGGAATGTGCCCGGCATTCGCAACCGTGTACTCGCCGGAGAGTGCGATGCGTACACAGCAAGCAGTAGTAAAGCCGAGCTGCCCCTGCGCAATCAGTGCGTTGTTGAGACCGTGCAGGATGTCCCCGGGGTCGTGCGAAGTTTCGCGGCGCAGTGCACCAAGAATCATGGCAACGCGCATCGCGGCGGGGAGGCCCTTTCCTGAAACATCGCCCACAATGGCGGTGAGAGAACCGTCCGGCGCAGGGGATACGAAGAAGAAATCGCCACCAACTTCGCTGGCGGGCAGATACACGGAGTCCACCTGAAAACCGGGAGTGGAACGCGAGGCGCTCTGCAAAAGCAATTGCTGAACAGTGCTTGCAGCCTGCAGTTCGGCGGCAAAAGCGGCGCGCTCGCGGGCGGTTTCGACCATTTCCGCGCACAGCATTGAGTTTTCAATGGCAGCGGCAGTTTGCAGCGCGATGGTGTTCAGCAGTTTAAGATCGGCGGCGGAATAAGATGAGCCAGCTGCACTGTTGGCTAATGCGATAATGCCGACCGTCCGCTGTCCTGCGCGCAAGGGAGCGCACATCAATGACCTCAGCGTGCATTCCGATTCAAGAGCGCGAGCATCGGAGGCGCAGTTATTGACGATCTCTCCAATTCCGCGCTCCAGGGTCGAAGCAGCGAACTGCGATCCGGGACCAAGGGGACCCCGATCGTCTGCGGAATCATCGCACAAATCGCCGAAAGAAGCGGCGCGTTGCAGGATGCGGTCGTCCTTTCCCATTAAGAGCACGCTACCGTGAGTCGCAGGAATTAAGCGTTGCGCCTGCGCCAGCGCAGACTGACCCACGGCGGCCGAGTTGAGAAGAGCGGCCAGTTGTTCGGACAGTTGCTCAATCAAGTGGACTTCGCGGTACAAATGGAGAACCTCTGCAGCAAGTGCTCGCGCTTCAGACTGGCGGCTTGCGAAGTGCTGGAGCAGCAGGGCGATTGCCGACGCAGGCTCAGGTGGGCCAACGACAAATCCCAGGGTCGCGTCTTCAAACTGCACTGGAATGTGAGTATGGTCAACTGAATTGTCCGGAGATATCTCACCCAGCAGAGGCTTGCCGGCTGGGTCAACAATGGAGATTTCGGCGCCCACAACATTGATTAACGCCGTGAGGGCGGAACGGCAGTCGGACCTGGAGCTGATGAGTGACTTGAGTGTGAGAGCGGCCATATGCCTCACTCCCCAGGCATTGACAAACCCAGCACGGAGCGGGCCTTGGCGATCAGGGCATCCGGGTCGAACGGCTTGGTCATATAAAGATCAGCGCCAACTTCCTGGCCGCGCTGGCGATCGAACTCCTGACCCTTGGCGGTCAGCAGAATGATATGGATGTGACCTAATCCCAAATCATTCTTCACCGCGCTGCAGACATCGAAGCCGTTTTTCTTCGGCATCATCACGTCGAGGAAAACAAGATTGGGCTCCTCTTTGCGAATTGTTTCGAGCGCCTCTTCGCCGTTGCTCGCAGTGAAAAGTTCGACACCATCGTCCTCGAGTTCTTCGAGGGTCTGCTGGATCAGCATGCGCAAATGCGGTTCGTCGTCAACAATCAGAATTTTCATAGGCGTCATTGATAAATCAAAAAGAGTACGTTCTCCATTCCCTTCTCGAAGCGAAGAGCACGAACCGCTTCATCGCTGGAAAGGAGCGAATTCAAGATAATGATGTCAGGCTTCGAGAGGACAGCTTTTGAAACCAGCTCAGAGCCGCTCGACTCGACTACTTGATAGCCACGAGTCTCAAGGGCACTGGTGAGAGTCCGAATGGTGGACGCATCTTCATCGACGACCATCACCTTCTTCCGGGATTTCCCTTGATCCAGCAACGTATCAACCTCGTGGAACAGAGAAGCCGTATCGATTGGCTTGGTAAGGTAACGATCCACACCCAGCCGGTATCCGCGTTCTTTATCTTCGAGAATGGACAAGATGATGATTGGGATGTCCATTGTGGATGGATCATTTTTGAGCACTGCCGCCACGTCGAAACCATTCATCTCCGGCATCATCACATCGAGGATGACCAGTCCCGGCGGTTCCTCTCGAATCAGGGCCAGCGCTTTGCGGCCGTCTTCGGCCAGGCGAACGGAATAGCCCGCCTCTGTGAGTTCCTGCTGGAGGAGCGATCGGATGTTGGAGTCGTCATCGACCACCAGGACTGACTTATCCCGCGATGGGTGTGAGATCACTCTCTCTCGCAACTGCCGGACAAGGGTCTCTACATTGATGGAGTGGCGCATAGGGAGCGTTTCAAGCGCCTGCGTACCTTCAATAATTGGAAGCGTAAATGAAAATGTGCTGCCGTGGCCCGGTTCGCTCTCCACCCAGATTCGTCCGCCATGATATTCGACGATCTCTTTGCAGATCGGCAGCCCCAGGCCGGTCCCTTTGGGCTTGTCGGTCAAGGTATCGCCGACCTGCTTGAATTTCTCGAAAACTTTGGGCTGATCAGCGGGAGCAATGCCGATGCCAGAATCCTTGACGCTCACGATCATTTCACTTCCCTGCTTGTGAACAGAGCACGTGATCGAGCCCGTGTCAGTAAATTTGACGGCGTTCGAAATCAGATTGATCACGACCTGGATCAAACGATCCTGATCCCCGGTAATCAAAGGCAAGCCCGGTTCGATATCGCGGACCAACTCTAGTTTCTTGGCTTCAAACAAGGATGAAGTGGCCGCGATTGCGCGTTCAATCACATCCTTCACGGAAAGGCTGGCCATGTTCCAGGTAAATTTGCCTGCCTCGATTTTGGCCAGATCGAGAACGTCGTCAATCAACTTTGTAAGGCGCTCACCCTCGCTCACCACGACATCAAGATTTTCGATCACCTGGCGCTTGGCCTGCTGCACCTTGCGATCGTCCTCCGGAATCAACGGGAAGAGTCGTTCTTCAAGTCTGCGGCGAATGATCTTGGCAAAGCCGAGCACAGAGGTGAGTGGCGTCCGCAGTTCATGGCTGACCGTCGACAGGAATGAGCTTTTCGCCGCGTCTGCTTGTTCCGCCGCCGCTCTTGCATGTCCTGCCTCTTCGAACAACTTTGCATTATGGAAGGCGACCCCGACAGATGTTGCGACCGTCGACAGAAGGCGCAGATCGGCTTCTTTGAAGCGCCCTTCCTGATCGACCGACTGAACACTGATCACGCCAATTACCTGGCCGCCGGATGGAATCGGAACCCCGAGATAAGAAGCCGTGTGCCGCCCAATCTGCTCGATACCCAGCTTGGCGCGGTTGCCTTCCATGTCTTCATTGATGAGCAAAGGTTGGCCGGTGCGAATGATCTGCGACGTCAGTCCCTGTCCGAAGGGTCGCGGCGCAGCGTCTTCGCCATACGCATACGGAAAGTGAAGCGTCATGGTGGCTCGGTCGAGCAGAGATACATAACATATGGGCGCGCGAAACAGATCGCGGACTTCATCCCCGAGAAACTGGATAAGGCGGTCCTTATCGAGTTGAGTCGCGAGCGCCTGCGTGATTCGGTTGATGGTCACTAATTCCGCGGCACGTTCGCTGACTTCCTTTTCCTGCTGGTTGATGACCTGGTAGGCATTGGCATTGTCGAGCGCGATGGTTGTGTACGCAGCCAGGTTCTCCAGCAAGCTCAGGTGCTGTTCGGTATAGGCGTTCTTCTTGAAACTCTGAATACTCAGAACGCCAAGAACACGTTCCTGCGCGATCAGCGGCAGATAAATCATGGACGCAGGTGGTTGTGCCATGCTGCCGTCGTCAAGCACCGTGCCGGTATGGGTGTAGGCAGGAATGTATTTCGATGACTCGGTCTCCACGTCATTAATCAAAATCGCCTGCCGATGATCGATGCACCATACCGCGAACTGATTTTTATCGTCCGCGCTGCGAGTATAGGGCGCATATCGCTTGCCATTCTCAATCGCCAAGCTGTATTCAATCAAACGCTTCTCCGGCAGGTACAGTCCGACCCCGAAGATGCTCGCGTCTACGATTTGATTCACACGTTGGTAGAGCTTGAATAGGATGGTATTCAGATCCAGCGAAGCGGTAATCTCCTTGCCGATTTCGCTCAGCAGTTCGATGCTGTCTTTCTGCGCGGAAATTTCGGCAGCCTGCGCACGAATCTCTTCCGTGCGTTCGCTAACGGTTGCCTCGAGCGCTTTAGCCTGAGCTTCCAGAGCCTCAGTCTTTCTTCGAGCCTTCTCGCGCTCGTACATACTGATCAAACGCCAGCCGCCAATCGCGAGAATCAGGAAGAGAAGGCCGTAAAGAATATAGGCCAACGTGGTTCGGTACCAAGGCGGAAGAATGATGAACGCATAGGTTCCTTCCGGACTCACTTGTCCGTCAATTCCCCGCGAGCGCGCTCGAAATATGTAGCTGCCGGGACCCAGGCCGCTGAAATTCGCTTCCGTCTGCTTCCCCCACGCCGACCATTCGCTGTCCGCGCCCTCGAGCCGATACTGGTACCGAATATCAGCCGAGTCGCCATACGATGCGGCAGCAAACTGGAAGTCAACGTCGTTGCTCTCCGGCGGAAGCCGGAGTTCTGGCGAGCCAGCGACGCTATTACCGCCGAAAACAATGCGCGATCCAGCGGTGACCTGACGCACAAGCGTGGGGAACTGTTCCGACGCCGAGGCCTGCAGGTGAGGATTAAAACGGATCAGGGCCTCGCCCGCGGCCCACACATCGCCATCGGGGTCAGCGAACGCGGGTTGGACCTTGAAACGAGTGAGGGGCCGATACGTGTCCTCGTCGACTCGCAACTTTCCATCGGCCGCCGGAATGATGCGCGCGATGCGCCGACTACCGGATGCGATCGTGCCCGTCCAGACACTTCCATCATCTGTTTGATATAGGAACGGAGTCGCATCAGGGGAATCGATGGGCAAAAGGAATTGGTCATCGACCACAAACCCGTGACCCGTAGGGTCCCAACGATAGATATCCCGGTTTCGATTAATCCCGAGATAGATCTTGCCCATGACAAGAGCAACCGCTGTTACACCGGGAGGAACGCCCGCCTTGCTTGAAACCACCTCGGCCTTGGAGTCTCTCATTCCCGACGGAGCCACGGTGATGCGGAGCACAGAGCCTTTGCTGCCGGCGGCCCACAGGTTTCCGTCTTTATCCTCGGCCAGCGATGTCGCCCGATACACAATATTCGGCAGCTTTCCCTCATCAATCCAGTCTTTGCCATCCCAGCGCATGGAAGACACTCCATCACGATTTGCAAAGAAGACC
>JAJYAE010000272.1 GCA_021779695.1 Acidobacteriota bacterium | reverse complement strand
CAGCGGCGCATTCGCGGCGAATTTGGCCATGATTTCTGGCTGCGGAACACCGTCTTTCGTGGGCAAGTCGAAGTACAAAGGAGGATTCTTCGGATCGGGTGCCCACGCAGCAGCAGTGGCGTACGCCGCGGCTTCAAAGCCTGGCGACTTGCTCGCAAGATCGGCAGGAGATGTAGCAGCCGCCGCTTTCTTCTCACTCAAAATCGCCCGTTCCTTCATCTGCTCGATCGGCCCAGGTCCGCCACCTGCCATCGGAGATAAGCAGCACGGGCTCATGATGTAAAGAGAGCCGAACACATCGGGATGTTTCATCCCGATGCGTGTTGCACCGTAGCCGCCCATGGAGTGGCCAACAAGTCCGCGGCTCTCACGAGTGGGTATCGTGCGGTAATGAGCGTCGATGTAGGCGACGAGATCATGATAGATAAACCTTTCAAAGTCACCTGTCGTGATCGAACTTGAGTACATCGAGCCGTTGTAAATTGTCTTCGAATCAGGCAGGACCACAATCATCTCTTTGGCGCCCTGCGCAAATGCACCTTCAATCGTCTGGGGAACATGAATCTCGTGGGTCCACTGTTCAGCACCAATCGAGTAACCGTGTAACGCATACACCACCGGGTAGCGGCGGTGCTTTGCCTTGCTGTAGCTCGGGGGCAGAAAAACTATAACGTCGCGGTCTGCTGAATCGCCTTCAAGGTTGCCTGCAATCGAAGCCGAGTGGACCTTGATATGCTCAACCGTCACAGGCTTTGCACTCGGAATGACGGGAGGCACCTCCGTTTGCACCTGCGCGGAGATGGCACTGGCACCTGCCATGGCCAGGGCCATCAGAAAGGAACATGCTGCAGAGACTTTTGATTCATTCATTCTTCTCGACTCCGGTTCGTTGCTTCTGTTCTCACGACAATCTGAGTACCGACGTTGGTCCAGGTGGAGTACTCTATCGTGCCCCTTTCACGATCGGGAAACGATAGATCACCACGCTGATGGGCGCTACAGACAAGGCCGCAGGAGATCCCTCAATCGCGGCCTGTTTTACTTCGACCTGCGGCGCTTGCCCTGCGTGGTTGGCAGCTTCAAGATTCTTGCCGGTCATTTGCCAGGACGTTCCACTCTCGCCGATCCGCACGCCGCTCACACTCAAATTGAATTTCTGCACTGAGTCGGTCGCATTGACGACGGCAAGCGTAAGGAATCTACCATCCGCGCTGAGCCCCGCAACCATGTCCAGCGGATACGTGGGACTACCGGCACTGGTCCGTGGCAGGTCACCCACGATGTGCTGGGTGGGAGCGGGCTGGGGAGAGTTGCCCGTAAGCGTAACCGGGGTGAAGCCTGCGCCGAGATGATCACCATAGAGCTTGAACAGCAGACCATTCGTGTTAAGAGTTGCAGAAGTCTGATTCAAATCCAACGTCGAGACACCCATGGTGAAGGCCGTCATGCGGAGGAAATCAGTTTCGCGGAGCATTTCATTGAAGACCATCGCGTAGGCTAATGCGAGTTTCAGATTGGTTTCGCCGCCGGTATAGGCGTATTCGTCATTGGACATGAAGATTTTCCGGGTCTTCATCTCGGGAAATCGCTGCTCGTACTCCTGCCACTCTTCACCCTTCAGGTGCACGCGATCTGAGGGACGGCGCACCCACTCAAGCACGCTCTCCTGATCGGGAACATATCCAGGTTCAAGGCGGCCAACCTTGATGCCCTTCTCTGCCCGCTCACGATCCCAACGCACCCCGGCGCGCGTGTACCAGTGCTCCGTGATCCCGTCGAAATTGCCCCAGTCATGTTTCAGGAAGCCACAGGTCCAATCTGCATCGGAGCAGATGCCGGCCTGATCAAGAGGAATGTGCCAGTCTGCAGCAACGCCCTCAAAAATGGCCTCTTCAGGCATGGAGGCCGAAGCCAGCAGTGTGATGGACGGGTCTACCGAGCGCATCGCCTTCGCAAACTCATTGTGTTTGAGAAGGTAGTACTTCAGATCTGTGCGGCCAAGCTGCCATTGTCCATAGGGCTCGTTGCCAATATCCCAGAACCTGACGCCATAAGGCTCCGGATGCCCATTCTGCGCACGCATCGCGCCCATCCGAGTGGTTGCCGCTCCGTTGATGTATTCCACTTCTTCTGCCGCTGAGTGCGCGTCGCCGAATCCGGCGTTCACCGTGATGTAGGGCTCAACGCCGATCAGCTTGCAAAACGTCATGAGTTCATCCATGCCCACGTCATTGGTCTGCATGGCGTTCCATGCATAGTCGAAATCTGGTGGCCGCTTGTCGCGTGGGCCAACGGAGTCGTACCAGTTGAAGTCGGAGATAAAGTTGCCGCCGGGCAAACGCCAGAAGCCGGAATGCAATTGCTTCAGTTGAGCGATCACTTCCGGACGAAAGCCATCAAGGTTGTCTGCAGGCATCAGCGAGACGGTTCCAACATGGAAATCGCCGCTGCCCATACCGGTGATCTCGAAGGCGCCGGCATCAGTGGTTCCTTCTGCTGTGAAGCTGAAAGGCACCTGTTTATAGATGGCGGAAAGAGCGGGTAATGAAACAGTCTGGCGCTCCGATGCACCTCCACCCCAGATGAGAGAAACATTCACCCGCGCATTGCGAGTGCCGCGAAGCCAGATGTGGCCAATGTACTTCCTGCCCTTGACCAGCGCGATGCCTGATTGATGAATACCATGCGCGGTGGAGGAATCAAGTTCGATGCGTGGGCTCTCTTCGCCGACGAATGGCTGGCTCTTATCCATCACGATGGCGTCACCGGGACCAACCGGATGCCACTTGCGCAGTTGCAAATTGCGAAAAGGCCCGCCCTGTTCCGGGGTGTTGGCACGGGGTTCCTCTGGTTTGATCGGGAAATAAAACTTGCGATCATCCAGCATCTCCGACCAAAGGCTGCGATAAATGAGCGAGCCAATGTGCTCAATGAACATCCCGTATTCATACTGGGAAACGGGTTGCGCAGTTTGTTGCGTGTTGATGCTGATCTTGAGCTCTTCTGACTTGATCGCCGCACTCTGCTGGGCTGCATTGCTTCCAATTGCGCCAGCGAGCAAAAAGCCGGCAATCACCATCATCCTTCTTTGATTCATCATGCAGTTCTCCCCAAACGATCAGCAGACATGCGCTGTCCTATACCTCCATCAGAGAGGTAAATCGATTCCTGGCAGGACTTACGAGGCAACTCCCCACTTACGGGCAGAGTCAAAGGGAATATTACGGTGAAGAATCTCGAATGAAAAGCTGCATTTTCGGAGTATATTGATCGATTTTTTCGATATACAATCCGTACGTGCACACAACGCTGGATGAGTGGGAAATCCTGCACACCGTGGTTCAGTCTGGAGGCTTTGCTGCCGCGGCCAAGAAGCTGAACCGCTCGCAATCCACCATCAGCTACGCGATAGGCCGACTCGAGGATCAACTCGGGGTCAAGCTCTTTGATATCAAGGGGCGAAAGGCGCACCTCACCGAGACGGCGCGAGTACTCCTTGCCGATGCTGAGCCCCTGTTATCGGGTTTTGTTCAACTCGAGCAGCGTGCGCGCTCACTGGTCTCCGGAGGTGAGTCGGAGATTCGGCTGTCTGTCGACAGCTTGTATCCCAACGCCAGGCTCTTCGAGGCCTTGACCGAGTTCGCTCGAAGATTCTCATACGTACACCCGCGGGTTCGTCAATCCACATTCCTCTCATCGTCCACCGAGTTCATCACCCACGGAGCCGATCTCTGCATTACCGGCCTGATTTCGCGCGAATACTTCGCTAAGCCGATCCTCGAGATCCGACTCCAGGCCGTCGCGCGCTTCGATCACCCATTGGGGATGAAAAAGCGGCCCCTTTTGCTCGCAGATCTGGTGCAGCACCTTGCTGTGAGCATTGAAGCTGTCGGGGGTGGCGAACCCCGCCATCAACCCAGGACGCCGTCCCAGAGATTTCTCGCTGTCAATACAGTCGAGACCGCGATCGAAGCGGTGCGGAGCGGTCTTTGTTTCGGATGGCTGCCGGTATATCGAATTCAGGATGATCTCGACAGCGGTCACTTGACTCCCCTGAATTTGCCCGTTGGAGGCAGAAGAGACGCACGATTCAATCTGGTTTGTCGCGACATTGATGTCTCAAGCAGGGAGGTGCGGGCGTTGGGAGACCTGCTGGGGCTGAACTCCACTCTCGAGGTGATTTAGAGGTGTCGCCGAAACTGCGATCCTTGGCGAACTCTCTTTGCAAGCACCCTTCAACATGAACCGCAAGCGACGCAAACTCAATATGATTGATTGCTGGTTCCACTTCCAAGCGATGTTGTGGCTGGCGGTGGGGTCTCCGACGGATGAAAAATTTCGCCCACTCCGTAATCCCGCCGCTTGAGCATCAATTGCTCCGTCATGGGCATGCCACGCGTCCAGAGGATGCGCAGACTCGAAACAAGGCAGCCTAGAAAAAATTTGAGACGTACCCAGCCGGACATCGCTTTGACGTGCTCAGTCCAAGTCACTCCTTCGGCAGCAAAAAACTTGCAGCGCGCACTGCAAGTACAGCTCGCAGAGAAAGAAGATCGATTCAGCGAAACGGCGCCGAGTCTGCCCCCTTAATTGTTCCTGTGTTCGAAGTTGATGGAGGAATTGGAGGCGCGGGCCGGGATCGAACCGGCGCATAAAGGTTTTGCAGGCGAGGAGTTAAATCTAAGTTGTTGATTCTATTAGGTGATTTCGTTGGCAAAATCACCATTTTGGGCCTGTTTTAGGCCTGTTTAGCGGCTTATTGTTAGCAACTGTTAGCGTAAATTCCTGCACGCTGCGATGCATCGATTTTCAGCCTTCATGCTTCAGGAAGGGACGAAGCGCGTCCAAATCTAGGGGAATTTGAGCTTGCAATTGTGGAACTCTATTCCGTAATTGCAAGGATCATTGAGCGCAGAATCTATAAGGATCGTTTCAATGCGGTCTGCAACAACCCCGCCGTTGCGATCCTCGGGCCTCGCCAGGTGGGAAAAACCACCCTCGCACTTGGAGTGAGGAAGATCCGCCCTTCCCTCTACCTTGACCTCGAGTCCGCTTTCGATCGGGCGAAGCTTTCTGATCCGGAGCGTTACCTCACGGAACACGAGGATGAGCTTGGTGGCCTCGGCTAGGTACACCGGACACCGGAACTGTGGCTTCCCCGGTAATACCGTATTTCCTGAGCCAATCGACATCATCGACGGTAAAGTAGCCTGGCAGGTGCACTCCGCATCTCTGCTGGGGTAGTTCTGGGGAATCGATGGGAGCCCTTGACGAGTCTGGCGGAATCGCACCGGCTGCCCTGCACGACCGCTTTCTTGCAGCAAACGTTCCTTGTCCCGCGAATCCTTCCAATTCCACCTTTCCAGGAAGAGTGGAAACAGCAGCCATCGGCTCTGGGAGGATCAGGCGATTGCAGCATTTAACTCTCGGCAGGCTCGGAGCAACTCTGGAGAACTCAAGATCCTGTGTCCGTCGCAATAGCCAGTACATTTGAACCAGCTACGAATGGTGTGGCGGAGTTCGCAAGGAAATGCGATCCCAGGGTCCGTCCCACTCGCAGGGTCGTCCCTTCGTGCGAAAAGAGGTCAAGTCGTCTGCAATCGACATGCTGACGTATGTGTCGACGCCCTGGAACGTGTCAACGCCCGCCGGACCGGAACTGTGCCAGCAGAGTGTGGCCGCATCAGGAACAAGGTAGATGGGAATCTGCTTGCTGTCCTTCTCGATGAAGTCATGCCGGATTCCTGATTCGTCGTAGATGAAGTGAGTTCTCCTCCAGGCCTGCACCATCTCGGGCGTGATATGGCCGTAGTTCTGCCGGATTAACCACATGAATGTCCAGAAGCGCGTTCCCGTAAGGTTGAGGCCAAAATGCTTGGGGTTCTGGCTGCCATTCCCGTGCTGACGCATCGGATGGTCCGGCTGGTGAATGTTCTCCTCGTTATAGCTATCTCTGGCCTCGACGTTATTCGTAGAAACAATGTAGTGCCTGCCGATCTCGCCCATGTCGCCGGGGGACCGAACAGCGTAGCGCGCAACGCCGGCTTGATCCGCGGGAATGCTCTCGATCACGAACGCCTTGTGACTGTCGGAAACCACCCAGTTGACGCCACGCGTGCATTTCCCAATCACGATCTTGTTCCC
>JAJYAE010000271.1 GCA_021779695.1 Acidobacteriota bacterium | reverse complement strand
TTGTGCGAAGGGCCCAGTTCGAAGACACCGTTGCCTTCCTCGTCCCGCGTATAACCCAACACGACCAGACCTGCTGCAAAAGCTTTCTGAAAACGGATGCGGTTTTGCTGCTGCGCTTCCTCCGCCCGATGACGCAGCCCATCGGAGGCCTTCCACCTTGAAATCGCCGCGGGAACCTTGATGCGTTCGGTGACCTCCACCGGCTCGCTCGGACCGCCTGCAAGTACGCCCTGCACCCGAGGTGAGTCGAGCGCCCATTCGGCAACAAGCCGGTCAGTCGGCAATCCCCCTTGAAGACGAGAAGAGGATACACCATAAAAATCGATCAAGTACGAGCGAGCGACGGCGCCCAGCTTGTGGATATTGAGATATGCGTTGCGGATTTCGAGCGGATCGAAGGTCCACTCCATGAGTCGGATTCCCTTTGAAAGCGCGTCACGCCGTTGTTCCAGCTTGAGTTGTGTGCCAAGCCCCTGGTTGCGCCAGGGCTCGCGGACAGCCAGCATGTGGGAGTGCAGATACGGCTGCGGCCCGGACGGATGGGGCTTGATTCCAGGCAAAGAAAAAGCGAATCCAATGAGGGATTTGGGCCCGCCGCGCGGACCTGCACCGGGATAATCGGTGTCGAATGCGCCCATGATCTGGCCGCCAATCTTTCTGGCGACGATGAAGGCCTTGCGCGGGATCACATCGCTGGTGTCATAACCCCAAGTCTCAATCTGCAATTGGACGCAGGCTTCGTACTCGTCCAGGGTTTCGCAATCGCGAACGAGGATCACGACGCGCTCTCCCGCGCGGCAAGGGTGCGCTTGGCCCGCGCCCAAAGGCTCTCGAGTTCCTCAGGGCTGAGTTCTTCGAGAGGCCTGGTCGCATCCATTTCCATTTGATGGAAGCGCTGGCGAAAACGGAGATTGCAGCCGCGCAGGGCCATCTCAGCATCCACGCTCAGATGACGCCCGAGATTCACGACCGTGAAGAGCAGGTCGCCGAGTTCTGCTTCGACTGCCCTCATGCGCGCCGGGTCGTGCTCCGCAGCCGCAGCCTCAACTTCAAGTTCAGCCGTCTCTTCGGCAAGCTTGGGCAGAAGGTCGCGCCATCGAGGCCAGTCAAAGCCAGCCTTGGCAGCCTTGGAGCCGAGCTTGGCGGCCTCGGCCAGCGCGGGAATCGCCCGTTGCACGCCGTCAAGCCGGGAGACTTCCACTGGCGTGGTCCTGGCAGATGGCTTTTCGGCTGCCTTGATTTCATCCCAGTTGCGCAGCACGGCAGCCGCGGAACCTTCGACGTCCGCATTCACGCTGGCGCGATTTCCCGCCGCGCGTGCCGCTTCTTCACCGAAGACATGGGGATGACGGCGAATAAGCTTGCGATTCAGGTGGTCAAGCACATCGCTGATGCTGAAACGGCCCTCATTGGCTGCCATCTCCGCATAAAAGAGGACCTGCAGCAGCAGGTCGCCCAATTCTTCCGCCAAATGGGGAAAGTCACGCCGCTCGATGGCGTCGAAGACCTCGTATGCCTCTTCGAGGGTGTATTTGCGGATGGTATCAAAGGTCTGTTCGCGGTCCCATGGGCAGCCATCCGGCGCGCGGAGACGAGCCATGATGGCGACCGATTGCTCAAAGAGTCTCGCAGCGCCCTCAGGATCGGTGCTGGCGGAGGGCGTTGTGGGGGCGAGCGAAGGTTGAGGACTGGCGGTCTTGCCTGCGTTGTCCATCTCTTCCAGTGTAATCCGGCTGGCGATGGATCGGGTCCGCATGCTGCAACGGGGTAACGCGGTCGTTCGTCTCTGCGTCCTGTGGTGGAAAGACCGTATACTCAGGCTCGCATGATGCAGATTGCAGGCACAATCATCTTCGCTCTAGCCGGACTCGCTTTTGGCAGCTTTCTGAATGTGTGCGCCAGCCGATGGCCTGAGGGCGAAAGCGTGGTGATGCCACGTTCCCATTGCCGCTC
Source organism: Acidobacteriota bacterium (assembly GCA_021779695.1). The sequence goes on along the minus strand of JAJYAE010000271.1, from coordinate 4,196 downwards.
CTGCAAACGGCAATTGGTCTGGTGGGAAAACATCCCCGTGCTGAGCTGGCTGGCGCTGCGGGGGCAATGCCGAAGCTGCCATGCGGTGATCGGTGTCCGCTATCCACTTGCAGAAGCTGCGGTCGCGGCGACGTGGGCATTTGCTGCGTGGAACGGCGCATCCGTGCTGGACAGGTCTGGTGCAGAAAGGTCACAAATTCTTGACGCGCTCGGCTTTGCCGCCGTGCAGATGGTGTTCTGCTGGCTGCTGATTCTGCTGGCGACTCTGGATGCGGAGCACTTCTGGCTGCCGGACCGGGTCACGCTAACGGGCACCGCACTGGGAGGACTATCGAGCTTGCTGCGCTTCAGCGCGCCCTGGCTTTGGAGTTCCCTGCCCCTGCACTGGAGCCTGCTGGGAGTGGCAGCAGATCATCGTGCGCTGCTGCTGCAAGGCGTGTTGCCGTGGCTGATCAGCATGCTCCTGCTTCCCGGCGTTCTTCTGCTGATTCGATGGGGATATGGGGCATGGCGAGGACTGGAAGGCGTTGGGCTCGGCGACATCAAGCTGATGATGCTGCTGTCTGCGTGGATGGGACTGAGTCACGCATTGCTGGCCTTCTTCCTCGGCATCTCTCTGGGCGCCATTGCGGCCATCGCTGTTCTGATGAGCCCGCGGAGCGGCAGCTCGCTGCAATCGAAACGGCTCAGCAAAATCCCGCTGGGGACTTTTCTTTGCATCGGGGGAGTTGTCAGTGCCTTCTGGGGGCGCGCGATCCTCACTGCTTATCTGAAATTCTCTGGCTTCTAAGGTCGAGACGGGCGAGCCGACTTTGCCGGGGCCGCAACGTCGGGTGCGTTAGCAATTTCCGGTTGGCGAAGAATCTTGCGCGCATCCTTGCCGTGCCTGCTGTCCGGGTCGTAATCGACCACTTTCAGGTAATACGCTTTGGCCTGGGCAAACTTGCCAAGATGGCGCTCCGCCTCGGCAAGTCCCCAGTAGACGTTCGGATTTTCCGGATCCTCGACCATCGCGGATTCAAAGCGTGATAGCGCGCCCTGCCAGTCTCCGCTATCCAGATAGAACTCGCCGATGCCGAGATTCTTCTTCGGGCCGTCGTGCGGAAAGGCCAGATCCGCAGAACTGTCCTCTTCGCCCTTGCGGTGATGTCCCGTGTCCGGAGGTGGCTGCAGTAACTGGTCCAGCCCGGAGGAGCTGTCGCTGCTTCCAGAGACCTCGCCCGTACTCTCGGAGCCAGGATCATCCGGACTGCGAACAGGATCGGCGTTATCGCTGGGCATGGCAAAGCTGGCGGCATTCCCGGAAGAGTTTGAAGATGGCATCGAGCCCGGCGAATCGGCCGAAGGCATGACGGGAATGTTGGTGGTGTCTGTTGGGAAAGGATTGGATTCGGGTTGCGAAGCTGCGGGCGGAGCGGCCGGTGTCGAGTTGCCCTTCTGGGAGGTCGCGGGTGGACCCTGCTGTTGACCCGGCGAGGCGGCCCCGGCGTACAACCCGGTCCACGCTCCGCAGCAGATGAGCGCCAATGCCATTGCGTGTACCCGGTTCATTGTGTAAGGTCCAGCCCTTCCCGTGCCAATTTTCAACAACCACTTCAATGGTAGGATGCGGTGCATAGACTCTTCAAGCGCCCGAGGAATTGACGAACCGCTCATGGGACTGATCATCCGCTCTTCCGCCATTCATGCAGCAGGCTGTTACACCACAACACCGATCCGCAAAGGCATGCGGGTGGCCGAGTACGACGGCCCGCGGCTGACCAAGCGGGAAGCCGACACGGCCTACGAAGAATCGCCGATCACCTACCTGTTCGGAATCGGCGATGGTTCGACAGTAATCGACGGACACTCCATGGCCATGTTCATCAATCACAGTTGCGACCCGAATTGCGAAACCGAAGAGCTGCGTGGCCGAGTCTGGATCCGTGCGATTCGTGATATCGCAGCGGGAGAAGAAATCACCTACGACTATTGCCTTTACGACGGCGGAGACGATGAGGCCATCTGCAACTGCGGCGCGGCACAGTGCCGCGGCACGATGTACTCTCCACAGGAGTCAAGAAGGCGCAAGCGGAAAACGCTCCCCAGCAAGCCGCAACAAGCCGCACCGAACGGGCGACGGATCGCACAACAAGGGCAACGCTGAGACGGCTTGCGTGCTGCGAAGCGGCCTTGCGGAATACGGATCTAGTTTTCCGGCGGGTCGGGTGGAAAGAGCTTTGCGGCCTGTTCCGGAGTGAGCTTTACGCCTGCAAGCCCCGCCGCATAGGCCAGCACCGGATCCCTTCCAGCCGCAAGATCGGCCTGGGTCGGAAGGAAGACACGGTCTGGTTGCACGCCGATGTGCTCAATACTCTTGCCATCGGGCATCACCGTATCAGCAACGGTGATGGATTCGCCGAAGTAGTACACCGGATTCTGTCCGATGACATGGGGAAACATCCGCGACTCCATCGTTCTGCCCGAAGTATGGTCGCCCAGGATGGTTCCACGCTGCTCAAGCTGGATGATCCGCGCAAAGATTTCACCGGCCGATGCAGTGCTGCTGTCCACGAGCACAATTAAATCCCCGGTGTAGGCATTCTTGCGATCGCCCTTCACAATAATGGGAGTGGTCTTGTTCCGCGCCACCCACTGGCCGAGGAGCACATCGTATTTGAAGAGTTCCGCGAGGTAGCTTTTCAGCGAGTCGACTGCGCCGCCTGGGTTGCCGCGCAGATCAATCAACAGCGTCTTGTACGCCCGCGCCCTGGCAAAGAGCTCCTCGACACCGACGTTGCCCAGCGCGAAGGCTGGAATCTGGAGGATCATGAGATTCGAGCCGAGTTCAGCGTAACGAACACGGTTCTTGGAGACGGCTCCTTCATAATTGATCCTCTGCTGATTCAAGTACCATGATTCATCGCCCAGCCCCATCAGGCCCGGTGTCTTCTTGATGGTGGCGACCGCCTGGAAATGCAGAAGTTTGTGCGATGGATCGAGCAGGTCCACGGTAACAGCCGCAGTCGGTGCAATCACGTACATGGCATAGAGCAGCCCAGGCGCGCTGGCGCGATCCACGGCAAAGCCGTTCAGCGTGAGCAACTGATCGCCAACTCGCATTCCTTTGCTTGCGGCATCGCTCTTGGCATCGACCTCCGTGACGAAGGCATTCTTCCCGATGATCTGGAACTTCCAGCCATAGTCCACTGTGCGGTCGTAGCGCGGCGGAAAGAAGCGTGTGTGGGAGTCATGCAGGGATTCCAGCAGACCGGCAATCTGGGCATTTGCATCTGCCATCTCGGGAGCCTTGTCGATATTCGCCTTCGCCTGCCGGACCAGAGCATCCCAGTCGAGACCATGCATCTTTGGGTCGTAGTAATTCTTGCGAACATCGGAAGACGAGTCGTTAAGCATCCCTTCTGCCAGGTCTCGATTCATTCGTGAGAGCTTCTGCGCGGAAGCGATCTGCATCACGACGCAAAGTGCTGCAAGAAGTGAAATCACCCTGCATCGACCGTGCCTGGCAAGAATGCCTGAAAAAAGACACCGTGAGAATAACGAAAACACGTGCTTCCCTTGGTTTCGAACGACTCGCTGAAACGTGATCGGCTCTGCCATTTTCACCCTGATCCCAACGTTCTAAACCGGCTGCGCGATGCACGTCAATGTCACAGGATACGCTGCTTTGTTCTGCCCTTCGGCGCGAGACCCACCGTCTCCCATTGGAGTCGTCAAAGCCGGGTTCAGCCCACCAGGGCTTGCTGGTCGTGAGATCGACGGACGAGTCGCCGAAGTGAGACTTCCACGGCCCATAAAGAGGCACAGCCCCCAGACCGAGGATGATGTGTGCAGTGGCAACAAACTGAGAGGATGGCGCCGGCTGAGTTGCCGCTTGCCGCGCAAGAATGCACTGGACAACAACTGGGAGCTGACCACTGAACCGCTTAGACAGTTCCGGGACGCCATCGATGGGAAAGAGCAGAAGGCACCATCCCTAGTCTCTGACATAGAAGAAGGCTGATTCTTGAGCGAGCTCCTCACATCAGCAGGACAACCGGCGATCGGCCGCTCGCGCGGTTTTCCAAACTCGCGGCTGCGGTCCGGAACGATACAATCCCACCTAGGCAATCAACGGAAACAGACAGCAGAAGGAGCAGTTCGCATGGGGTATCAGGTTCTGGCCAGGAAGTATCGTCCGCAACGCTTTGCCGACG
>JAJYAE010000270.1 GCA_021779695.1 Acidobacteriota bacterium | reverse complement strand
GACCATTCTCACCGGCCGCTGGCAGCCACCGCGGGCACCCGAAGCCGAGCGGTAGCGAGTGCCCCATTCGTCGAAGATGAACTTCATGTCTCTGGTCTTTAGCTCAGGAACCTTCTCCAGGTACTTTTGCCAGGCTTCAAATGCTTCGCCGACGACGCTAATCGTCACTGGGTCATGCATCGGCATCGCGTTGGCAGTACTGGTAATGCGTGTGATGGCGGCAAGCATGGACCTGGTGGCGCAAAGTATTCAACACAGCCAGGCAGACCTGAGAGTTGCCGCAGGTGCCACGGGCATCCTGCTGATGGTGGGGCTGTGCGCCTGCTACCTTCCGGCTCGCCGTTCCGGGCGCGTTAATCCCGTCATCGCGCAGCGTCAGGAATAACGTCTTACAAACGGGTCCATGTCGCTCGACGTGCATTCAGGCAGAAGAGCGGATCGCCCGTTCTACGGCAAAGTGGCATTGCGGAAGCTCTGGACGGCTCCGAGGTTAATCACCCCAGAGGTGGCTGCGCCTCGCTGCTATTCCACTCGTTTCCGCTACGCGGTTACTGATGAAGCTGCAAATGGGTGTTTCCTGACCGGGGAACCTGTAGTAGCCTTTGGAACGCACAAATACGCGTTAACCCGGACGATGCATTTCGATGCCTCAGAGAGCTTAATCAGGGAGGTCTTCGCGTCTTAAATAGTTCCCGCTTTCGGAGCTCTATTTCCGGAGAGTTTCTAGGCAAGCGCTTACAACGCCGCGTGCACGTTATGGTGGAGTATTCGCGCAAGGGATGTCATCTCTGCGACATTGCAAGGGAGACGCTACGCGAGTTCAGTACGACACTGATTTCCAATGACGCGAAGAACTTTCCAGGATGAGGCAGGCAATTTCGGGTAAAGGAATGATGTGAGGTCAGGAGATTAATTCTTGCTCCGCCGATCGTGGTTCCTCGTTGGATTTGCTGCGAAGCCCTATTGTTGGTTAACATTGGACACAGCCAACCTTCGCGGGTTTGGCACGTCCAGCAACGTTCGGGCTTCCCTGATGCCGGAGAAATCCGGCTATGCACCGAAATGCTGGAGCACGGTTTCACGTTTGCCAACTGAATATGAGCACTTTCCGCAGCCGGCGTTTTTCTGTCAGGCTGGCAGTGAGTGATGGGTGAATCATGCACAAGCTGTTGCGGTTCCTCGTTCTAATCTTGTTCTTCCTCAACATCAGGTTGGCCCTTGCAGTTCCCAGCTTTGCCCGTCAAACCGGCCTCTCTTGCAACGTCTGTCATAGCAATCCGCCTGAGCTGACCCAGTTTGGCCGTGACTTCAAACTGCACGGCTATGTGCTGACGGATCCCGGGGACAAGGCCAAGGTCGGCAACGCCAAAGACCTCTTTCTCACGAAGAATATCCCCATTTCAGTCATGGCGTTGTTGTCGAACAGCGCATACCAGGCAAAGCAGCCGGGGGCGCAGAACAATTCCGCGGGATTTCCGCAGCAGTTGAGCGTCTTTCTTGCAGGGGCGCTGGCTTCTCATTTCGGCGCGCTGGCACAGGTTACCTATACACATTCGGACGATCACTTCGGCATGGATAATACCGATCTGCGCTTTGCTAATCGAGGCAAGTTCGGCGGAAAGACCTTGGATTACGGCGTGACGCTGAACAACAACCCAACAGTGCAGGATCTTTGGAACAGCACGCCGGCCTGGGGATTTCCGTGGATTTCCAGCGCGACGTCTGTGGGCCCAATCGCGGCACCTGTGATTGCCGGCGCGCTGGGGCAGGATGTGGCGGGGGTAGGCGGTTACGGCATGTATGACGATCATTTGTACACCGAGCTGACGGTGTATCGCTCAGAGCACGCGGGAGCGGCGGCGCCTGTCACCGGCACGGGGCAGGCGTACAACATCAGCGGCGTTGCGCCCTACTGGCGCGCTGCATGGCAACAAACATGGGGCGCCAATTATCTCGAAGCGGGAACTTATGGGATTTATATGAGCTCTTTTCCCAACGCAATTACTGGTCCTGAAGATCGCTATGTCGATCCGTCGTTTGACTTCCAGTATGAGCGGCCATTCGGAGCAAATCTCCTTGATGTACATGGGACCTACATCCACGAGAAATCGGACCTGGGCGCCACGTTTGCAGCAGGAGGAGCCACGACCGCGAACAACCACCTGGATACTTTCCGGCTCGACAGCACTTATCACTGGGGTCATCGGTACACCGCGACGGGCGCTCTCTTCTCGACCAACGGAAACAGCGACCCCTTGCTGTATGCTCCAGCGGCTGTAACAGGAAGCCAAAACGGCAGTCCCGATACGAACGGGTATATTGTCCAACTCGCCTTCTGGCCGGTACAAAACATCGACCTCGACGTGAGTTACACCGGCTACACCAAATTCAACGGTGCAAGCACGAATTACGACGGCGCCATGCGGAATGCCTCTGACAACAACACCGTGTATATGGCTCTCTGGCTGAACTTTTAGGAGACGGCGTGGAACAGCGAACCGAAATTCAGTACAGCGACGGAAGGAAAGATGTAATCGTCATCAACCGCCGCTCCTTCTTTGGGGCATTGATGGCTGTCGGTTCCATTGGAATGGGAGCGCTCCTTTCTGTTCCCGTTCTGCGTTACATTCTGTATCCGCTCTACGCCAAGGCGTCGGGTACTGAGTGGTCAGACGTGGGCTCCGTAGCCGATTTCACAGTTGGCACGGAGCCGGTGCGAAAGACCATCACATTCGCGCAGCGTGATGGATGGCGCGAAGTCGTTTCGGCGCAATCGGTATATGTGAATCGGACCGGTGACGATAACTTCGAGGTGCTTTCAGCCATCTGCCCTCACCTCGGCTGCAGTGTTTCGTGGCAAAAGGGCCAGGATGAGTTTGTGTGCCCGTGCCATGGTGGGCGGTTTGCGCCCGACGGAAAGCATATCTCCGGACCGCCGCCGCGCAGCATGGACCGGCTTCCGATGCGCGTGAACAACGGCAAATTGCAGGTTCACTTCGAGTTCTTCCGCTCTAATGTAGCCAACCAAGAGAAGCTGAGCTAACCGCTGCCCTGCACGCAAGGGCGAAAGGGTAAAGGCGTGGACAACGAGCACAAAGCGAGTTCTGCCGGCCCCCAGGGGAGCGTCTTCAGGCGGATCTTCCATTGGATGGACCGGCGTGCGGGCGTCGACAAGCTGATGAAGGAGTCGCTCGACGAGCCGATCCCGGGAGGCGCGCGCTTTGCCTACGTCTTCGGATCGGGGCTGCTCTTCATCTTCATCTCCCAGATCATTACCGGCATCTGCCTGGCCATCTACTATGTTCCTTCGGCTGAAACGGCGCACACCAGCGTTGCCTACATTACCAAGCAGGTGGCAGCTGGCGCATTTCTGCGCAGTCTGCATTACTACGGCTCGAGCGCGATGATCATCGTGCTGGTGCTGCATTTCTTGCAGACATTCCTCTATGGATCGTTCAAGGGGCGGCGAGAACTGCTATGGATGTCGGGCGCTACGCTTTCGCTGCTTGTGATGGGCATGGGCTTCACTGGTTATCTGCTTCCCTGGGACCAGAAGGCCTACTTTGCCACCGCCGTTGGAACCAACATCGTGGGCGAAGTGCCGCTGATTGGGGAGTGGCTTACGCGGCTCATGCGCGGCGGTGATACCATCGGCACGCTTACCTTGTCGCGATTCTATGTGGCGCATGTTTTTCTGATTCCGGGCTTCATCTTCGCTTTCATCGCCATTCACATCTTTCTCTTCCGCAAGGCCGGCGCCGCCGGCCCGATCCTTGAAGATCCGGTGGAACCGAAGCTGCCCGCAGAGAACTTCTATCCCCGCCAGGTCCTGATGGACATGGGCTTCGCGCTGCTCCTGATGATCGGGCTCGGTTTCCTGGCGTATTTCCATCCCGTCGGTCTCGGCCCCATCGCCAATCCCGCAGATACCCATTTCCTGCCGCGCCCGGAGTGGTATTACCTGCCGTTCTTTGAGTGGCTGAAGTTCTGGGAAGGACCGAAGGTGGTGTTCGCCATCGTGGTCACTCCGGGCATTCTGGCTGCCCTTTTTTTTCTCCTTCCGTTTCTGGACCGGCGGTTGGAACGCCGTCCGTGGCGCAGGCCGATTCCCGTGCTCGCCGTCGCCATTGTGCTGACTGGCACCATCTTTCTCGGCTTTAGGAGCCACCTGGACGATGCTCACGATCCCACAACTGCCGCGCAACTCGCCCTGCAGGAGAAACAGGAAAAGGCCTATACCGCAGCACCCTTTGAGCCTTACATCGAGTCGCCCGGCGGCACTGGGCCGCTTTCGCTTCCTATCGGTCCCGTCGATCCGCTTGTCTCGCGCGGGCGCGGAGTCTTTCAGGCCCATGGCTGTTCCGGTTGCCATGGCGAGGTGGGTTTGGGCAGTACCGTGGCGCCAAGCTTGAAAGGCGTCACCATCAAGTACGGATCGCAACTTGAAGCTCTTCTCCGGAATCCCAACGCGGCGATGCGTGCCGGCCACATGCCCGCCGTTGATGCTTCGCCCGCCGATATGACCGCCTTGCTTGCATATCTGAAGGTCATCGGCACACCTGCCGCCAATGTGCAGGCCTCCTCAGGCGCGGCGCAGCAATTCTCGCCGAGCGCAATTCCTGCATTGACGACTACCAACGCGCAGGAAACTGCGGTGCCGTCGGAAACAGCCGCACCCGGGCAATTATCAAATCTGGCCGAGGCGGGACAGCAGGTGTATCAGCAGCATGCATGCTTTGCTTGCCACGGCCCTGCCGGGACAGGAGGTCGCGCTCCTGCAATTGCTCCTCTGATTGCGCGTCAGTCCAATGGGCAACTCGACCAACTCCTTGCGAATCCGACGCCGAAGATGCGAGCAGGAGGCATGCCTTCGGTTGATAATGCGCAGGAACGTGGTGCGCTTATTGCCTATGTGCGAACCTTGCGTACGCCGCAGCAGGCCGGGCAGCAGTCGCCGCAGACAGTGCAGCAGCCACAGGCCGAGATCGCAAGCAGCGGAGGCAGCGTTCCCTATCCCGACATGGCTCCGGCTCCAGGCACACCTGCCGCCGCCAATACGATCTCAAGCACTACGACTTCTGCAGCCCCGGCGCAGACCCCGGTACTTGCCGCGGCGCTGGCTTCAAGCCCGGGGCGTGCGCTTTTTCTTTCGCAAGGATGCGCCGCCTGCCATGGAAGAACAGCGCAAGGCACCCAGTTCGCACCTTCGCTGATAGGGGTTTCCAAGAAATTCCCAGCCGAGAAATTACCCGATCTGCTTCACCATCCCACGCCTAAAATGCGGGCCGGCGGAATGCCCACAGTCACGCTGACTGGTACACCGCTGCAACAGCTGGTCTCGTACTTGTCCAGCCTGCAACCCGCGGCAGCAACAACACAGGTGAGGGCCCCTGCACCGGCTGGAGCCGCGCGACAGGTCCCTGCAGCATCGACGCCCATCGAGCAAGTTGCCCAAGCGGTCCCAGTTCCAGCTCGACCACTCAGTCCGCTTGCGGTTCGTGGAGGACAGATATTTCAGCGGATGTCGTGTGCCAGTTGCCATGGTGTGGGGGGCTTGCACGGGACCGCCGCCGCACCGCCACTTGCCGGAACCGCATCGTTACTGCCTGATAATGCGCTTGAAAACCTGCTTCGCCATCACACCATCCGGATGCAGGAAGGCGGCATGCCTCTCACAAATCTAAACGCTGCGGATATGAAGGCACTGATCGCATATATTCGCTCAATGCCAGCAGCCCCAGAGGGGCAATAATGTCAGGAGACGCGCATCGCGATCGGCCTAACTGGCTCGCAACAACCGGCTCTTTGTAGGGGCCATCACCGCGCACAAGGCTTTTCGCTGGGCACGAGCGGCGACTCTTTATTGCGTACCGGGTGCGCCCTGGGCGCGGAAATCCGGATTGGCCGCGGCAGATGAATAGCGCATGAGCTCTGAGTGGCCGACCCGTTAACAACCACTCAATGAACTAGCCGGGCGCGGACGAATCCCCTTTGCCGTCACAATCAAACGGCCGGAGATGTTTCCTGCAGATAGTCCATTTGACGGGAAGTCGTTAGCTGATTTCGCTACTCTGAGTTGGCCCCTTTTGCGCACTTGATTTGGCCCCACCTGGGCACCTGATTCCGTAATTTGGTTTGGGAAGTGATTCCGAAGCCGGAGGACGGATTGGC
>JAJYAE010000269.1 GCA_021779695.1 Acidobacteriota bacterium | reverse complement strand
CGTGATCACGTAGCGGATGCCGCGCTTTCCCATCATGCCGGCGCCCACCGTGTTCCGATAACTGTCCAGATAGTTGTCCATGTAGTGCTTCACGTATCCGGCATTCAGTTTGTCCACTTCCAGCCCTGTCGCCTCGGCCGTCGCCGGATGATTCGTGATCCCCAGCAGCGAGTAGCCAAAGCGCAACACCACCCAGTGCCCCTTTGGCGGCGTCCAGTCAAGCGTCCCGTCTGGCTGCACTTTGCTCGTCAAATCGATCACATCCGACTTCTGAATCGCATCTTTCGGCGTGAAGGCAGGCGTCGCCATGCTGTAAAGATCCCACACCGGATTGAAAGCCGCCTTCTCCTCAAATCGATTCACGCGCGCGCCAGGATGCAGCACCAACTCTTCGATCAAATGATCCTTCGGCGGCGGCGGAAGCGTGAATCCCGAATCTTCCATCGGATTCGGCGGCACAGGCATCGTCTTGAACGTCACGCGAAAATACCGCGCCGTCACCGGCTCAAAAGATAGCGTGTGCTCCGTCGCGCCACTCTTCGGTACATCCAGCACCACATGGAAGTTCTGGCCGTCATCGCTGGCTTCCAGGGCGCGACCACTCTCTCCGCCCGGCGGCAGAAAGACATCCGCGGGGTTGCGCTGGCCGGCAACCAGCGTAAGGGCGCGAATCGTCACCGGCTTTGCAAAGGCATATTGAATCCAGGCCTTGTCTCCGATCTTGGGAGCCATGGGAAGCGCAACCGGCTTCACCAGATCGCCGTCCGAAAGCAGACCAGTGTCAATCGGGCCGCCGCTCGTCGTAATCACCGGGTGATACGCCTCAAGCGGTATATCCGTTGCAGCTTCTCGATAAGCAATCACAACCGAATCCGCATAGTACTCGGGCGGCTTGTAACTGGTGCCAACAATCGCGCCAATATCCTCCACACCAAGATTCTGAAAGGCCCCTGTGTTTGACGGGGGATGCGCCAGAGCACCACGGTAGGGCTTGCCGCCCTCTACCGCCGTCTCGCTCCATACGTACTTCTTCATCGCTTCCCTGGCCGGCACCCATGGCCCGCCTGTCTCGCTCCATCCCGGCGATCCCGCTATCGCTTCCTCCAGGCCCAACTGGTCGGCCAGTGTTGTCGCGTAGTTGAAGGCGTCCTTCCACGCGGGAGTCATATAGACCAGCCGTTCCTTGACCACCTGCGGCGTGAAGAGCGCGGCATCGAAATTCTGGAACCCGCCCAGCCCCGCGCGATGCATCCACTCAAGATCAAGCTGAATGCCCTCCTTTGTGATGTTGCCGTTCATCCAATGCCACCACACGCGCGGCCGCGCACTCTGCGGCGGGTTCTCAAAACCGCTCTTCAATGCATTCGATGCATCTTGCGCACCGCCCATGGCTGTCGCACCCGCCAGCAGCATCAGGGCCGAAAAAACAAGCGATGTGTGAAATCCGGATCCGTATCGTCTCGCTGTCATAACCTTCTCCCTTACCCCGCGCGACCTCTGGCCAAAGCCCAGCCTGCAACCACCCAAAGCAAACGCCGGCCTCACTGCCAGGCGGCAACCTGGGGAATGCTGAAACAAGCCGGGCGGAGCGTGATGAATTCGGGCGAAGTGTATCGACGGCTCTCCGTGGATGTCAATTGCAAAAATATTTTTCTATTGGTTTCCTGGCATCGCCTACCCTTTCCCATTTCACCTCCCCGGAACCATCCCGCACGATCCCGCGTATTGCTGAAGTGGACTCCGCAGCGCTGAGCCGCATCCCTGCGGCCCCGCAGCCTCGCGATTCGTCCAAGAAAATGACTGGCCGCATTGGCCTTAAAGGGACCTTTCCGGCGCTCCAGGGCTGATGGCGCGAAGGACGGGCCTGGTCTTTGCGTACACTGGGTGCACCAGCCGGCTAAGCCGCCTTGTGCGGCCACGCCCCGGGGCCGGAGAATTGGGCGGCTCAGACAGGAAAGCCTGACGTTATGGAACTGATGGAAGGGGTAAAGCTCGCGCTACAGGCGCTCTGGACCAACAAGTTGCGCAGCATACTCACGCTCATCGGCGTCGTCATCGGAGTGGCCTCGGTCATCACCGTTGTCACGCTGACCAATGGCGCCAAGGCCTTCGTGACCAGCAAGATCAATACCTACGGCGCAGACGTGGTGACCATCAGCAAGATGCCCGAGACCTTCATCACCATGGAAGAGTACCTGGAGTTCCAGAAGCGGCGTGACGTCACCGTCGAGGATTACCGCTGGATCGAGTCGGCCTGCAAGCTCTGTGTCTCAGTCGGAGCCCAGCAGACCAAGACCGGCGGCGTGGTCTACGGAAAGCAATCCACCACCGACTCGCAAATCCGCGGGTGGACGTGGACCATGCCAGCCATGTCAAATCTGAACATCGCACTGGGGCGCGGGTTCACAGAGACCGAGGACTCACACAGCGCGCCCGTTGCGGTTGTCGGTGCGGACATTGTGAATAACATGCTCGGACCAGGCGATCCCCTCGGCAAGGAGATCCGCGTGGATGGCGCGCCATTTCGGGTCATTGGCGTCGCAGAGGCCCAGGGCAAAATGTTTGGCCAGAGCATGGATAACTGGGTCGCCATTCCCCTCACGGCCTACCTCGCAAACTATGGCGCACACGGTTCGCTCACCATCTATGCCGACGCCGGCGGCGGCGGCGCCATCATGGACGCCGTCCAGGACGAACTGCGCGTTCTCATGCGGATACGGCGTCACCTCAAGCCGGATGCGGCAGACAGCTTCACCGTTGACACCAGCGCTACCTTTCAAAATCTGCTGGGCCGAATCCTCAACAACTTTGGCGCGGTCGTTGTCGCCATCGCGGGTATCTCCCTGGTGGTCGGCGGCATCGTCATCATGAACATCATGCTGGTCAGCGTCACGGAGCGCACCCGCGAGATTGGCGTGCGCAAGGCGCTGGGAGCGCGACGCAAGGATATTCTGCTCCAGTTCTTGATCGAGTCCGCAACCATGTCGCTCATTGGCGGTATCATCGGTGTCCTCGGCGGGATTGCCGTTGCCAAGGTCATTACGCTCATCGTTGCCTTCCCCTCGGTGGTCCAGCTCTGGTCCATCCTCGTCAGCCTCTTTGTCGCCACTGCCGTAGGCCTGTTCTTTGGCGTTTATCCAGCAGCAAAGGCTGCACAACTGGACCCCATTGTGGCCCTGCGCGCGGAGATCTGACGATGCAATTCAGCGAATCAATCGAGTCTGTCAAGCTGGCCCTGGACACGCTACGGAAGAATAAGCTGCGCTCCTCGCTCACCATCCTCGGCATCTCCATCGGCATCTCGACGGTCATCCTCATCTCCTCGGCCATTAACGGGCTCAATACCAACATCGCGCAATTCGTGAATTCGCTGGGCACCAACGACCTTTGGGTCTTCCGCTTCGAGCCCTTCGGCAAGCGGCCCACCACTGAAGAGCTCAACCGCAAGCAGCTCACCTATGACGATGGCATCGCCATGCGTGCCCTTCCCCATGTCCTGGCGGTGGATCCGGAACTGACTTCGCAGAACTTCCAGACCGGCCTCGGCGATGTCTCTTTGAGGCGGGGCAAGTATTCGATCCATAACACCATCCTGAATGGAACCACCTCGCAGGTAAAGGACACCACGGACATCGAGATGCTGGAAGGCCGCATGTGGACCCCCGACGAGGAAAAACGCTCAGCCGATGTCGTCGTCCTGGGTCACGATTCCGCCGAAGATCTTTTCCCCAATGAATCTCCGATTGGCAAGGACGTGGAATGCCGCGGTGACATCTTCACCGTGATTGGCGTCTTGGACAAGCAGCCGCAACCCTTCGGCAGCGGACGCAACACCCAGGACAACTCAGCCTATTTCCCCTTGTCGACATTCCGCAAAATTCACCCGGAGATCCAGGACTACTGGGTCGTGGTGAGGTATGACGACCAGGCCAACAAGGCTCTCGTTGCGGAGGAGGTTCGAGCACTGCTCCGCGTGCGCCGCGGCCTGCGCGCCAATCAGGACGACAACTTCGCCATCTTCGGCCCCGACTCTCTGACGCGCCTCTGGAACCAGCTCACCGGCGGACTCTTCCTCTTCATGGTGGCCGTTTCCTCCGTCGGCCTCATGGTCGGCGGCGTCGGCGTCATGAACATCATGCTGGTCAGCGTCACGGAGCGCACACGCGAAATCGGGGTGCGTAAGGCAATCGGCGCCACCAAAAAGAACATCCTGCTGCAATTCACGGTCGAGGCCGTCACGCTCTGCATGGTGGGTGGGCTGGTCGGCATCCTCGCAGGCTCACTCTTCACCCTGATTCTGCACTTCGCAGTCTCCTTCCTTCACGCCGCACTCTCTGCTACCTGGGTCATTGTGGCCTTTGTCGTAGCCTGTCTAGTCGGTCTCGTCTTCGGCATCTATCCCGCATGGAAAGCCGCCTCAATGGATCCGATTGAGGCCCTCCGCTACGAGTGAGCCCCACGGCCCCAACTTGAGCAGCGGGGCCATCGTCTGTTAGGAATGAGTGGTTCCAGAAAGGACTCATTGCTGATGGACTCCACCATGTGTCGACGAGCCTTCCTTCGTGCAGTTGCCAGTCTGTCGGCTGCATCTTCATTCCCTCTCGCGGCCATGGCCTCCGCCACCGAGCCGCGCGCGGAGAGCGGTGGAGCCCCGCCTATCCGCCTGGGCATGGCGAGTTATACCTTTCGCGAATTCTCACGGGCGCAGATGATCGCCGACCTCCACACGCTCGGCATCACCGGCCTGAATGCGAAGGATGTCAAAGACCACCTGCCCATGGACCCCACGGGTGAAGCTGAGGCCCTCGCCGATTACGCAGCACACGGCATCACGCTTCATGCCGTCGGCGCAGTCTATTTCCGCAAAGATGAGGACGCAGATATACGGTCCAAGTTCGAGTACGCGCACCGCGCGGGAGTCAAGGTCATCGTCGCCGGTGATCCCTTGCCAGCCGCGTTGCCGCTCATCGAGCGATTCGTCCGCGAGTACGATATTCGTTTCGCGATCCACAACCATGGCCCGGAAGACGCGATCTATCACTCGCCTCTCGATGTCCTCAAAGCGGTTGGCCAAATGGATTCCCGCATGGGGTGCTGCATCGACGTCGGCCACTGCGTGCGTGCTGGCACAGATGTGGTCGAAGCAATCCATGCAGCCGGACCGCGCCTCTTCAACGTCCACATGAAGGACCTTGCTGACCTGAAGGTCAAGGAGAGCCAGGTGGCCGTCGGCCAGGGTAAGCTGCCCATCCGCGAAATCTTCCAGGCGTTGATCGCGATCCAGTATTCCGGATGGGTCGACCTCGAATACGAAATTCACGGCGATGACCCCATGCCTGGCGTCACCGAAAGCGAAGCCTACATGCGCGGCGTGCTGACGGGCATGGGCTACGCAGCCAACGGATAGCAGAGGCGATGGATAGGCTGGCGAAGGGAGCGCGGTGATGAGTGCAACGGCTCCGGCGGTGGTAGAGGGCGTGGGTGCAAGGCCCATGCTGGTGCGGCGGGCGGCGGTGCTGGGCGCGGGCGTGATGGGTTCGCGGATTGCGGCACACCTGGCGAATGCGGGGATTCCGGTGCTGCTGCTGGATATGATTCCGGCTGGTGAGGGCGCACGGAACCGTCTGGCAGAGAGCGCGCTGGCTGCGCTGACGAAGGCGAAGCCTGCGGCGCTGTATGAGGCGAGCGCGGCGGCGCGGATTACGCCGGGCAACTTTGACGACGACCTGCACAAGCTGCGCGGCTGCGACTGGGTGATTGAGGCGGTCGCGGAGAATCTGGAGATCAAGCGGGCGCTGCTGGCGCGGGTGACGCCGCATCTGGATGCAGGCGCGGTGCTGACGACGAATACGTCGGGGCTGCCGGTGGGGAAGATTGCGGCGGAGCTCGGGTCGCACCGGGCGCGATTCTTCGGGACGCACTTCTTCAATCCGCCGCGCTATATGCGGCTGCTCGAGATTATTCCCACGGCAGAGACGGACACGGAGCTGGTGCGGGCGTTTGCGGCGTTTGCCGATCAGATGCTGGGCAAGCAGATTGTGTTTGCGCACGACACGCCGAACTTCATCGCGAACCGGATGGGGATGATGGTGATGTTCCGGACCGCGGAGCTGATGCAGGAGCAGGGCCTGACGGTGGAGGAGATTGACGCGCTGACGGGCCCGGCGATTGGATGGCCGCGCACGGG
>JAJYAE010000268.1 GCA_021779695.1 Acidobacteriota bacterium | reverse complement strand
GCTGACAGGACAACGCCCCTCCATTGATGCAATCTCGCACGAGCTCCACATGAGCCCGCGCACGCTGCAACGGCGTTTGCAGGAATCCGGTTCCAGTTTTCAACGGGTCCTGGATGAAGCCCGGCACCAGATGGCGCGATACTACCTCTCCAACTCTGTGTTGGAGTTGAATGAGGCTGCCTATTTGCTGGGCTTTGAAGACCCTAATTCGTTTGGTCGTGCGTTTCGCGCCTGGGAAGGAGTACCGCCGAGCGATTGGCGCGAGATTCACCGCGCTTCTCCTGCGAACTAAAGCAGGTTGGGCGCACAGCATATCCGTTGGCGCTAGCGAGCGCATAATCACCGAGTCCCTCAGCGAGCCAAATTCCGCGCCCTGAGCGGTTAACCGGCCATGCTTCCCCGTGACAATGTTGACAATTTGAGCATATCGAGACCCGGTGCCCCTGATTCGTGGGATTGGCCGCCTCGCCGGAACAATTCACGGTGGGCGTGTGCTTCGGCGATTTGTCTCGAATCAGGAACCTCTCTGGCGAGAGCTTATCTCTGGATTGCCCTCGGAAGATCCGTCTTGCGCTGCTCTTGCAGGTCAGGCTCGCACCCACGGCCCGCTACCTTCCGTAAGAATCTTCCCTGCGACCGGTATCATCAAAGCTGAATCTTCAGTTTCATCGTCTGAGAGGACCGCTGATGGCAGTTTCTGCAAACCGTATTTGGCGACAAATGCCCCAGGAGACCCGAATCGCTGCTAGCAGATTTGTTTGGGATGAGTCAAAAGGCGCCGAAAAGCAGTTCCTCATCGCATCTCTTGCAAAAGCCAAAAGCCTGCGTGAGGTCACAGTCCGCAAAACCCCGGTTGAGAGGCTGGTCAACTGGATGGCGGCAACCCTGTCGCTCCCCGACCAGATCGTGGATGACCTGCTGAAGAAATATCTTCTTCACGAGCATCGTGCCGTAATTATCAGTTTTCTAGATTCGCTCAAAATTCCTCATGCCAAAGGCATGATCGAGGAGTCGTTTGACCTTGCAACCCTCTCAAATGACCAGGTTCAGGCGGCTGCTCGCAGCTTGCTCGAATCGGCTGATCGAACCGGAGCAGTGCTCTACCTCAAGTATCTCGTGCTTCAAGGTGGATCGTGGGCAGCGATTGAACAAGTCCTGCCCGTCGGAGAATAGAGACGACAAGGCATAATAAAAGAGAGACTATGAATACGTCATTTACAGAGCCGCAGACGCAAGCTCAGGAGCTTGTCGAGCTTGAACGCCAACACGGAGCGCATAACTATAGTCCTCTCGACGTAGTGATTGAACGTGCTGAGGGGGTTTGGGTTTATGACGTCGAAGGCAAACGCTATCTGGATTGCCTGGCCGCTTACTCTGCGGTAAATCAAGGTCACTGTCACCCCAAGATTCTTCGTACGCTCGAAGAACAGGCCAGAAAAGTCACGCTGACCTCGCGCGCATTCCGGAACGCCCAACTTCCCCTGCTTTGTAAGGATCTTCACGATCTGACTGGCTTCGAGATGGTATTGCCGATGAATTCCGGCACCGAGGCTGTCGAAAGCGCCATTAAGGTAGCGCGCAAGTGGGGCTACAAAGTGAAGGGCATCCCAAAGGACAAGGCCGAGATCGTTGTCTGCGCTAACAATTTCCATGGGCGAACCGTTACCATTGTGGGCTTCTCAAGCGAAGAACAGTATCGCGATGGTTTCGGCCCCTTTGCGCCCGGATTTAAGGTGATCCCCTATGGCGACGCTGAAGCACTGCGCAGCGCCATCACCCCGAATACCTGTGCATTCCTCGTGGAACCAATCCAGGGCGAAGCAGGAATCCTGATACCGCCGGTCGGATTCCTTCGCGCAGCAGCTGAGATCTGCCGCCAGAACCACGTGCTTCTCATGACAGATGAAATTCAGTCCGGCCTGGGGCGCACCGGCAGGCTCTTCGCTTACATGCACGAAGGAATCACGCCGGATGTGCTGATCGTGGGCAAAGCCTTGGCCGGCGGCTTTTATCCGGTTTCGGCCGTTCTTGCGTCTCGCGTGATTCTGGGTGTCATCACGCCCGGCGACCACGGCAGCACGTTCGGAGGAAACCCGCTTGGATGCGCCATTGCCAGAACTGCCCTGCGTGTCCTGATTGATGAGAAGATGGTCGAGCGGTCCGCTGAACTGGGAGCTTACTTCCTGTCTCGGCTTCAGTCGCTCCGCAGTGATGCCATCAAAGAGGTTCGTGGAAAAGGCATGTGGATCGGTATCGAACTGCACGGCAAGGCTCGCCCCTATTGCGAAGCCCTGATGGACGAAGGAATCCTGTGCAAGGAAACTCACGATCACGTTATCCGCATTGGGCCCCCTCTTGTCGTCACACGGGAAGAACTCGATTGGGCATTCGAGCGGATCGCGAAAGTGATAGGGGCAAGCCAGTAAGCTTTTCAGCGGCGCCACGTTGCGGTCGCATGACCGGCCACTTTTACCCGTGGTCGCGCTAAATCACCTGACAGGTGTTCTGAATTGATCTGGTAATCCGAAGTCGGCTTCAGCGACCGAAATTTCCCTCCGGGAAAGCGAAATTGGCAAATTGAGTCAGCCCTTACGCAGATCCTCCGCAATCGGCGCAAACTCATCCAATGCCGCCTGAAGATCCTCTACAATCTCAGCCGCAATCACGTCCGGCGCGGGCAGATTTGCCGCGTCTTCCAGGCTTTCGTCCTTCAGCCAGAAGATGTCGAGGCTGGCCTTGTCGCGCTTCACCAACTCGTCATAGGTGAGGGCATGGAAGCATTCCGAGCTTCATGTTTGGCGGATCTCGCTGCTTCGATCCATCCGAGCTTGCGCTCTGGTTGATCAAGAAGGATCCACAACTGGCCGCGGCTGCACGGTACTTCCAAAATGCCGCCTAAACCGCACAGACGAGAATGGCCGGAACTTAATCCGGCCATTCCTGACCGTGTGACCCGACACTAAAGCAGTGCGACATAAGGGCAGCCCTGTGCGGAAAGTCGCCGATTCCGAGAGCAAACTGCGAGCATTTGAGAGCGGAGCTTGCGGCGCGCATGATAATTCTCTCAAAGCCAGTTCTCAGCGCTGAACTCACTGTCCAAACTCACTGATCACGGACTCAAAAATACGCTAAATGTGACCAATCTGCCACAATCTGCACACAGACACAAATGCGCCCGGAGGCGCTAAATCGCTAGTATCCATGCGAGTTTGGTTGATTTGTTGGGAATTCTGCAGATCTGGAGGGAATTACGCCTGCAGAAGCTGACGTTCTACCACTGAACTACTCCCGCATCGTGCTGCACATTGCGCGATCGCGCAACCTGAGTCTACCAAGTTTTGCGCAGCTTGCTTGCGCCGGTTCCACGCCATCGCAGTCTGAACCTTGACACCTCGCGAGAGACACGACGAAGCTGAGTTAGCATTGACGATCGGAGATCCCATGCGTCCCCCGGCCCGCAGCCTCGAGTTCACACAGATTACGCAGTGGGAAGACGGTCACGTCCGTACGCTCCAGGACTCCCTCGCCGTCGAAGAGCCGCTGGAAATTCGCATTCGCGACCTCGGCTCTGCAACCACCATGCGTACCCCGGGCCATGATCTCGAACTCACGGTCGGCCAGCTACTTTCCGATGGTGTGATAACTTCCATCAATGAAATTGATGTTCTTAAGCATACTGAGCCAACAAACGGCGCTCCTTGCAATGTTGTTGAGGTAGAGCTCACCCACAATCCAACAGAATCGTCCTTTGCATTACGCCGCACCTTTGCCGCCTCGGGCTGCGGCCTCTGCGGCAGGGCCACCATCGAGTCCCTGCACGCTCGCGACCTCAAGAGCCCCAACGCTGCCTTCCGCATTGATCCCGAGACGCTCTGCCTTCTGCCAGAGGCACTTATGCTCCAGCAGGAACTTTTCAGCCGCACGGGCGGACTTCACGCTGCCGCACTCGTCCGCCCGGACGGGACGATCGTCGTATTGCGTGAGGACATCGGTCGCCACAACGCCGTAGACAAAGTTATCGGCTGGGCCCTCCAAAACAATATCGCGCTCGGAGAGCATCTTCTTCTCGTGAGCGGCCGAGGCGGCTTTGAGATTGTCCAGAAGGCACTCGTCGCCGGCATCCCGTTGCTTGCCTCTGTCTCTGCCCCTTCCAGTCTGGCCGTCAAGCTCGCTCGCGAATTTGGTCTCACGCTGATCGGCTTTTTACGAGGCCAACGCTTTGTAGCCTATTCCGCAGGATTCCGTTGCCTGCACACAGACTCGTCAGTTTAAAATCGCGCCGAGCACGACTGCACGCAACAATATTTCCGCGGAGGCATGCATGGCAGTCACCCTGAACGGTCAATCGATATCCTTCAAGCCGGGCGAACGCCTCATCGATCTCATCAATCGTGAACAAATCGCACTTCCTCAGGTCTGCTACCATTCGCAACTCGGCCCCATCCGAACATGCGACACCTGCATGGTCGAAGTGAATGGCGAACTGCTCCGTGCCTGCGCCACGAGTGTCACGGACAACATGCGCATTGTCACCAACTCCACCGGCGCCAGCGCAGCACAGCGCGAAGCCTTCGACCGCATCCTCGGCAACCATCTTCTCTACTGCACTGTCTGCGACAACAACAACGGCAACTGCACTCTCCACAACACCACGGCCCTGTTACAGGTCGATCACCAGCAGACTCCGTATAAGCCCAAGCCATACGAAGTGGATATGTCCAATCCCTTCTACCGCTACGATCCGGGTCAGTGCATCCTCTGCGGGCGGTGCGTGCAAGCCTGCCAGAACGTTCAGGTGAACGAGACCCTAAGCATCAGCTGGGAGAGCGCGCATCCGCGAGTTCTTTGGGATGGCGGCGCGTCCATCGGCGAATCCAGTTGTGTCTCCTGCGGGCACTGCGTCACCGTTTGCCCCTGCAACGCGCTGATGGAGAAATCCATGCTCGGCGAAGCAGGCTCATTCACTGCGCTCCCGAAGTCCGCACTCGACGGCATGATTGACATCGTGAAAGGGATCGAGCCGGAGATCGGTTACCGCTCCATCCTCAAAGTCTCGGAAGTCGAATCGGCGATGCGGAGGTCTCGAGTCAGGCAGACCAAAACCGTCTGCACCTACTGCGGTGTGGGCTGTAGCTTCGACATCTGGACCACTGGCCGCCACATCCTTAAGGTCGAACCCGCACACGGTCCCGCTAACGGCATCTCCACCTGCATCAAAGGCAAGTTCAGTTGGGGGCACGTAAACAGCCCCGACCGCCTGACCACACCTCTCATCCGAGAAAATGGTGCCTTCCGAGAAGCCACATGGGATGAAGCACTTTCACTCATTGCGCGGCGCTTCAATGAAATCAAAGCCACTACCGGGCCCGATTCCCTCGCCTTCATTTCCTCGTCCAAGTGCACCAATGAGGAAAACTATCTGATGCAGAAGCTCGCGCGCGCCGTGATCGGCACCAACAACATGGACAACTGCTCTCGCTACTGCCAGTCCCCTGCCACTATCGGTCTCTTTCGGACGGTAGGTTACGGCGGCGATTCCGGCTCGATTAGTGACATTGAGCAGGCCGGCCTTGTACTCATCATCGGCAGCAACACTGCGGAGAGTCATCCCGTCCTTGCCACGCGCGTCAAGCAGTCCCACAAGCTGCGTGGGCAAAAGCTGGTCGTCGCGGATATCCGCGCTCACGAAATGGCCCGCCGCGCCGACCTCTTCTTCCAACCGCGCCCCGGCACTGATCTCGTCTGGCTTTCAGCCATCACGCGATACATCTTCGAGCAAGGGCTTGCCAAAGCCGACTTCCTCACGCAGCATGTCGACGGCCTCGATGAGTATGTCGCCAGCCTCGCTCCATTCACACTCGAGTTCGCGAGCAAGACGTGCGGTCTGGCCGTAGAGACGCTTGAGCGGGTTGCGAAGATGATTGCCGAAGCATCCGGAGTCTGCATTCTGTGGGCCATGGGCGTGACCCAGCACACCATGGGCTCTGACACCTCCACGGCCATCTCCAACCTGCTCCTTGCCACTGGTAACTACATGCGGCCCGGCACAGGCGCTTACCCACTGCGCGGGCACAACAACGTGCAAGGCGCGAGCGACCATGGCGCCATGCCCAACTTCCTGCCGGGCTACCAGCCGGTCGATGACGATACCGTGCGTGGGAAATTCGAGAAGGCCTGGAATGTGACTCTGCCGCGGACAGCCGGC
>JAJYAE010000026.1 GCA_021779695.1 Acidobacteriota bacterium | reverse complement strand
AGCACCTTCCACAGGTCGCGAATCAGCTTGAGCTGCTCGCTCAGTGAGGTGGGCGAGCCCACTGCCGGCGCACGCAAAATGTCTAACAGGCTCAGCTTGCGTGCATCCGGCAGCGGAATCAGCGGGCGCGTGGCAAAGTAGTCCGGCAGTTCCTGTGTCACCTGCCGGTACACGGTCTTCTCCGCCAGGGCCTTGTCCGCAAAGAGTTCCTCAAACGGCTTGAAGGCTTCGTTGCGATTGGCCATCCACAGCAGCAGCAGCTCTTCCATGGCCGCTTCGCGGTGTGGGACGCCTTCGGTCTGGCCTGCGAGCCATTGCTGCGGTGTCTCCAATCCGCGCATCACGTTCTGACCCGGAAAATGCTCGACAAATGTCAGCAGCAGCTTCTCCAGTTCGTCTGTCCCCACCCGCGCGCCAAACCAGTCCAGTGCGGCCTTCATCACTTCGGGATCGTGCTGCTCGCGGTAGCGCGCCATCAGCACATGGCTGGCCTCGTCAATCAGGCCCATGGCAAACAGCTGGCCCGCATGCACCGCTTGATCCGGGAACTGGTCGGCCTTGCGAACCAGATTCATCCGATAGGCAAAGGCGCGGCAGGCTCCCAGATCGGCAAAGACCACATTGCCGTCATAGGAAAAGAGCGACTCGTCAAACTGATAGCGTGCGCGTGCATCCCGCGAAATATGGAATTCCATCATTCGAGATCGGCTCCCAAAGGTTTGTACGTCCCGCCATCATTCGGCCTGGTCCGTTGCGGGTGGCGCTCCCGGCGGCTGGCTCCACGCGGCCAAAAGGTAAAGTAACACCTCACAGCACCGGGACGCAGCAAGACTTCTTCCGCCGCCCGTTCCGCGGGCCTTGCTGAGGAATATTTGGCCTCTTAAACGTCTTGACGCCACGCTTTACCCTCTGCTCTACTTGGCTCATTACGATGTGTATTCCCAACCAAATTTCGGCCTTCCGCCGCAGGACGGTTTCCTTTACTGGCTCCAAGATGCGGCACATGATGGGCCCGATGCGCGGTTGGGAGCGGCCTACCTGACGAGTCTGCACAGCATCTGAAACCGTCATTCGGCCACCTTCAGCAGATGCAAAGGTGGCTTTCGTGTTTTGCAACCGAACCTTTTCGAGGAGATCCTCTTGGAATCGGTCACTCTTTCGAGCATCCACGTGGCGCGCGCGCGCATCGGCGAAGCCATTCACATGTCGCCGTGCCATCTGTCGCATCATTTATCGGAGCTCACGGGCCTCCCTCTTCATCTGAAACTCGAAAACCTGCAGCGCACCGGATCCTTTAAAGAGCGCGGAGCACTGAACAAGCTCCTCACGCTTTCCGAGTCGGAACGCAAGCGCGGCGTCATCGCCGCCAGCGCCGGCAACCACGCCCAGGGAGTCGCCTTCCACGCAGCGGCACGCGGCATCCGCGCCCAGATTGTCATGCCCCTTGCCACGCCGCTCGTCAAGGTCGCCGCAACGCGCGCCTTTGGCGCTGAAGTCGTCCTTCATGGAGCCAGCTATGACGAGGCCTGCGACGAAGCCCTGCGTCGTCGTCTGGAAGAAGGCCGCGCCTTCATTCATCCCTTCGACGATCCGGAAGTGATCGCCGGCCAGGGCACCATCGGCCTGGAACTCCTCGACCAGGTGCCCGACATTGAAGCCGTAGTGGTGCCGATTGGCGGCGGCGGCCTCATTAGCGGTGTTGGCTGCGCGCTCAAGGAGACCAACCCGAAGATCCGCGTCATCGGTGTCGAACCGGAAAAGCTTCCTTCGATGCTCCGGGCTCGCGAAGCCGGCCATCCCGTCACCATCGGCACAGAGGCCACCATCGCAGACGGCATCGCCGTGCGCCGCGCCGGCGACATTACGCTCCCCATGGTTTCCCGCTACGTGGATGAGATTGTCACGGTTGACGACGAGGAAATTGCCAGCGCCATCCTGATGTTGCTGGAGCAGGAAAAGACACTGGCCGAGGGGGCAGGCGCAGCCGCGCTCGCGGCCGTGGTGCAGTCCAAGACCAACCTGCGCCACCGCCGCACCGTCGTGCTCGTCTGCGGCGGCAATATCGACGTTTCGCTGCTCGCCAAAATCATCGAGCGCGGCCTCGTAAAGGATGGACGCCTGCTCCGGGTTCGCATCTATTTGCAGGATCGTCCCGGCGCCCTGCTTAACCTCACGCAGATCCTTGCCCGCGAACGCGCCAACATCGTCGAAACCATTCACAATCGCGCCTACTACGGCGTCAGCCTCGGAGAGACTGTCATCGACGTCACCCTGGAGACGCGCGGTGCCACTCACATCACCGCCATCAGCCATGCCCTGCGCGAGGCAGGCTTCCGCTTCGAGCGCATCCAGTGAGGTGAGCCCTGTACACTCCGCGTTTCAATCAGGTGACGGATCGCGCCCTCCTGCTGCAAGCCATGCAGCGGTACTCTTTCGCCATTCTTTTCGGAGTCACCCCTGGCGAAGAGACAAAAGATGCGCCGGTTGCCACGCATCTGCCCCTGGTCATCCTGAACCAGGGCGAACATGGAACCATCGAGGGCCACTTTGCGCGCGCCAATCCGCACTGGAAGTCGCTCGCTGGCCGCCAGACGCTGGTGGTCTTTCCCGGACCGCACGCCTACGTGTCCCCCTCGCTCTACACTGAAGAGCTATCCGTGCCCACCTGGAACTACATCGCAATTCACGCGTATGGCGCTTTGCAGCTGGTTGAAGAGGATGCCGGCAAGGAATCCATCCTTCGCAACCTGATTCAGCTCCACGAGCCCGCCTACGCCGAGCGCTGGCAGTCCCTGCCCGCGGGCTACCGCCGCACCATGCTTGCCGGCATCGTTGGCTTCCGGATTCCGATCGAACGGATCGAGGGCAAGTTCAAGCTCAGCCAGAACCGCAACCCCGCGGAGAGAGAAAATGTGCGCGTCGCGCAAGCCGCCGGCAACAGCGATCAGCAGGACCTGGCCGCCTGGATGGCGCGCCTCGGAAGCTGAATTCATGCTTGGGCAAAAGCCCATGCAGGCGGGATGGCAGATGAAAGACGGCGCGCCTGATGGCTGAAGCCTCCGCGCTCGCGCATCGTCATTCGCTTTGTTATACTCAGATGGTTAACCCGTGCGGAAGTGGTGAAATTGGCAGACACACCATCTTGAGGGGGTGGCGCCGCAAGGCATGCGGGTTCAAGTCCCGCCTTCCGCACCATTTGAATTCCCTGGCCTGAACCGTTTGGCAGGCTCCAGAAAGAAGCTTGGATCATGCAGATTTTCTTCTACTTCGTCATTACAGTACACATCATCGTCAGCCTCTTCCTCGTCGGCGTCGTACTGGTGCAACAGGGCCGCTCGGCAGATCTGGCAGGCGCCTTCGGCGGACAGGGTTCGCAGACCGCATTCGGTCCCCGCGCCGCAGCCAATGTCCTGACCCGCCTCACCACGTGGTCGGCCATCATCTTCATGATCACCTCCCTGACCTTGACGATCCTTTACATGCGCGGTCAGCACAGCCATTCAGTTCTGGACGGCACAACGCCAGTCACCGCACCGGCAAAGTCCGGCAAATAACCGCTCATTCATTTTCTCGGCATTCGAACTCCAGGCAAGCCACTCCGGCTTGCCTGTTTGCTTTTCAGGCTTGACTCAGCCTCGCGTGCCGGGTCCGGGCCGCAAATGACAGGCGCCCCTTTTCATCCTCCGCAACCTGCGCTAACCTCGTCAGGTCC
The DNA here is from genome assembly GCA_021779695.1 of Acidobacteriota bacterium. The sequence continues at coordinate 21,829 of JAJYAE010000026.1, read as the reverse complement.
GGTATTCCCTTTGCCGGGCTCTATTCAAAATTCGATTCGCCCGGGATCTCATGTCATTTCGCTCCGTTTTTATTGCTGTCACCGTTGCCTTCGGACTTATTCTTGGCGCTTTTCTCGTTAACAGAGCGCGCCCCCAGGTTGAAACCGAGCAGCCCACTGCAGATTTTGTGCGTGCCAGCGGCAAGTGTGCGGAGTGTCACGCCCGGTTGCAGTACGCCGTCGTGCATGAGTATGAGATGAGCGCGCACGCCAAAAAGGGCGTCAACTGCCTGGATTGCCATCAGCCGGCCGCCGGGCAGCAGAAGCAGGAACACCACGGCTTCGTCATTGCCACCCACCTGACCGCCGGCAACTGCCGCAGTTGCCACGAAGGGATCTACCAGGAATTTCTCCATAGCCGGCACGCCGCCCCCAGTTGGGCCGCCGTCTACGGCAAAGCCGGACTCTCACCCGAACAGGTTGCCTTCAGTGAGAAGTACCAGCCCGGCGGCACCGACCGCCCGCCCAATCCTCTCGTCTCCAAAGAAGGGCCGTCCGCAATCGCATCCGGCTGTGAGCAATGCCACTCCGTCGGCAAGCCCAATGACGACGGCACCATCGGTACGTGTACCGAATGCCATGCGCGCCACACCAGTTCCGTTGCGTTGGCGCGCCTGCCTACCACCTGCGCCCAATGCCACATGGGCCCGGACCACTCGCAGATCGAAATCTACAGCGAGTCCCGCCACGGAGTGCTCTTTGCCGCCCAACGGCAACTTTTAAAGCTGGATGCAAACCCCAGAACCCTCACGACGCGCGACATGTTCGTGCCGACCTGCGCCACTTGTCACATGAGTGGCATCAACGGACTCAAGGTGACGCACGACCCCTCCGAACGACTGAGCTGGTATCTCGCCGCCGCGGTCAGCACCAAGCGGCCCAACTACCTACAGGCCCAGACCAACATGAAGCAAGTGTGCGTGCAATGCCACACCTCGTCGATGATCGACCGGGTCTACACCCAGGCCGAGCAGGTCGTCGCAAGCACCAACTCCAAGGTCCTTGCCGCCAAAGCCGTGATGGATGGCCTGCATAAAGATGGGCTCGACAATGGCCCTCCGTTCTCCAACCCCATCGACTTCACTTACTTCGACCTGTGGCACTACGAGGGCAGGACCAGCAAGCACGGCGCCTTCATGGGAGGAGCTGACTTCGTCCAGTGGCACGGCAACTACGGGTTGCTCGAAAAATCCGTCGAGTTGCAGCACGAGGCAGACGAATTGCGGAGGATTCATGGCGCTCGCGAGTAGTCTTCTACGCCCGCTGGGTCGTATCCTCCAGACGCCGCTGCTGCGCTGGGTCTTCGATCTCGAGCTTCTGCTCGAGCTCTTCGTCGCCTCCAACCTCGCCGTCCTGGCAGGCGACATCGTGCTGGCGCACTCCGTCAATCAGTTCCGCCGCCCCGAGGAGTACATCCCACTCTACTTCTCCGCCCTTGCGCCCATTCTCCTGCTGTTGGTCGATCTGCTTCGGTGGCGCTGGGGCTTTCACGCAGCGTGGCGCGACGTTGGCTTTCTCATCGGCTGCCTCTCCGTGCTTGTTGGCCTCGCCGGTGTGCTCTACCACCTCCAGAGCAGCTTCTTTGTCAGCCACACCCTGCGCTCGCTTACCTACGCTGCCCCCTTCGCAGCGCCCCTGGCGTACACCGGCCTCGGCTTCCTTCTCCTCGTCAATCGCATGGTGCCACAGCACTCTGAGGAGTGGGCGCGCTGGGTCATCCTTCTCGCCACCGGCGGCTTCTTCGGCAACTTCGTCCTGTGCCTTACCGATCACGCCACCAACGGTTTCTTTCTCAAAATTGAGTGGATTCCGGTCATCTCCAGTGCCTTCGCCTCCGGCTTTCTGATCGTCCCCGTGCTCATGCCCGTCGCCCGCCGTTACCTGGACCTCTGCCTGGCGGTTCTCGGCATTCAGGCACTGGTCGGCCTGCTGGGCTTCTGGTACCACATGCAGATGAATCTGCTGGCGCCGGGCACCAGCCTCTTTGAGAAATCCGTCAACGGCGCTCCTCCCATGGCGCCGTTGCTCTTTCCCAACCTGGTCGCCCTTACCCTCATCGGACTCTGGGAGCTCGGAGCCCACCTGCCCGCCGAGGATTCCGCCCGCCCAAGCATTTGGGGGCAACTCATGGCCGTTACGGCCAGCCCCCTGCCGGAATCGGAACTCTGAGGCGTGCCTCACCCGCTCCAAAGCGCACCCAACACCCTTTGGACAGGTCCTACAATGAGCTCATGATTCTCGAAACCTTTCCCGTCGGCCCGCTCCAGTGCAACTGCACCCTGCTCGGCGACGAAGCCAGGGGGGAAGCCATCGTCATTGACCCCGGCGACGAAATCACGCGAATTCATCGCCGGCTCACCCAGCACCACCTCAAACTCAAGCAGATCATCGTGACTCACGCGCACATCGACCACGTCGGCGGCGCCCTGACCCTCAAGCGCCTCACTGGCGCTCCCATCCTCCTCAATGAGAATGACCTGCCGCTCCTCCAGATGATGGCTGCCCAGGCCGCCTGGCTCGGAATTGAACCCCCAGAAACCGCCCCTCCCGATGAACAGCTCGTCGAGGGTCAGACCGTCGGGCTCGACAGCTACCCAGCCACGGTGCTCCATACCCCCGGCCATACTCAAGGCTCCGTCAGCCTTCACTTCATTCCCCTCAAACTCCTCGCGGCGGGTGACACCCTCTTTGCTGGAAGTATCGGCAGAACAGATCTTCCTGGGGGAAACTTCGAGCAGATTCTAGAGTCCATCCACACTCGATTGCTTACACTGCCCGATGAGACGCGGGTCATCCCAGGTCACGGCCCAGTAACCGACATCGGAACCGAACGCCGCACGAATCCCTTCCTTCGCAACTCCTGACCCAATAAAGTAATCTCCTGATTTATTTCATTTATTTGGTTATATTTATAGAAACTATCTCATCGAATACTTAAAGCGGAACCGGCATGCCGTTACTACCTTGATGCGTTCCCAGATAAGCAAGCAGGGCGGTTACTCCCGTGCGAAATTCCTCACTGCGCGCCAGTAGACTCGCCACCAGCCAGCCCGACTCCCTCATTCCAAAAAAGTATCCCGGGTGGATCCAGACACCCCGCTCCAACAACTCTCGCACCGTCTCTTCATCCGGGCGCAGCGCAGGAACCCGCAGGATGCCATACCAGCCCCCCTCAGCCTCAAGCCGCCGGACCCACTCTTGCCCCGCAAGCTGCCGATCCAGTTCGGCCAGATTCTCTGCCACACGGGCACGAATCTGACGCTGGATCGCATCCCGCTGAGCCAGCCAGGTGCCCATTGCCCACTGCACCGGGGCGTTCATGGACAGAAAAGTGTCGGCAATGACCTCCAGGCGCGCCAGGGCCTGCTGGGAATCCGCTCCGGTGGCCACCAGCCATGCCGCTTTCATCTGGGGCAATCCCGCAATCTTGCTGAGCCCGCTGACAACGTATACGGGCACGCCCGGAAGCCCCGCCGCAAAGCTCCTTGCCGCGCCACCCCATGCGTAGTCTAGAAAGACCTCGTCCACAATCAGGCTCAGCCTGTGCTCACGGCAAAGCGCGCCCAATGCTTCCGCCTCCCACGGCTTGGTAAAGTGCCCTGTGGGATTGTTGGGATGGACAAGAACGATCGCGCGCGTCAGCGGCGTGATGGCCCGCCGCAGACCCTCCGGATCGATCTGCCAGCCGTGGTCGTAAACCAGTGTTGCAGGACGGAGGCGCACGTCATCCAGTGCCGCAAGAAAATCAAAGAGAGGGTAGCTCGGCTGCGGCACCAGGATCTCACTGCCCGGTTCACACAAGAGGCGAAACAGGAAGCTGTAGGCTTCGCTGGTGCTGGTGGTCAGGATGACCTCATCTGGCTCAACCGCCACGCCGTGATCGGCGTAGTAGCGGGAAACAGCCTCCCGCGCAGCGAGGAGTCCCTTCGGCTGAGGGTCATATTCCAGGGCGCGCGGATCAGCCAGCGCCCCAAGCAACGCAGCGTCAAATGCCAACCCGCAGCGGGTTGGGTTTGAGGCCGTGAGGTCGGCAATCGGCTTGCCCGCGGCTGCGCGGGCGTGGTGCGCCCTGGCAAGTTCGCTCTCTTCCGTGTTCCAGTCCGTTCTTTGCGCAAACCGCATCCGTCCCCTTTCATTCCATCCAGATCCGGCAGGAGAAGCCGTCCGAATCCGTTCATGCACAATAGAATCTGACGCGCCCCTTCACCAAACAGGGGGCCAGCGGGGGATACTTTGGCGTTGCGCGCAGTCGTCTTTGACTACGGGATGGTCCTGACTGGACCACCGAACCAGGAAGCACATGCCGCGCTGTTGCGCATCACCGGCCTGCCCCATGACCGCTTTGAGGAGCTCTACTGGGCAGACCGTCATGCGTACGATGCAGGCCAGCTTTCCGGCGTCACATTCTGGGAGAAGTTTCTCCGGGACGCGCGCCTCGATCTCGGCCCGGCAGCGCTCAACGAGCTGAACCGGTGGGATACCATCATGTGGACCTCCTGCAATCCCGTGATGCTGGCCTGGCATCAGGCACTCAGTCAGCGAGGCCTGCGCACCGCCATCCTCTCCAACATGGGCGACTCCGTCCTGGCCAATATGCAGCGGGAGTTTGACTGGCTCGACCGCTTTGACGTCCTCGTCTGGAGCTATCAGCTCGGCATCATCAAGCCGGACCCCGCCATCTACCGGTACACGCTGCGTGAGCTCGGCACCGCCCCGGAAGAGACTCTTTTTCTGGATGACAGACCCGTCAACGTGGAGGCTGCTCGCGCTCTTGGCATGCAGGCTCTTGTCTTCTCCACCGTGGACCAGCTCCGCGCCGATCTCGCAAAACACGGTCTCGATGCGGAACTCCCGCTTCCCTGAGCGGACGCACTCACCTCGAACAATCTCAGTGCTCCGGCGGCGCATGGCCCAGGTGATACGTAATGCCAAGGCTTGCGTTCATCACGTCCAGCCCTGGGTTGACGGGAACGATAAACGCGTCGGAGAAATGGAAGTCGCCAAACAAGCCGAGGCGCAGTTCGATCCGCGGCGTCATCCTAACTTGCAGGCCGGTGGAAGATTGCAGGCTGAAGTTCTCGTAGGTCGCCTGCTGTGATAGCTCTTTCTTCGAGAAAATAATCACTCCGCCCTTCGCCATCAGATAAGGCTTGACGGCCTTCTGATCGCGCCACTCCAGGCGGAAGCCAATCGGCGAAAAGCCCACCCCTGGAACAATCTCATGCGCCTTCGTCGTGGGAGTGCCCCAGATGTCCGAGCTCTTCGCGGCATCCAGCATCACCACGGGCAGAAACTCCGCAACGTAGTCAAATTGCGCGCCCAATAAGCGTCCCCACGAGTTCCGGTCATACTCCACGCCGCTTGTATAGAGCTTGGCTCCCGATCCGCTTGCAAAAATCTTGTAGTGTCCATAGGAAGCGAGACTCACAAACGTGAGCTCGCGCGCCACGGGGAGCTGACGAGTATTTGCAGGGACCGGCTTGACCACAGCATCGGAAGGCGTAAGCAAACCGGGGGGGACCGTCGAGGATGAGCTTGAAAAGGCCTGCGCCCATGCCATACGCGCGGGAAGTGCAGAGAGCAACATCAGGACCAGAAGCCATCCGGCCCTTCGGCCCGCAGCGATCCAACGCCACTTTGGACGCGACGTCCATGCCGGATTCATCAGTTTTGGCTCTCCTGAGGGTGTGTAGTCTTCTTGCGGGGTCCGGAGCCGATCGACAAGACCCTGAACGAGCTTGGCTGTCCCGCCTAGTATATCGTCGCTCTCGGTGATTTTCCCTCCTGCAATCCGTTTCCCGATTCTGCAATCACATCCCGCTTCTCCCGCCCTTCGGCAAAAGTGCATACAATCACCCGCTCGCTCTAGTACACTTGCTCCCCGTTGGAAGAAGCGCGCTCAATCGTTTATCTAAACGATGTGCACATTTTTGCTTTTCTTCTCAGGACGATGCGTCCCGCTCGCACGACGGACCGTCCACAAGCAACGTAGGTGACTACCGTGAAACTTAGAAATCGCTCTAGCCTTCCCTGCGCAGTCCCTCGGGCTGTGTTTGCGGCAGCGTCTCTGCTGCTGGGCGCATCGCTCACCCTGGCTCAAACCGTTCCGGTTGTCACCGGCGACGCTCGTGTCGACAAAATCCTCAGCGAGATGACGCTGCAGGAAAAACTCACCCTCATCCATGGCACCAAAGAGGATCCCACCGTGTACCAGGGCCAGGCCGGCTATCTCGCAGGGGTTCCGCGTCTCGGCATCCCCGGCCTGCGCTTTGCCGATGGACCTCCCGGCGTGCTCACGCGCCATCCCTCGCAGGGTGAGACCGCGACCATGGGTGTAGCCGCCACCTTCAGCACGCGCGCGGCGGAAGCAAACGGCATTGTGATTGCCCGCGAGGCCCGTTCACTCGGCATCGATGTCGCCTTGCAGCCATTCGTCAATATCGATCGCGATCTCGAGTTTGGCCGCGGCTACAACACCTTCGGCGAAGATCCCTACCTCACCAGCCAGATGGGCGCGGCGGAAATCCGCGGCATCCAGTCGCAGCACGTCATGGCGCAGGTCAAGCACTTCGTCGCCTATGACTCCAACAGCGGGAACATCTTCGTCGATGACCAGACGCTGCATGAGGTCTACGTAGCGCCCTTCGACGCAGCCGTCAAGGCTGGGGTCTCTTCCATCATGTGCTCGTACAACCGCGTCAATGGCACCTTCGCCTGCGGCAACGAGTCCACGCTCACTAAAATTCTCCGCGACCAGATTGGATTCAAGGGCTTCGTCACCTCCGACTGGGGCGCGGTCCACGCCGTCAACTTCATCAACGCCGGTCTCGACATGGAGATGCCCGGCGGCCAGCCCGGTCCCATGGGCTCCTTCATTCCCTCCTTCTTTGACGCGCTGCCTCCAGCGCCTCCGATTGATCGCAGGGCAGCCGAAGCCAACGGCCTCATGTTCGGCGGGCACATCCCCGAGGAGCCGGCACAAGCGAGACAAGGCGGCGGCGACTTCGGCGTCAAGCTCAATCCTGAAAAAATGCCCGCTGCGCTCAAAGACGGCACCGTCAGCGAAGCCACCATCACCCGCGCTGCCGGACGCGTTCTGTATGAGATTGTTCGCTTCGGTTACATGGATGGAGAGCAGAAGCACGACGTGACCGGGCAGGCCATCGACGCCAATGCCCGCATCATTGAAAAAACCGGCGAAGATGCCGCGGTCCTGCTCAAGAACGACGACCATGTTCTGCCCCTCAAGGCCGACGAGCTCAACGACGTCGTCCTCATTGGCCCCACTGCCGGACAGGTTGACTCCATCGGCATCAACGGCGAGCGCTCGGTCGGTCTGCCCTGGCGTCAGGTCGGTCCGCTCGCTTCCATGAAGCAGATCTCCGGCAACTCCAACATCAAGTTCGCCGTGGATGACGACATGACCGGCACCACCATCCCGGCCAGCCTGCTGAGCCACGACGGCAAACCCGGCTTTGCCTGCACTGGCGCTGGTGACGCAAAAACAGACGGCGCATTCAGCTTCACAGTAAAGGGTGGAAACGCCCTTGCGCCGAATTCAACCATCGACTGCAAGGGAACAATCACCATCGCGACCGCCGGTGATTACTGGATCTATCTTCAGGCTCTCGGCACCAACGCCAACATCGAGCTGGACGGCAAGCCGCTCGCCCGCACCGGAGCTTTCCAGGGCGGAGTCCACGGCGACATTCTGCAGGCCAACCAGGACAACGCCATCCCCACCACCGACGGCCTCGACAACGTGCGCCGCGCCATCGACCTCACAGCTGGCCTGCACACCGTTGAAATCAAAACCACCCTCGACAGTTCCAACTCGCCCGTGCAGGTACGCCTGAACTGGTACACGCCCGAGCAACGCAAGGCAGACCACGAAGCAGCGATCGATGCAGCCAAAAGCGCAAAGGTCGCAGTCGTCTTTGCATGGACGCGGCTTGAGCCCGTCTTCGGCCTGCCCGGCGATCAGAACAAGCTGATTGAGGACGTCGCAGCCGTCAATCCCAACACCATCGTCGTACTCAACACCAGCCAACCCGTAGCCCTGCCCTGGGCCGACAAGGTCAAGGCCATTCTTGAAATGTGGTGGCCCGGCGACGAGGGCGGTTGGTCCACGGCCAACCTGCTCCTTGGCAAAGTCAGCCCCGCTGGCCGCCTGCCCGTCACCTGGGGCAAGAGCCTCACGGATTATCCCGCCACCGACCCCAGGTACCCGGAGCGCTCGCACAAGGGCGTAGACGGCAAAACCACTTACTCTGAAGGCGTCAACGTCGGCTACCGCTGGTTCGACAAAGAGAACATCACGCCGCTCTTTGCCTTCGGCCATGGCCTCAGCTACACCACCTTTGACTACTCCGGCCTGACGGTCGAGCCTGCGTCCGATGGCGGCCTCTACGTTCAGGTCACCATCAAAAACACCGGCAACATGGCTTCCGACGAAGTCCCGCAGGTCTATCTAGGCGCACCCAGTGAGGTTCCCTCCGGAGTACAGTTCCCTGTGCGGGCTCTCGTCGCCTTCCGCCGCATCCATCTCAATCCAGGCGAATCGAAAACTATCACCTTGCACGTTCAATTGCGCCAGATGCAGTACTGGTCCACGGCAAAAACGGAATGGGTGAAGGCCAGCGGAAAGCGCGAGGTCAGCGTCGGCGCCTCGTCGCGCGACCTGCGCCTGCATCAGACCGTTCTCGAATAGCCCAATCGCAACCACCCGCCGATGCCGGAGCACCCGCTCCGGCATCGCCATTTTCTGCCGCAGTCGAATCGTTCTCAGGATTTCGCCCCGCGATTTCCTCAGCCTCCACGTCCAACGCGAATCGCTCTGTCCTTCCGGATCGTGACCCGGCGACTAAAATCGTTTTTAGCCATGGCCGAGTTCACTCACCTCCATCTGCACACTGAATATTCCCTGCTCGACGGCGCATGCGACGTCAAGAAGCTCGTCGATCGCGTCGCCAAACTCGGCCAGAAGTCTGTTGCCATGACCGACCACGGCAACATCTACGGCGCAGTCCATTTCTTCAATGCCGCGAAAGAGCAAGGCATCAAGCCCATCCTTGGCTGCGAACTTTACGTCTGCAAAGCAGAAGATCATCGCGCCGAGTCCCCCAACGACACCTACAATCACCTCCTCGTCCTCGCGGAAAACGAGGAGGGCTATCGCAACCTTATTCGCATCACGTCAGAGGCCTCGCTGCATGGCTTTTATCGCAAGCCCCGTGTCAGCAAGCGCTACCTGGCAGAGAACGCCAAAGGCCTCATCGGCTTCTCCGGTTGCCTCAGCGGCGAGCTCTGCGAAGATCTCATGGCGGGCCACTACGACAAGGCCAAGGCCAGTGCCCTCCAGTACCAGGACATCTTCGGCCGCGGCAACTTCTATCTCGAAATCCAGGATCAGGGCCTTGCAGAAGAACGCAAGATTCAATCCGATCTCTTCCGACTGGAAAAAGAGCTCGACATCCCGCTCGTGCTCACCAACGACTCGCACTATCTCTGCGGCGAGGACTCCCACGCGCACGACGTCATGCTCTGCGTCCAGACCGGCTCCAAGGTCCACGACGCAGACCGCTTCCGTTTTGACAGCGACCAGTTCTTCGTCAAAAGTGCCGATGAGATGGCGCGCCTCTTTCCCGATTCTCCGGGCGTCATGCAGCGCACCATGGAGATCGCCGAGCGTTGCCAGCTGAAGCTCCACGCCGTCGACGACCCTTTCCCGGAGTTCGCCGTCCCGCCCGGCCACACCATCGACAGCTACTTTGAGCAGGTCTGCCGTGAAGGTCTGCGGAAGCGCCTCGATACGGCCGTGCGTCAACTGGAACTGCGTGGTGTCCGCCGGTCAAAGCCTGAGGACTATGAGACGCGGCTCAACTATGAGATCGATGTCATTAAGCAGATGAAGTACTCAGGCTACTTCCTCATCGTCTGGGACTTCATCAAGTACGCGCGCGACCATGGCATCCCCGTCGGCCCCGGCCGCGGTTCAGCAACCGGCTCGCTCGTCGCCTACTGCATGGAGATCACCAACATCGATCCCATGCAGAACGTGCTTCTCTTCGAGCGCTTCCTCAATCCCGAACGCGTCACCATGCCCGACGTGGACGTGGACTTCTGCATGAACCGTCGCGGCGAGGTCATCGATTACGTCACGCGCAAATACGGCCGCGAGCAGGTCGCGCAGATCATCACCTTCAACACCATGGCTGCCAAAGCCTCCATCAAAGACTGCGGCCGTGCCATGGACATGCCTTACGGCGACGTGGATCGCATCGCAAAGCTCGTTCCCGCAACCGTTGGTATGACGCTGGAAAAGGCGCTCGAAGAGTCGCCGGACCTCCGTAAAGCCTACGACGGAGACAAGCAGGTTCGCGAACTGATTGATACCGCGAAGACTCTCGAAGGCCTCGTCCGCGGCGCCGGCGTGCACGCTTCCGCCGTCGTCATCGCACCGCGTCCGCTCACCGAACTCGTCCCGCTGAATCGCACCAAGAACGACGAAGTCGTCACCGCCTATGACATGAAGTCCGTCGAGAAGATGGGCCTGCTCAAGATGGACTTCCTCGGCCTGGCCACGCTCACGGTCATTACCGATGCAGTCAAGCTGATTGAAGAGACACGCGGCGAAAAGCTCGACATCGAGATGATCCCCATCGACGACCCTGAAACATTCAAGCGCGTCTTTCACACCGCGCTGACTTCTGGCGTCTTCCAGTTTGAGTCCTCGGGGATGCGCGACATTCTTCGTCGCTATAAGCCGGATACGGTGGAAGAACTCACGCAGTTGAACGCGCTCTACCGTCCCGGCCCGATGGACATGATCGACGACTTCATCGAGCGCAAGTGGGGCCGCAAAAAGGTCGAGTATCTCCTGCCGCCTCTCGAAGCAATCCTGAAGGACTCTCTCGGCGTCATCGTCTATCAGGAGCAGGTCATGCGGATCGCCAACGTCCTCGCCAGCTACTCGCTTGGCGAGGCGGACCTGCTGCGCCGCGCGATGGGTAAGAAAGACCCCGCAGCCATGGCAAAGCAGCGCGACCGCTTCATGCAGGGTGCCGCTGCGCTTGGCCATCCGAAAGCCGCTGTTGAAGAAATCTTTGACCAGATGGCCAAGTTCTCCGGCTACGGCTTCAACAAATCCCACTCAGCTGCATATGCGTGGGTTGCTTACCAGACAGCGTACCTGAAGACGCACTACCCCGTTGAGTTCATGGCCGCGCTGCTGACCTCTGAAACTTCAAAGCCAGATAACGTGGTGAAGTACATCGGCGAATGCAAGGAACTGGGAATTCACGTGCTGCCGCCTGACGTGCAGGTTTCAGGAGCGCAGTTCACGCCCGTCGTCGCATCCGGAGAAACCGCCATTCGCTTCGGCCTTGCCGCCGTCAAGAATGTTGGTGGCAACGCCATCGAGTCCATCAAAAAGGCTCGTGAAGAAGTCGGCGGCCGATTCGCCAGCCTCTGGCAATTCTGTGAAAAGGTCGACCTGCGCCTGATGAACAAGCGCGTCATCGAATCGCTCATCAAAGCCGGCGCACTCGACTCCTTCGGCAAGCGTGGACCACTCATGGCCGCCGTCGACAAAGCCATCGAGCGCGCCCAGAAAGCGCAGCGCGATGCGGTCCAGGGCCAGACCGGGCTCTTCGGCCTCTTCGATGAAGGACCCAAAGCCGGCGGCTCGCAAGCCGATGACCTGCCCCGCGTCGCCGACTGGGAAGAGAGCGAGCGCCTCGCAAACGAGAAAGAAGTCCTCGGCTTTTTCGTCTCCGGCCATCCGCTGGACAAATACGCTGAGAAGCTGCGCAATCTTCCCGTGGTCATCACAGTCGCTGCGGCACTGGAGCGCAAACCGCCAGAGCGCCGTTGGGGCCAGCAATCCGATCCAGCCGACGAGATCCAGGTCGCCGGCATCATCCACGGTCTGCGCGTGCAGAAAAGCAAACGCGACCAGAAGCTCTATGCCCAGGCCGCGCTTGAAGATGCAACTGGCAAGATCGACCTGATCTGTTTCTCACGCGACTACGAGCGCCTCGCAGCTCAGCTCAAGATCGAAGCGCCCGTGCTCATCCGAGGCGTCCTGATGGGCGAAGAAGATGCGGCCCCAAAAATCTCCATCATCGCGATCCAGGCCCTTGACGACGTCCAGGTCAAGTTGCCCGGCGGCATCCGCATCCGCATCAACCTCGACCACGCCTCGGAGGAGCTCTTCGCAGCGCTGAAGACTGCGGCCGATGCTGCGCCCGGCCCCGGCAAGCTGATGCTCCAGCTTGAGAAAAAAGGCGAGTACGCCGTCATTCTCGAGCCCGATGGCATCAGTGTCACAGCAGATCGTGGTTGGATTGAGCGTGTTGAAGATCTGATCGGAAAAGGAACCGTCCAGGCCGTCGGCTGATTCTGCCCCTCACTTCGCGTCAGCCTGCCTCGATCAAATTCCATAAATCCAGCGCTGAACGGACCACAATTTCTCCCCGCTCGCCACCATACGCAGCCGCTGCGGCGTACCCTGTCTCCGCCTTGAGGCTCAAAACCCGCCACGCGCAGGATGCATCGAGCGTCTCGGACAAATCCACCTCTCGCTCCTCTGCCAGGCCAACCTCGACCCGCCGAGGCTCCATCCTCAATCCGCTGCCAAGTGCCTTCAGCAGAGCCTCTTTGCGTGTCCAGAGTTGGAAGAACAAATCTTCCCGCTTCTCGCGCGGATTCCTCAGCAGCTCGTCACGTTCACTTGGCGTGCACACCCGGTCAACCAATGCCAACAGATCGTTCAGCGCGTGTCGCTTCTCGATGTCAATTCCAACGGGATGTCCGGTTGCCAGAATAATCGCCGCGCAGCCCTGCGTATGCGAAAGGTTAAAGTTCAACTGCGCTTCTCCCGGCAGGCAGGGCTTGCCCTGCGCGTCGGCCTTCACTTCCAGCTCCTCCGGCCTCTGCCCTGTTTGCCGCGCAAGCAACAGGCGTAATGCCACATGCGCTTGAATAAACTCCGCAGCGACTGGAGGGAAACGAAACCTCGCAGCACGCTGTCGCTCGTCCATATCCAGCATACGGAGGAGTTCCGGCTGCCTGCCCTCGGGGGCATTCAGCCGCACCATCCAGACCTCAGCCCGTTGCAATTGCACCCGTCCCGCCACCCCTGCTCCCGTCTTCCTCACTCTACCGCTGCCGGCGCCGCTGTTTCTCGCTGCACATTTGCATACTTATTCATCTATCTGTATATTTATACATGCGCGGTCGGCCCGTCCGGCCGCGTTTTCGATTTTCCCGACGCGCCATGAAATTTCAACGTCACAACGCGATTCGCGAACTCGTAGCTCACTCTCTTGTCGCAAACCAGGACGAGTTGCGCCGCAAGCTCCGCCGCAGAGGCTTTGAAGTCACCCAGGCTACACTCTCCCGCGATATCCACGAGCTGCGTCTCGCTAAAGGACCCGGCGGGTATGTCATGCCTTCAGGAAGCGCGACTCACGAAACTGCTGTCGATGATGGACCACCTTCAGTCGCCGAAGTTCTTGAGGGCTTCGGCCTTCGTGTGCGCCAGGCCATGAACCAGGTCATTATCAGCACGGTCATGGGCGGCGCGCAACCCGTCGCAGCCGCTCTCGATCACGAAGAATGGCCCACCATCCTCGGCACAATTGCCGGCGATGACACCGTGCTCGTCATCTGCACGGATCCTCGCCGTGCCGCCGAAGTGGAAACCCGACTCAGGACCATGCTCGAATCATGAAGCCATCCGTACAAACCGCAATCATTGGTGTCACAGGTTACGCCGGCGCAGAACTCGCCCGGCTCCTGCTTCGTCATCCGCGCCTCAAGGGCGTTCCCCCGGTCTTGGCCGGGCGTCTCGATGAGAAGGACGCAGCCCGCGGCGGAGTTCCCCTCGTCGAGATTCATCCTCAACTCGCCGACAACAACGGTGCCGGATCGCTGCGCATGGAGTCCTTCAGTTGGAATCTGCTCACCGAGCGCGGCGTTGACGTGCTCTTCCTCGCCACGCCGCACGAGCAGTCGCGCAGCTGGGTTCCGGAAGCACTCGCCCGCGGCATGCGCGTCATCGACCTCAGTGGCGCATGGCGGCTCACCAACCCGGCTCATCGCGCCGTTTACAAATTTGAAGATGCCAATCCTGCGCTGGCCGACGCCACCCAGGCCCGCGCCATCTATGGCATGCCCGAGTTGTACCGCCAGGAAATCCCCACCGCGGACCTCGTTGCCAATCCTGGCTGCTACGCCACGTCGATCATTCTGCCGTTGCGGCCGCTGGTCGCCACCGGACTCGTCGATCTAGAAGCGGGCATCATCGCCGACGCAAAGAGCGGCGTCAGCGGCGCAGGCAAGGCTCCTACTGCGAAGACGCACTTCATGTACGCGGCCGACAACCTGTCCGCCTACGGCGTCTTTGGCCATCGCCACACCGGCGAACTCCTGGAGCAAATCGGCCTCGGCGACGGCGATATCGTCTTTACGCCTCACCTGCTACCCATTCCTCGTGGCATCCTCGCCACCATTTACGTGCGCTTTCGCCACGCGCAAACTCACGCGGCGGTGCTCGATGTCTACAAGAAGTTCTTCGCTGCGAGCCCGCTCGTTCGCATTTACGAGAACAGTCTTCCCCAGATTCAATATTCGGTCCGCACCTGCTATGCGGACATCGGCTTCCAGCTCTCGCCGGACGGTAAGCGCGCCGTCATCGTAAGCTGCCTCGATAATTTACTCAAAGGCGCATCCTCGCAGGCTGTGCAGAATCTCAACCTCATGTGCGGCTGGGGAGAAGCAGAGGGACTCGAATGAAGTTTGTGGTCAAGCTTGGCGGCGCAGGGTTGGAGGATCCAACGCTTCTCGACGGCTGCACGCGCGCCATTGCCGAACTTGTCCGTGACGGCAATCAGGTCGCTGTTGTCCACGGTGGTGGCGTGCAACTGACAAAAATGCTCAAGGCCCTCGGCAAGCAGAGCGAGTTCATCAACGGCCTTCGCGTCACCGATGCAGAGACCCGCGATGTTGCATTGATGGTCTTCGCCGGCAAGGTCAACAAGAGCCTCGTCGCTGCCTTTGGCGCGCTCGGCCAGCCCGCCGTCGGCCTCTCCGGCGGAGACGGTCTGCTTTTCCGCGCGCGTAAAAAGCGCACCGCTCCCGATCTCGGCTTCGTCGGAGAAATCGCCAGCAGCGATCCGCGCTGGATTGAAGCCATCTGGCAGTTGAATGGGATTCCCGTCCTCTCGTCGATGGCGCTCGGCTTCGACGGCCAGTACTACAATGTCAACGCCGACGAAATGGCCGCGGCCTGCGCAGCAGCCTGCCGCGCCGATGCGCTCGTCTTCCTCACCGATGTCCCCGGCGTCAAAGGTGCAACCGGCGAGGTGCTGCGATGGCTCTCGATCGATCAGATCGCCGAGATGGCAAGCTCCGCCGTCATCACCGGCGGCATGCTGCCCAAGCTCGCCGCCTGCCGCGAAGCGCTGCTCAACGGCGTCAAGCGCGTTCGTATTCTTCCTGCTGAAGCTGCCAGCTCGCTTCCCGACCTGTGCAGTTCCCGCATAGCCCATGGCACTGAAGTCATGGTGGCCTGAGGAGAAGTTCCAGTGTCCAGACTCGATGCAATTCGCGCGGCAGAGGCGAAGCTGTTGGTTTCGACCTATGACCGCAACCCAATTCTCTTCGTCGGCGGCGAGGACGTCCACCTCATCGACGAAGACGGCAACCGCTTCCTCGATCTGCTCAGTGGCATCGGTGTCAACGCGCTGGGCTACCGTCACCCTGCCATCGAGGAGGCTCTCGTGCGCCAGGGCCGCGCGCTCATCCACACGTCGAACCTCTACTTCCATGAGGGCCAGGCCGAGCTTGCTCTGCGCCTCACGGAGCGGTCTGGTCTTCCCCGTGCGTTCTTTGCCAACACCGGCACAGAAGCCTGGGAAGGCGCGATGAAATTCGCGCGTGCTCACGCCGGCCTCCTGCGGAGCGAAGGCAAGCAAATCGGAACCAAATTCCTTGCGCTTGAGCACAGCTTTCACGGCCGCACCTTTGGCTCAGTTGCGACAACACACAAGGCCAAATATCGTGAGCCCTTCGCACCAGTTGTACCTGGCGTTGACTTTGTGCGCTTCGACGACGTCGCCGATCTACGCGCAAAGTTCTCCAGCGAAGTCTGCGCCATTCTCGTCGAAGCCATCCAGGGTGAAGGTGGCATCCGTCCTCTCTCGCAGGAGTTTCTCGCCGAAGCCCGCAAGCTCGCCGACTCCACCGGCGCTCTGCTCATCATCGACGAGATTCAGGCCGGACTCGGCCGCACCGGCAAGTGGTTTGCCTATCAGCACTACGACATCCAGCCCGACATCACCACCGTGGCCAAGCCGCTCGCCGGCGGAATCCCGCTCGGCGCCGTCCTCTGCACGGAAGAGGTTGCACGCGCCATCCACCCTGGTATGCACGGAACGACATTCGGCGGCGGCGCACTCGCGTGTGCCGTGGCCATCGCCGTCATTGACACCATTGAGAAGGACCAGCTCCTGAGCAACGCGACGCAGGTCGGCAACTACTTTATGGACGGCCTGCGCGCGCTCGCCAGGCGCCATGAAGCCATCACCGAAGTGCGCGGCAAAGGTCTCATGCTCGCCGCAGAGCTCGACTCCGCGGACCTCGCAAAGAAGGTCGTCGCCGAAATGCTGAACCGTCGTATCCTTATCAACTGCACCAGCGATACCGTGCTCCGTTTCCTGCCGCCGTACATCCTCACACGCGCACATGTCGAGTCGGCACTCGCTGCTCTGGATGAAATTCTCGCCAAATACGCGGGCGCAGCCCACACTGCCGCAGCCGCAGGAGATGTGAAGCATGGCTAGCAAAACTCTGATCGAATCCAAATGCACCGTCGTCGACGTACACAAGGACGCAGATATCCTGGCAGCCGCCACGCGCCTCGCCGGTGAAGATCTTTGCTCCATTGCCGACCTCTCCAGCGCCGAGGTGCGCGCCATCCTCAAGCTCGGCCATGACGTCAAGCGCAATCCGCGCGAGTATCGCAATGCGCTCGACGCCAAGCAGATGGTCCTTATGTTTGAGAAGGCCAGCCTCCGCACCCGTCTCAGTTTTGAAACCGGCTTCAGCACCCTCGGCGGTAATGCCATCTTCGTCGACCAGACCAACTCGGTCCTCGGCGAGCGGGAATCCATCGCCGATGTCGCGCGCAATGTCGAGCGCTGGGTTGACGTCATCGTCCTGCGCACCTACGCGCACGACACCATTACTGAAATGGCCGCCAACTCGCGCGTCCCCGTCATCAATGCGCTCTCTGACTTTGAGCATCCTTGCCAGGCGCTCGCCGACTTCATGACCCTGCAGGAGCACTTCGGCACTGTGTCCGGACTCAACTTCACCTACGTGGGCGACGGCAACAACGTCTGCCACTCGCTGATGCTCACCGGTGCGCAACTCGGAGCGAACGTGACTGTCGCCACGCCGCGCGGCTACTCGCCCGACATTGAAATCGTCACCCTCGCCCGCGACATCGCCCAGGCCAATGGCTGCGAACTTCGTCTGCTCCAGGACCCGCACGCGGCTGCCGAAGGCGCCGACGCCATCTACACCGACGTCTGCGTCAGCATGGGCATGGAACACGAGTCCACAAAGCGCGCACCCATCTTCCGGCCCTTCCAGGTCAATGAAGCACTGATGGCCAAGGCCGCACCCCACGCCGTCTTCATGCACTGCCTGCCCGCACGACGCAACGCCGAGGTTACGGATGCGGTGCTCGACGGCCCGCAGTCGATTGTTTTCGACCAGGCGGAAAATCGGATGCACGCACAGAAGGCGCTACTGCTTCTGCTGCTCGGCGGCCTCTCCAACACGCCGTCGTTTCAAGGGATCCAGGGGATCTCCTAGCGCGCTTCCCTTGTTTCATCTGCACTGTTGAACGGCCGCACCACCTCCGTTCAATCGCATCAGGAAACAACGCTCTGGCCCGCCGCGGAGCAAAGGAGAGATGGAAGTGAAGATGTGGTCCGGCCGGTTCCGTGAGCCGCTCGACAAAGAGTTCGAACAGTGGCAGCGCTCCATTATTTTTGATTGGCGCCTCCTCGAAGAAGAAGTCGCTGCCAGCAAAGCGCACGCTGCTGCACTCGCAGCCGCGCACATCCTCACGTCTTCCGAACTCGCGCAACTCCTTGGCGCACTCGATGGCATAGCCGCCAGCTATCGCTCCGACGAAGGTAAAGCCGCCGTGCGCAACCACACCGCCGCTGAGGACATCCATCATTTCGTCGAGCTTTCTCTGGTTGAACGCCTCGGCTCCCTGGGTCTCAAGCTCCACACCGGCCGCAGCCGCAACGAGCAGATCGCGACAGACCTGCGCCTCTACATCCGCAAGCAGATCACACTTACCACTGAGTCCCTCGCGGCCTGGGCCGCTGCGCTCGTCGATCAGGCCCGCGCCGCGGGCGATGCCGCCATGCCCAGTTACACGCATCTCCAGCGCGCCGAACCAGTTCTGATCGCACACTGGCTGCTCGCCTACGTTGAAATGATCCTGCGCGACGCCGATCGGCTCGCCGACTGTGCGGATCGGCTCAACCGCTGCCCACTCGGCTCCGGCGCCATCGCCGGCGCGACACTCGCACTCGACCGCACCATCGCCGCGCGCGATCTGCACTTCGACGCACCCACCGCGAACTCCATGGACGCCACCAGTGACCGCGACTTTGTTCTCGAGTTCCTTCAGGCGCTCACCTTTGTCGGGCTGCACCTGAGCCGCTTTGCGGAGGAGATCACCCTCTTCGCCACGGCCGAGTTCAACTTCGTTCAGCTTCCTGAGGCATTCTCAACCGGCTCCAGCGCCATGCCGCAGAAGAAGAACCCTGACCTCACCGAGCTCGTCCGCGCCAAAGTCGGCCGCATCAACGCAGCTGCACAGGCCGTCACGCTGCAACTGAAGGGCCTGCCGCTCGCCTACAATAAAGATATGCAGGAGACTCAGGAGCCTGCCTTCCAGGTGGATTTCGTTCCGCAGATGATCGCGCTCGTCGCCCGCTTCACCGCAGCCCTTCGCTTCAACACTGCCCAGATGCACGCCGCCGCGCAGTCCGGCTACCTCAATGCCATGGCTGCCGCCACGTATCTTGTGCACAAGGGCGTGCCCTTCCGCACCGCACATGAGAAGATCGGCAATGCCGTTCGCTACGCGCTTGAAAAGGGCGTCGAGTTGAACGCGCTTGCGCTCGATGAGCTCCGCCAGTTTGGCGACGAGTTTGCCGAGGACTTCTTCCCTGCTGTCTCGCTTGACGCCACCATCGACTGCCACGACGTCATCGGTGGCACTGCTCGACATCGCGTGCGTCACGCGCTCGACATAGCATCAGAACGCATCGCTGCTCTCGCCCAGGAGGCCGCTCATGCAGGTGCGTAAGGCGCGGCTCCAGGACGCCACCAACGTCTACGATCTTGTCAACTCGCTCTCCGGCGACGGCACGCTGCTTAAGCGTTCCTTCCCGGAGATTTGCGAAAATATCCGCGACTTCACGGTCGCTGAGTCTGACGCCGGTGTCTTCCTCGGCTGCGGTGCCTTGCACTTTTACGGACCGCACCTCTGTGAAGTCCGCTCTATCGTCGTCAAGCCTGAAGCCAAAGGCCAGGGCGCGGGCGGCCGCATTCTTGGCGCGCTGCTGGAAGAAGCAGAAGAGCACAGCATTCAGTCCGTCTGTCTCTTCACGCGTATTCCCGACTTCTTTTTCAAATTCGGCTTTCGCACCGTCGAAGACAAATCCGAACTGCCCGACAAAATCTTCAAGGACTGTCAAAACTGTCCGCGCCTGCATCGCTGTGACGAAGTCGCCATGGTGCGCGGCCGCATCCCTCGCATCTCCATCCTCGGCCCGCGCCATGAAGCGCAGGAACTCGTCCGCATCTCCGGCTAAATCCCTGCACGCAGCCGCGCAGCCGCAACGGCAGCCTGTCCATAGCTCAGCCCGCCATCCCCAGGGCTCACCTTTCTGTGCGCAACTACGCTGAGTCCGGCGCGCTCCAGCCCTTCCCGCAAAAGCCGCGCCAGAAGCCGGTTGTGCATGCAGCCACCGCTCAGCGCAACTTGTGAAACCCCGAGCTCACCTCTCGCTCTCAGCGCCGCATCCACAAATCCCTGCGCCACACCCGCATGAAACCGCGCTGCAATCACCGGCTGAGGCACCCCGCCGCGCAAATCCCCCACCACAGCACGCCACAGCGATGTGCTGAGTAGTGCGCACCCATTCACACCATCGTTCAACCTCAGAGTGTATTCGGCAGGCGGCTCCGAAACCGGCACATCCATCCCCAGCCCCTCCAGTTCGATCGCAGCCTGCGCGTCATAATCCACCGTTCTGCGGTTCAGCACCACAGCGGCAACTGCATCAAACAACCGGCCAAGGCTCGACGTCAGCGGCGCATTCACTCCGCGTTCCATCATGCGCTCCACCACACGCGCCTCCTCTTCGGATGCCCCTGCAAGCTCCGCAGCCTCTTCCGCCTCGACTCCGGCCGCGCGCAGATGCGCATAGGCCATGCGCCACGGCTGCTTCACCGCGGCATCTCCCCCCGGCATCGGCACAGTCTCCAGATGCGCAAAGCGCTCGAAGCTCTCATAGCGGCAGATCAGCACTTCCCCGCCCCAGATGCGTCCATCCGTGCCGTAGCCCGTTCCATCCAGCGCCAGCCCGATCACCGGTCCAGCAAGTCCATGCTCGGCCATGCACGCCGCGATGTGCGCATGATGGTGCTGCACGCCAATCAGTGGAAGCCCGCGCGCTTCAGCCCATTCCTTTGCCCACCTCGTGGAGAGATAGCCTGGATGCAAATCATGCGCCACCGCTTCCGGTTCTATCTCAAACGTGCGTTTCCAATGCTCCAGCGACTCCTCAAAGAACTCCAGCCCCGCCAGATTTTCAAGATCCCCCAGATGCTGACTCTGATACGCGAGCCTTCCGCGTGTCAGCGCAAACACGTTCTTCAGATGCCCCCCGACAGCCAACAACGGCGGCGCATCCATAGGCAGCTCAGTCCCCAGCGGCACGTACCCACGCGCGCGCCGCAGCACCTGCGGCGCACCATCCACGATTGCCATCACCGAATCATCGCAGCGCTGCAGAATCGTCCGGTCGTGCATCACAAAAGCATCGGCAATTGCTCCCAGCCGCTTGCGCGCCTCATCGTTGTCAATCGCTATCGGCTCCTCGCTCAGATTGGCAGACGTCATCACCAGGGCGCGCAGCCGCTCGTCGCACAGCAGCAAATGATGCAACGGCGCATATGCAAGAAAGACTCCCAGCCATGGCAGCCTTGGCGCAACAGACGACGCGATTCCGCTGCCGTCTCTCGCGCGCGCCAGCACAATCGGCCTCGCCGCGCTTGTAAGGAGCGCTTCCTCATCTGCCGTCAAGACACACAGCTCGCGTGCCCGCTCCAGGTCGCGCACCATAATCGCCAACGGCTTTCCGTAGCGCCGCTTCCGCGCGCGAAGCGTCTGCACCGCATCTTCATTGCGCGCATCCACACTCAAGTGAAATCCGCCAATCCCCTTGATCGCCAGCACGCCACCCGCTGCCAGGCGTTCCACAGCCTCCTTCACCGGATCCGCGCAGAGGATCTCGTCACCATCGACTCGAGCCAACCACACTCGCGGCCCGCATGTCGAGCATGCATTCGGCTGCGCATGGAATCGCCGATTGCCCGGATCGTCATACTCCGCCTGGCATTCTGCGCACATCTGAAACGCCGCCATCGATGTCTGCGGCCGGTCATAGGGAATCTGCCGCGTGAT
>JAJYAE010000267.1 GCA_021779695.1 Acidobacteriota bacterium | reverse complement strand
ATCCTCTCCGCCAAGGTCTCCGGCGTGCGCGATTTGATCGATGTCTACACCGCCCTTGCCGCCCGCTGCGACTACCCGCTTCACCTTGGCCTCACCGAGGCCGGCATGGGCGCCAAGGGTCTCATCGCCTCCACCGCCGGCCTCGCGCCGCTCCTGCTCGACGGCATCGGCGACACCATTCGCGTCAGCCTCACGCCGCGTCCCGGTGGCGACCGTACGGAAGAGGTCCAGGCCGCGCAGCAGATTCTTCAGTCGCTGCAGATCCGCAGCTTCATGCCCCAGGTCACCAGTTGCCCCGGCTGCGGCCGCACCACCAGCACCTACTTTCAGGAACTCGCCGAGCAGATTCAGGGTTACCTTCGCACCTCCATGCCCGAGTGGCGCAAGAAGTACCCCGGCGTGGAAGAGCTCAAGCTCGCCGTCATGGGCTGCGTCGTCAACGGCCCCGGCGAATCCAAGCACGCCAACCTCGGCATCAGCCTGCCCGGCACATTCGAGGAGCCCAAGGCTCCCGTTTACGTCGATGGCAAGCTCTACACCACCCTCCGCGGTGACACCATCGTGGCCGAGTTCAAGCAGATCCTCGATAACTACGTCCAATCCCACTATGGCCAGGGCGCGCAAAGCAAGGAACTCGTCGGCGCCCACTAAGCGAAGCTCCAATCACCGATCGCTCGGCGCCATGCATCTTCCGTAATCTGGCGGAAGACGCATGGCGCATCTACACTGGCCTCATTCTTTAGCTTTCCTTCTTCGGAATCAGGCTCCACATGCGCCCGTGTGCGTTTCTTGTCGTGCTCACCTCAAGCTTTGCCTTCGCCAGTCACGTCAAGCCCTGCGTCACCACAGACCAGGCGGGGAAGCTTCTCCATAAGGATGTTTGCATCACCGCCCACGTTTATGACGTCGTCGAACTGCCCGACGGCACGCGCTATCTTGATGTCTGCTCGCCCGACACGCCAGATGAGAAATGCGTCTTCACCATCATCAATCCCTGGCAGGATCGCGAAGAGGTCGGTGAGCTCCGCCAATACCGCAATCTTGACGTTCACATCCGCGGCGTCGTCGAGCCGATGCACGGCCGTGCTGGTATCCTGCTCAACCGCATGCGCCAGTTTTACGGCGGCCCGCCCGCATTTCGGCCCAATCCCCTGCTCCTCCACGGATTCTCGGGTGACCAATCTCGCCCACCCATCCACGATCCCAGTCTGCGCGCCCGCGGGAGCCAACGCTCTTTCATGTCCGATTCGCCCCGTGAGCCCTTGCCGCCGACTCAACCAAAATCGTCCAAGTGACCCTCACCAGTCACGTCCCGCCGCACGTCGCAACTCGCTCAGCGGATACAGCGTCCCCCGCCACGTCACTCCACGGCGCGCAAGCGTCAGCACCATCGATCGCACAAACGCATAGATCACCACCGCCACCGCCGGCGCAAACAAAACAGCGTGCCATGCGCTCACCTGTGTCATGCGACGGTTGCTTTCATACACCATTGCAATCCCGGCATACGTTAGCACCCCAGCCAACATCATCCAACCGCCTGCCGCCAGAGCCGCCAGCGGAACGATCACATGCAGCGCCAGCCCCACGCATGCCAGCAGCGTCAATCCAATCCGATAGCGATAAATGGCAAACCCGTTCTTCTCTACCAGCTTCACCACCGCCAGAGCCCCGTCAATCCACCGAATCCGCACCAGCCATGGTCCCAGCGCGACATGCTGCCGCAGGCCGGCGCGCTTCACCGTCCAGCCCAGCCGCAGGTCATCGAGCACCTCCATGCGTAGCGCATCAAACCCGCCCACCTTCTCATACGCAGCGCGCCGTATCAGATTGAATCCACCCACACCGATAAAATCCTTCGCTTTCGGGTTCGATACACGCCACAAGCGGATCGTCCATTGCGACAGCGTCTGCATCGCTGCAAGCATTGCGCGCTCACCGACGGTTTTCAAGATCAGAGTCGGCACCAGGATCAGATGGTCTGCCCGCACAGCCTGCGCCTGCCGCAAAGCCAGTTGCAAAGCGCTGGGTGCGAAGAACACATCCCCATCGGTGAACAGAATCCAGGGCGCCTGCGCTCGCTTCGCAGCCAGGGCCATGGCATGCGGCTTCCCCAGCCAACCCTGCGCCAGTTCCTGCACATGCATGACCTCAAGGGTGTGCAGACCACCGCTCGCTTGCCATTCCTCAGCCACGCGGTCCATGCGCGCGCCGGTGTCATCCGTCGAGCGGTCATCCACTGCAATCACCTGTAGCCGCACGCCGGCCGACGCCAGCAGAGACCGCAGCGTCGCCTCAATCGTTGCCTCTTCGTTGCTCGCCGGCACCACCACCGTCACATCCGGCCGAGCGCCGCACTCCAGCTCTGGCAGCGTGCTTGCTATCTCCGTCAGATCAGGCAGTCGCGGCATGCCGCGCAGCACCAGCGCAGCCTGTACCAGCCACGCCGCGGCCAGCAGCCAGCACACGCCTTCAAACGCCTGCCAAGCCAGATGTGCCGTACTCATAGCATCAGTATCTCTGGTCGATTCATCGCGCGCAGTGCGCCCCGCACCCTCACTTCAATCAGGTCAAACACGCTCTTCTTCCAGCGCTGGCGCAAACCGCGCGCCGCTCCACAGAATCACGCACGACACCACTAGCGAGATCAACGTCACGCCCAGCCCCAGCCGAAGCGATGAGCGATCCGACACCGCGCCGATGATCTGCGGTGAAAATGTGTCGCCGAAAAAGTGAATGCAGAACAGATTGATCGATACCGCCGTGGCCCGCACCGGCGCCGCCACGGAGTTCACAATCGCGGCGTTCAGCGGCCCCGTATTCAGGAATAGAAAGAACTCCGCTACGAACAGCGAGGGCACCACCCACTTCACCGGCCCAAAAAAGACCATGATCCCGCACGGCAGCGTCAGCGCCACGCTCCAGAACGACACCAGGTACAGTGCGCGGTCATTCGTCCGCAGCCAGATCTGTCCCAGCCATCCACCCACCAGCGTGCCTGCAATCCCATCCACCACCGTGATCGCGCCCACCAGCGTCCCCGCCTTTGCAACGCTCAGCCCCGCAACACGATGCAGAAACGTGGGCACCCATGCCGAAATCCCGCCCATCGCGAAGGTCAGAGCCGCCAGTCCAAACGTCCCCGTCAGAAACGCCGGATTGCGCAGAATGCCCGCCACAGTAGCCCGATCCATCGTCGGCATCAGCTGATCACTCGACCCGCGCTCAGGCTCACGTCCGAGCCATCCATACAGTGCTGCTGCCGCCAGGCCCGGAATTGCACAAAGAAAAAACGGCGCTCGCCAGCCCCACAGCGAACCCATCTGCCCGCCCGCCACGTAGCCCAGCGCAGCGCCCACCGGAATCGCCAGATAAAACACCGAAAGCACCTTGTTCCGGTCCCGCTCAGGATAGAAATCCGCCAGCACCGCCGGCGCAAAAATCCCAAATGTCGCCTCGCCCACGCCTACCAGCGCATGCCGCACATACAGCGTCCAGTAGCTGTGTACCCATGCAGTCGCAAGCGTCGCCAGACTCCACACCACCGCCCCGCCAATAATCAGTGGCTTGCGCGAATACCGGTCGCCCAGCCAACCCGTCAGCGGTGCCACCACCATGTAGGTCACAAAAAGCGCCGTCGTCAGCGCGCCCATCGCATGGTCCGTCGCGTGAAACTCCCGCTGGATCAGCGGCTGCGCTCCCGGCAAAATGTAGCGGTCAATATAATTCAGCAGATTCAGCACCAGCAGCAGGACGAAGGTGCCAACGGCTGGCAAAGGCACAGTGCGCGGCGCAACGTCCGTCTTCGTCGTCAATGCAGGCTCCTGAAATCAATTCCAAGCGCGCCTCGGAATCCATCCTTGCCGACAAAACGCATGCCGGACCCTCGCGCACTATTCCTTCGGACGCGGCCAGCGCGCTTCCACCCTGGTCGCGATCCCACCTCGTGGCCGGAAGTCTCCCATCACCACGGCCCACACCGGGTCGCATGCCTTCACCACATCCTCCAGCACCCGGTTCACAATATTCTCTTGAAAAATTCCCAGATTTCGGTAACTGAATAGATATTCCTTCAGCGACTTCAGCTCCAGGCAGCGTTGCCGCGGCATGTACCGGATCTTCAAGACCCCGAAGTCCGGCAGCCCGGTCTTCGGGCACACCGATGTAAGCTCCGGATCGTCAATTTCGATCTCATATCCTGGAAACTGGTTCTGCCAGGTCTCGATTGCCGGAAAAGCAAAATCCAGACCCGCCTTTGCGTGGTCGTCTGTATAACGTGGTTCTTGTGCCATAAGTCGATTGTACGAGGGCCTGTGCCTCGCTGCCAGAACCTATTCTTCACGGATTTTCCTGATTCTTCTGGAGATGTTGCGCGTCCTATATACTGACTCAGGTTAATCGAATGGCTGAAGCAAGAAAGCAAATGGACAGGCGCTGGCTTTGGCTTGGCTCCGTCGCTCTCCTGGTGATCGTCTTCTTTTCCGTCCGCAGTCTCACCCGCGAGCGTCTCACCATCCGGGTTGCATCCGTAGAGCGCCAGTCCCTCTCCAGCACCGTCAGCACCAACGGGCGCGTAGAGCCCCGCGCAAACTTTGAGTTGCATAGTCCAATCGCCACCTCCGTCAAAGCAGTCTATGTGCAGCCAGGAGATCTCGTTCCTGCCGGCAAGCTCTTGATGCAGCTGGACGACGTGGACGCCCGTGCCCGGGTGGCAACAGCCGAAAGCGGACTCAAAACTGCCCAGGCAGCTTTCGAAGCCGCCAGTCAGAACGGCACCCTCGCACAGCGTCAGGCCACTGCCGCTGAAATCGAGCGCGCCCGCATCGATCGCGATCAGGCTCAACACGATCTCGACGCCCTCATCAAGCTTCAGGCTACGGGCGCCGCATCCGCGGGAGAGGTCGATGCCGCACGTCAGCGTCTCCTCGCCCTTCAGAATGCGTTTCAGGCCTCCCAGCAGTCGGCGGCCAATCGTTACGCTCCGGCCGATATTGCCCGCGCCAGGGCAGCGGTCGCGGATGCGGAGGCCAATCTCGCCGCTGCGCAGCAGGTCCTTGCTCAGACCAATGTCGTCGCCCCCATCGCAGGCACTGTCTATACCGTTAACTGCGGGCGCACTGAGTTTGTTCAGCAGGGTGCGCTCCTCGCGCAGGTTGCTGATCTCCGCGACGAGCGCGTGCGTGCCTACTTCGATGAGCCTGAGATCGGCCGCCTCGCCGTTGGCCAGCCCATCGTCATCAAATGGGATGCCAAGCCCGACAAGGTCTGGCATGGCCATATCGAGCGCACCCCCGTCACGGTCATCACCTACGGCACACGCACCGTAGGGGAGGTCCTCATCGCCATCGACGGCCCCGATGGTGGCCTCCTTCCCGACACCAACGTCACGGTCACTGTCACCACCTCGAGTCAGGCGGATGTCCTCAGCATTCCGCGCGAGGCTCTCTTTTCTGAGGGCGGCAAGCCTTATGTCTATCGTCTCGTAGATGGAGAACTCGTCAGGACGCATGTCGTGACCGGCATCCCGAACCTGACCCAGATCGCCATACTCTCCGGCCTCAAGGAGGGCGATCAGGTCGCCACAGGCACCATCGCCGGGCAGCCGCTTCAGGAGGGCCTGCCCATCAAGGTCGTGCAATGAGGCTGCTGTTGTCGCAGGTCGCACTCGGCTCCCTGCTCTTCGCATCGGCTCAGGCAGCGGCTCCTCAATCCACGCTCGCCCAGGCCCACGCAGCCTTGCAGGCCGGCGAGGCAGACCGCGCGCTGTCTATTCTCGATGCGCTGCCCTCCTCGGCGGAGAGCCAGAACCTGCGCTGCCGCGTCCAAATGACCCTTCAGCAGTGGAGCGCCGCCGTTTCCGCCTGCCAATCGGCCGTTCAGATGGATGGCAGCAAGTCTCTCTATCACCTCTGGCTCGGTCGCGCCCTCGGCGAAGTCGCCGGCCGCGCTTCGTTCTTCAGCGCGTACTCTCTCGGGAAGCGCGTTCGCGATGAGTTTCAGAATGCGGTTCGCCTCGATCCACATAGCGTCGAAGCTCTCGCGGACCTCGGCGAGTTCGACTATGAGGCTCCGGCCATCGTTGGCGGTGGCGACAGCAAAGCATACGAAATTGCCAATCAGCTCGACCAGATCGCCCCAGCGCGCGCACACGAACTCCGCGGTCGCATCGCAGAAAAGAATAAGGACTACAGCACCGCTGAACGCGAA
>JAJYAE010000025.1 GCA_021779695.1 Acidobacteriota bacterium | reverse complement strand
AGCAGTTGATATCAAACTGGCCGATCTTGAGACGGGCGATCGCGTCCTGGTGAAGCTTACGCCTGCCGCGGAGGGCTCGACTGCGGAGGCGGCGCAGATTATCACCATCAAGGCAACCGATGTTGCGGAGAAGGAACAGAAGGAACGCGAAGACTGGCAGCTGCACGGCGTGGGCGGACTGGTGAAGAGCGTGGATCCGGCAGCAGGAACCATTGTCCTGGTGAGTGGCGCGGGGCAGACCAGCCGCACGGTGACGGTGCACGTGAGCAAGACGACCGTTCTGCGGCGCTATGCACCAGATTCCGTTCGCTTCGATCTGGCGCAGGTGGCACCGATCGACGTGATTCACGCCGGGGATCAATTGCGCGCCAAAGGGGAGAAAAGCGAAAACGGTACGGAGCTGAATGCGGACGAGGTTGTGTCGGGGAGTTTTCGCAATATCTCCGGCGTGATTTTGTCGGTTGACGGTGCGAATCAAGTGATTGCCGTCAAGGATCTTTTAACGAAGAAGCAGGTGAAAGTGCACATCACGCCGGATGCGCAGATGCATTCTCTGCCACCGATGATGGCGCAGATTCTGGCTGCGCGGCTCAAAGGTGGCTCAAGCGGCGCGAGGGCCGGAGCACAATCCGGACCGAGTGGCGGGCGCGCGGCGTGGGCTGGCGCTTCGGGTGGCGCACGCGGAGAAGAGGGGCGCGCCTCGTACGGTGGCAGTATGCGGCAAATGCTGAATCGAACCCCGGTCATTCACTTTAGTGATTTGAAAAAGGGGGACGCTGTGATGCTGGTTTCGACGCAGGGCGCCGGGGAAGTCACGGCAATCACCCTGCTTTCTGGCGTGGAGCCTCTGCTTGAAGCACCAGAAGCAAGCCAGAACCTACTGGCAAATTGGAGCATGGGTTCAGGGGGAGCGGAAGACGCCGCGCAATAGGGGATCAAAAACATGGAACTGATCAGGAGCACAGGCAGAGTGTACTCAAAAATACATTGGACGATGCATTGGTTGATTGCCATCTTTTTTGGATTGGCGGCGCTGGCGGCTCACTCGCAGTCGAGTGAGGCAGGGCAGACGGCGACGATACACGGGCACGTAGCGGACCCCAGTGGCGCGCTGATTCCGGGCGCGGAGGTCTCAATTACTAAGGCGCTGGGAGCTGAGACGCATACGACGACCGCAGATGCGCACGGCGTGTATCAAGTGCAGGGCTTGAGACCGGGCGGTTACACAATCAGCGTTTCATCCCCGGGATTCGCGCCGTTTCAATCCAAGACGATCCAACTGGAAGCCGGGCAGTTGAAACGCGTGGATGTCACGATGGCGATCGAGTCGGAACAGCAGAACGTGGTCGTGACGGACGACACGCCGACGGTGAATGTGGAGGCTGGCGGCAACAGTAACACGATTGTGCTGAAGGGCAAGGATCTGGACACGCTGTCCGATGACCCGGACGAGCTTTCGAACGAGTTGCAGGCTCTGGCCGGGCCGTCTGCGGGGCCGAATGGCGGACAGATTTATATTGATGGATTTACGGGCGGACAGCTTCCGCCGAAGTCGGCTATCCGTGAGATTCGCATCAACCAGAATCCGTTTTCGGCGGAGTTCGACAAGCTGGGGTATGGGCGCATCGAGATTTTGACCAAGCCTGGAACGGACAAGCTGCACGGCCAGTTCTTTATTCAGGGGAACTACAGCGGATTGAACACGGGCAATCCTTTTCTCCAAAACGTACCGCCGTACAATCGCGTGCAGTACAACGGCACGGTAAGCGGGTCGCTCTCGAAAAAGATATCGTTTTTCATGAGCATGGAGCAGCGCGATAACCACGACCAGCAGGTGTACGTGTATTATCCTGCGGTCCTGGACCCGGCTACAAATTTGTACTCACTTAGTTCGGTGTTGAGTTCCGGTGCGCTATCAAATCCTCACAATCACATCAATGTGTCACCTCGGATGGACTTTCAGCTTGGGCAGAACAACACTCTGACGCTGCGCTATCAGCTTTACTATGACTCGGAGTCTGGCGATATTACCTCGCAGGAGCTTCCCTCCCAGTCGGTCACTACGACTTCAACCGAGCACACTTTTCAACTGAGTGATTCGCAGATCATCAACGACCACCTGGTGAATGAAACGCACCTTGAATACCGGCGCTCGCTGGAGTCGATCTCACCCGTGAGTACGCAGCCGACGATCATCGTCGCCGGAGACTTTACAGGAGGCGGCGCGTCGAGTGGGTCGTCTAATTCCCACGGAGACCACTTCGAACTGCAGAACTTCACCACGACGACAGTGGGATCGCAGAGCATAAAATTCGGCACGTGGCTACGGGATGATCGTGAAGCATTGACTGCATTTGGCAATCGCAACGGAACTCTGATCTTCACAGAAAGCCAATACCCGTCCGTACTCAACGCGCTGGCAAGCGGAAAGAATCTGAATTCCATTGGCAGCAGTCTCGTGAACTTCAGCATTTCGGCTGGTCAAGCAGCATACACGGCAAACGTGTTCAATGGATCGCTGTTTGTGCAGGATGACTGGAAGGTCAATCCCCGTTTGACGCTTTCCGGAGGCATCCGCTGGGAGACACAAAACCACATCGCAGACCATAATGACTGGGCACCACGCATCGCTATGGCCTATGCATTGGATGCGAAGGGCAACAAGCCGGCGAAGACGGTCCTGCGTGCAGGGTACGGCATCTTTTATGACCGGTTTGGAATTAACAGGCTGATTCTGGCAACACAGCAGAGCATCAATTCAGGTCAGGTTCAAATTACTTCTCAATCTGCATCCTGCCTGAACGGAACCAGTTTGACGCAGGTCGACTTTTCCGCCTGTCTGCCTGCGGCGCCATACAAGCCCAACTCGCTCTCGACGCTGGTGCAGATCGCGCCAGGATTCCATGCGCCTTACACGCATCAGATTGGAGCCAGCATTGAGCGGCAGATCACAAAGTCAATCACTGGAACGGTGACGTATCTTCATTCCTATGGCGTGCACCAGGTGGCAACAATCAACGCAAATGCCTATTTGCCGGGAACGTATCAATACGGCAGCACGACGCAGACAGGCGTTCGGCCAAACGCTTCGCTAGGCATCATCCAGGAGTATCTTCCCGAGGCAGTCTTCAAGCAGGACCAGATCATTGCGAACTTCAATGCGCGCATTAGCAAGAATTTCAATATTTTCGGCTTTTACAATCTAGCCTGGGCGAAAACGGATGATGCAGGTGGAAAGGCATCCAATTCGTACAATCTGCAACAGGATTACGGCCCGGCAGCTTTTGTCTCGCGCAATTTCGTCTTTCTGATGGGCAATTACATGGGTCCGTGGGGGCTCCGGTTCAATCCGTTCATCATCGCCAAGTCGGGCAACCCATTCAATTTCGTCTCGAACGTCGATCTTACCGGTGACAACTTCCTGAATGATCGCCCTGCTTACGCATCGAGCTCGGATTGCCAGGCCCCATATACTTCTCACCCGCGCTATGTCGAAACTTTTCTAGGCTGCATGGATACGCAACCGGTGGCGGGCGAAACTTTGATCCCGATGAACTACGGCGTGGGACCACCCTCCGTCGCAGTCAACATGCGGATCAGTCGTACGATCGGCATCGGCCCCAAGGTTGAAGGCGCGAGTGGTCCGTCCATGTTTGGCGGCCCGCATGGTGGACCGCATGGAGGACGAGGCGCTCCGGGGGGTGGACTTGGGCCGGGCGGATTGGGCGGTGGCGGACCGCACGGCCCGATGGGCCCCACGGTCTCTCACAAGTACAACCTAACGTTTACTGCGCAGGCGCTGAATCTTTTCAACAACGTGAATTACGGACAGCCCGTGGGAACAATCAATCCAACGGCGCTGAAGGATGCAAGCGGCAACATCACGGGCATAAATCCCGGCGCAAACTTTGATCGATCGACGAGCCTGGCAGGCCGCATCTTCTCGATGGGACCGGCATCGCGACGGATCTTTGTGCAAGCCATCTTCTCGTTCTAACGGAAGACGTCTCACGCCCTGCGGCTCAGACTTAAGCGGCCGCAGGGCGTGAAAGTCCTGTTCACTTTGCTGCTTCAATCACCGGCGCGCTTGGATCGTGCTTGAACGCGTCAGTCAGAGAGATCACGGAGAGCCCTGACTTCAGCTTTTCAAGTGTTGTCGTGGATTGCACAGTAATCTCCCGCGTTTCTCCTGGCAGCAGATCGAAGTAGTTGTCTGAGGCGGTCGCGTCCAGATCGCCGAATGAAAGATACACATCGCGCGCCAGAACGGGTGAAGTGACGTGCACCTTGAAGCTCCCTGTCTCGCCGACAGTCTCCACGGTGAGTTGAGCGGGTCTGAGATGGACCTCTTTCACCGGAGCGAGATAGGCGATGTTGCGCGACAACGATGTGCTGCCGGACGTGAGCTCGGCAACGACAAACACACGCGAGGTGTCTTCTGCGCCGGCGTTGGTCAGCTTTTCGAGGGGCCAGTCAAGATAGACCTTACTCGCGAGGGGTTCGACGGAAACCTCGTGCTTCTCCTCCAGCAGAACTTTCCCTTCGAAGTTCATCAGGCGGACATCGAGCGTGGCCGGCATTGTGCTGGTCTTGTCCGACACGACGTACACGCGCATGGAGCCCCCTTCCAGATGCGGCGAAACCAGTACGGGCGCATAGAAGCGGCGCGCGTAGTACTGCAGGGCCTTCCAGCGGCCGTCGTAGTCGATGCTGGACCATGAGGCGACCGGCCAGCAATCATTCAATTGCCAGAAAAGCGAGCCCATGGTCTCCGGGCGGCTGCGCCGGAAGTATTCGGCGCCGATTTTAATGCCCTCTGCTTGCAATACCTGACTGACGTAGAGAAATGAAGCGAAGTCCTTCGGCTCCGGGTAGTCGCGCAAAAGGTAGTCATGAATGATGGAGTTGCCTTCGTCATTCTTTTGATGCGCGAGCATGACGGGCGTGAAGATGCTGGTGCGGTCTTCAGGCAGGGTGAAAGTGTCGATGGTGCGCATCTCCGGGAAGGATTGGAAGCCGAACTCGGTGACGAAGCGCGGGTGGTGTGTCTCGTAGGTGGAGAAGGGGACGCGGCCGTGCCAGACATCCCAGATGTGTTCATCGCCGCTTCGGAGGTGATCGCTGAGTTGTTCATAATCTGAACTGGGCGAACTGGGCCAGTACGGAATCTCGGGCTCGAGCTGGGCCACAACGCGAGGCAGGATGCCGCTGAATTTTGTGAGATAGTCCTGCCACATCTGGTAGCGCACGTCGGGCGGGAAGTTGGGACGGCCCGCCCAGCCCATGGCAATCTCGGTCTCGTTGTTGCCGCACCACAGGACGATGCTGGGATGATTGCGCAGGCGCCGGACCTGGTCTTCGGCTTCAGCCTCAATGTTCTGCTTGAAGGCATAAGTGCCGGGCTGCCAGTTATTGCCGAACATGAAGTCCTGCCAGACCATAATGCCAAGCTCGTCGCAGATGGAGTAGAACTCATCGGTTTCGTAGTAGCCACCACCCCAGTGGCGAATCATATTCATGTTGGCATCGCGGGCCGATTGCAGGATGCGTCGATAATCAGCGGTCGTAACACGGTCCGGAAAGCTGTCGAAAGGAATCACGTCCGCACCCTTCGCGAAGACGGGGATGCCGTTCACGATGAATTCAAAGGAACGCCCCCACTGGTCAAGCTGGCGGCGCAGCACGATGGAGCGAAGTCCTGTCTTCACGGTGCGCGAATCGTCCATGGCTTTGCCCGTTCCGAGTTGCACCGTGAACTGATAGAGCGGCTGATCGCCATAGCCTGCGGGAAACCAGAGGTGCGGCTGGCGTATCTCGATTGGAAAGTCGATGACATTCTTTCCACTGTGAAGGTTGGCGGAACGAGTGACGGTGACAGTCTTCCCACCATTCGCATATTGAAGGTTGAGATTGGCGGGACCATCCGAAGAGGCCTGGATCTCGACTTCCGCATCGAGATGCGCCACTTCCCTGCTGACATCGCGCTGGTGAATCGCGAGGTCGTCGATGCGCGCCTTGTCCCATGCCTCAATGCGCACGGGCCGCCAAATGCCACTGGTGACGAAGCGCGGCCCCCAGTCCCATCCATACTCGTAGGCAGCTTTTCGAATATAAGTGCGGGACTGGACCTGCGTACGAGGCTGCCAGGGGTCAGTGGCTGCGACGGCCTCGGCGGCCTTGATTGGTGATGGAAAGACAACTCGGATCTCGTTCCCGCCTGCGTGCAGATGAGGACGAACGGGTGCGCGCCAGATACGGAACATATTGTCTGCATTGAGGATCTGGACACCATTCACGTAGACCTTTGCGGCAGCATCGAGCCCGTCAAAAACGAGATCGACGTTGGTGCGAGCCATCATCGCGGGAGTGACATCGACCGTATCGCGATATTCCCAACTTTCCTGTTCGATCCACTGGAGTCGCGATTCGTTGTCACGGTAAAAAGGATCGGGAATTCGCTTGTTGGCGAGCAGATCAAGGTGAACGTCGCCGGGAACTGTTGCGGGCATCCAACCTGCATCTGGAGACTGCGGAGCTGCCACCACCTTCCGAAATTGCCAGCCATGATTGAGTTCCAAAGCCGTATTCTGCGCGCCAGCTGAGACGCCCCCCATCACGATCGCCAGCGTGGCCAAAAGGCCGCTCAGTTTTGTCCAGACGGATATTGCCTGCATTGCCATTCCCTCCCGATGCCAGATGAATAAAACGCTTAACTTGTCTCAGAGCATTGCAAAGATTTCGCCGTTCAGGGTATCAAACGACCTTTGGCTCATGCGATGGGCCGTGGGCTATCCATTGCGCGTAGAACGATTCCCATCGGACCGTGCGGGTTTCTATGTCAAAGTTGTCGAGGATACGCAGGCGAGCGGCGTGACCGTTTTTCAGCGGTTGGGCCATGGGATCACACAGGACGGCTCGCATGGCCATTGCAAGGGCAGAGGAATCCCGGGGACGGACGATGGAGCCTGTAACGCCCATGAGTTCTCGCACGCCGCCAACATCGGTTGCGACGACCGGCTTAGCGGCGGCCATCGCCTCTGCAACGACGAGGGGCATGCCTTCCCAGGCGGAGCTGAGAACAAAGGCGTCGGCGGCATTGAAGAGTGCGGGCATATCGCGGCGCAGGCCGAGGCGACGCACGCGCTGCCTGGTCTCGTGTGACGAGACCAGGTCCGCAGGGGCTTCGCGGTTGGAAGATGTGGCTGGCGAGCCTGCAAGCCAGAGCTGTGTGTTGGATTGATGCGGCCAGACCTGCTCGAAGGCGCGCAAGAGATTCGGAAGGTCCTTCGCGGGCGTATCGCGACCGGCGGCGAGAAAAATGAAATCGTCTCCGGCATCGAGCTCGGCGCGGAGGCGTGCTCGCGATTCAGGGTCCGGGGCAAAGGCGGAGGCATCCACGGCGTTGGGAATGACAGAGACTTTGCGGCGAGGCACCGTGCGCAGGCGGACAAAGCGGTCCGCAGCGGCCTGACTGACAGCGGTTGTGTGGAGAGCCAGTGCGTCCGTCAGGCGGTAAGCGAGCATGCGCGGCCAGCCGCCCTCGTAGACATTGTGAATGGTGGAGATGGCACGCGGTGTGGCGCGGGTGATGCGAAGCAAGCGCGCGGCAATGTTGGCGTGGAAGGTGTGACTGTGAAGAATCTCCGGAGCGAAGGTGCGAAGAGCCTGGCCCGCCCGTGCAAATGCCTCGATTGCACCGGCAGGCGACTTTGTCATGTGGAGATGAACGACGGGCAAGTCTGTCGCCCATTGCTCCGCTTGAGGAGCAAGCAGGACAAGAATGAGAACGGTGTGGCCCCGTCGGGCCAAGCGTTCGGCGATGTCGATGACCTGCTTTTCCGCTCCTCCGATGCCGAGTGAGCTGAGCAGGTAGGCGATGCGCATGCAGTCCTTGCTCCACGCAGATGTGCTGGTGGAACAAGGATAGCGCGAAGGGTCAGATCTCTCCCTCGATGTGGCATTGACGACGGATGAGCGTATCGGCGGCTAACGTTCCGGCGCCGAGAACAAGTATCAGCAGAGCCGCAAACCAGTAGTTATAGGCATCCGCGGCCTGGAATTTGTCCGGGTTTGAAAGCACGCCGAGGAAGGCGTCCCGCTCCGCGACCCAGAAGGCTACGGTCATGTTCACGAAGAGGATCAGAGACGTGAGCCGCGCGGCGATGCCGGCGGCGAATAAGATGCCGCCCACGAACTCAACCAGTGCAACGACGAGCGCGGTGAAGTGCGGCGCAGGCAGGTTGAGCGCTCCGAAGAAGTCTGTGACGCGGCTGAGATGATTCAACTTTCCCCATCCGTCCTGCGCAAACTGCCAGCCCCAGTAGAGACGGATTGCAAGCAGAAGCGGACTGCGGAAATGATTGAGAGTCTGGACTGCGTTCTGGTAAAGGCGAAGAAGGACGTGCATGGCAGAGTAGTTCCTTTCGAGCAGACAGAGATACAGACAGAGATCTGGATACATTCCTGGACGGAGAGGGAGAGTTGTGATGATCAGCAGTGCGGTGATTCGGGATAAAGGCTCTCGAGTGGGGGCGCGCAGATCCAACCCAGCTCCGCCCAGCGGGAGAACCACTCCCGGACAAAGGCGGGTCGTCGCGCCAGGGGAATCCTGGAACCGACAAAGCCGGTTTCCAGCGCGTCGACGAGAGAAATGTCCTGGCGGATGGCGCTGAGCGTGAGGAATTCTTCGCGCCGGAGACGCAGGTAGAAGACGGAGTTGTCCACGCGATGAGCGGCGACCCAGGTGGAGCGGCGATGCAACTTGGGCAGGTGCGCCTTTGGCAGCTCTTCCTCATCCTGTTGCACACCGGCTTCGCTGGTCTGGCGCCTCTCCTGCTTATGCAGATTCAACGCGAGATCATCGGCGGCATAGTACAACGCAAGCAACTGCACATGCGGCTGAAGAGCAAGGCGTGAGGCGGCGTCAAGCGTGGCGATCTGTTCGACCGTCAAAGGCGGATACTCCGCGTTGTCAAAGGCTTCGACAAAGGCCCATTCGACACGCGCAACATCCACGGCCAGCGCGTGGCGGCGGCCTGCGAATTGAGGATTGGCGATGAGCCAGTCAACGAGCTTCGCTCCGAGATTGCGCAGGGTGAAGCTGCGACTGGGATGGGCGGTGAGATACGCAATCGAGAGGGCGTGGAAGGCGCGCGAGCCGAGAATCATGCGGAGTGCGGCAAAGTCCTCTGCAAAGG
Source organism: Acidobacteriota bacterium (assembly GCA_021779695.1). Next base: position 16,448 of record JAJYAE010000025.1, on the reverse strand, counting down.
AGTCAAGCACGCGGTACCAGTATTGGCGGTTGTAAACCTCCAGGCGTTCGAAGGCGGAGAGCTGGCTGTTCGGCGCGATGAAAGAAGCGGCCACTTGCTGCATGGGGCGGCCGTCTGCGGCGTGTGACTGCATATTGTCGTTGGCGGTAAGGGGCTGCATGACGGCGGTGGCCATCGCGCGCTGAATCTCCGCAAGAGAGGCGGGATGCGCAGTCATCGCGTAACCTCCTGGATTAGCGTGACCTCCTGGGTCGAGGAGGAGCGCGCATGCAGGAAGAGCTCGGCCTTCTTTGCCTCGTTATGGACTTCATCGAAGGATGGAATGTGATCGTCCCATTCGAGCAGCGTCGGGGTGGGACCGCAGCGCTCGATGGCGCGCGCATAAAGCTGCCAGACTGGGTCAATGACCGGATGGTCGTGGGTGTCGAGGATATATCTCTCGTAGCGCGAGTGACCTGCGATGTGAATCTGCGCAACGCGATGGGCGGGGACGACATTGACATACTGCATCGGATCAAACTCGTGATTGACCGAGGAGACGTAAATGTTATTCACGTCAAGCAGGATGCCGCAGTCAGCACGCTCGACGACTTCTGCGAGAAACTCCCACTCCGTCATCTCAGATGCTGTAAATGCTGCGTAACTGCTGACGTTTTCAACGGCGACGGGAACTTCAAGATAGTCCTGCGCCATGCGCACGCGTTCGGCGGTGCGCTCGACCGCCTCCCATGTGTACGGAAGTGGGAGCAGGTCATGCGTGTAGTTGCCGTCAACCGAGCCCCAGCAGAGATGATCGGAAAGCCAGGGGGTTCCGGTGCGGCGGACAAGAGTTTTCAGGCGGCGCAGATGCTCGGGGTCAGGCTCCGTAACGGAGCCGAAGTACATGGAAACGCCGTGCTGCACGACGCGATAGCGCTCAAGAATCTGATCGAGAACGGCGAGTGGACGGCCGCCATCGACCATGAAGTTTTCGCTGATGATTTCAAACCAATCGACAACGGGCTTACGCGAAAAAATGTGCGCGTAGTGTGGAATGCGGAGCCCGATTCCGATGCCATGATTTGAAAATGCATTGAAGCGATTGCCAGACATTGCAAGCCTTTGAGGATGATGCGGTGTGGGGGAGTTGGCGGGACCAGTGACCATGCGAGCAAAATCGGAGCTTGGGGAAGCCGGTCCCGCGATATCATCGGATGACTAGACGACGCTCGGCATTTTGGAGCCGTCGGTGGCGCAGCCGCCCTTGCCCTTGCAGCTATTCTTGCCCTTGCAGCCGTTGTCGCTGGACTTGCATCCTCCCTGGCCCTTGCAATCGTTCTTGCCCTTACAGGAGTGCTTGGTGATGTCCATGCTGGTGCGCTCCACGCCCGCCTTGAGAGCCTTGACGGAGGTGCCATTGGGGGTGGTGGCTGCGTGTGCTGCGACGGTGGCGCCGCCCATCAGACCGGCGAGAGCTGCACTGAGGAGAAAAGCATTGACCTGATTCTTCATCTTGATTTGACCTCGTTTGGAATTGGGTTGGGGCGGTCGGTGTCCGCCGGTTGCTTCTTCGCGGGATGATCGGGGTCTGTGTCCCGCACTTGCCAGGTACGCAGACTAGGAGTGGCGCCAGGCGCAAAAGGTTACGCGGAAAAATTGGTGGCGTGACATTTTCCAGATTTTTTACAATTGACCTGGTTGCCAAAGGCGCCGAAGCGCCTGAAGAATACAATCTAATTCCCCGTGTGCGACGTTCTCCAATTGGCAACCCGGGCTCTTTCCCATCCGGCGTGGAGGTTGAATGGAACAAGCAAAAGGGATGGAAGCGGTCTCATTCGCGAGCCTGACGCTCGCGCTGCTGCAAAGCATCTGTGCCGCGGTACTCACATTGAATGGAATTCGGATTGCGATTGGTGTCGGCGCTCTGGCGGCAGGGAGCATCTATCTGCCGGTGCTGCGCTTTCACCAGGATGCAATACGCATTCCGATGCTGACGCTGGCGACGGTGGGCGCTGTGGTGAATCTTGCGGTGCTGGCGTGGATCTGGCGGCTGCGCACGCAGCCTTCTGCCCAATGGAGGCGCAAGGAACTCACGGCAAGACAGCGGCGCAGCGAGCGGCTCCAGGTTGCCATGGCCGTTGTTACGCTGGTGCTGGTGGGCGTGGAGATCTGGACCCATGAGCTACTGACGCGTCGAGCCCATGCCCAGCATGCGCCGACAACCAACCTCAGCCAGACGATCCCGGCCGTTGCGCCTGCTTCATCTCCTTTTCGAGGCGCGCGTGAAGTCGCTGGCTGAAGCCAGCAGGTAACTCAAAGACCCGCTGGTCGGCCATGAGTACAACCACATTCCGCGTCGAATCGAGAACTGCAGAGCAGATTTCGCAGGTTTCCAGATGCTTGTCGATTTCCGCGCGCAGATCAGGATCTAGGCCCCCGTCGATGTAGGCGGAGATCTGATCCCAGACGTGTTTGCAGTCGATCCTCATGCGCGCCCCCAGAACCATCGTTTCCTGGGAGCAAACTCCTTCAGTTGCGGCGCCAGCTGGCGCTGCAGCAAAGCGCGTGCGCGATGCAGACGAACCTTCACCGCTGCCTCACTGATGCCAAGCGCTGATGCCGTTTCACGTATATCCAATTCTTCGATGTCGCGAAGGAGCACAACGTTACGGTAAATCGCGGGAAGACTTTCAACCGCTTTCCGCAATATGGCACCCAATTCCTTCCGTTCGAGGGCTTCGGCGGGGATTTCCTGCCAACTGGTGAGAACGGCGGGTGTATAGTCACCGGTCTGCTCGTCCGTCTCCGCGTCCAGCGAGTCTTCCCGCATCTGGCCGAGCTTGCGTAACCGGGCGAGGCCCTCATTGCGGGCAATGGACAGCACCCAGGTGCGGAACTGCGCATCCCCGCGAAAGAGGTTCAAGTTGCGATAGGCCTTGATGGCGGTTTCCTGAGCAGCATCTTCCGCGTCGGCCTCATTCTTCAGCAGGGCGAACAACATGAGGTACACGGACCTTTCGCACGGACGAAAAAGATCGTGAAAAAGCTCTGCTTCGCCGTTGAGGATGCGGCGAATGCAGTCGAGATCGGATTGGGGAGCGTGAGTCAAGCGGACGTCGCGTTTGGCTACCTGGTACCGGGGGAACGACTGAAATAGCCTGATTGGATGCCTATCTGCAACTATAGCCTGACCAATGGGATATGCCGCAAGAAGTAAGAGACTCCAGGGGGGAATGGCGCCGGGCGGGAGGAGCTTGCCGATAAGTTTATATTTCTCAATGAAATCCTCATCGATCTGGTGCATAATGTGAGGAACCAGCACCACGAGGAGAACCATGGCAGGAGATATTCAACTTACGTGCAGCGATTGCGGGCAGGAGTTCATCTTCACCGCTGCAGATCAGGCGTTCTTTCAGGAACGCGGTTACTCGACCCCCAAGCGCTGCAAAACCTGCCGCATGGCAAAAAAGAACGTCCAGGGCGGCGGAGGCGGATATCGCTCCGCGTCTTCGCAAGGTACGCCCGTCATCTGCTCGGGCTGCGGACAGCCCACCACGGTTCCTTTTGAGCCGCGGGGTGACAGGCCTGTCTTTTGCAGGGACTGTTATCAGGCGCGCAAGGGCTCGGGCGGCGGTTCACGAGAGCGCGGACGTTACTAGCTTGACGGGGTGCGTAACAGTAAGGACTGTGCTCCGTCCTTCTGATGCGCACTTCAAATAGCGCGACAGCCACAACTTGAGATTGGGAATTACCGGGCAGATGCGAAGTCAGCCCGGTAATTTCTAGTGCCGTTTTTTCGCAGGCTTTTTCGTCTGCGATTTTGGCGCATGCGTCGGTTTGGAGGACTTCGTCACCTTTTTAACCGGCTTGGCGAGGGGCTTACGGGGCGCCGGTTTGTGTGCGGTTTTGGGTGCTGTTCTTGGCGCCGGCTTCGTCTTCGCAGCTTTCACCGGCTTTTGACTGGGTTTTGGCGCTGGCTTTGTTGCCGTCTTCGACTTCGCAGGATGAGCCAATGCGACCTTGACAGGGATTGCCACTTCCTTCTGCTTCGCTTTTTCCGCCGTCTGCCTGGAGGCCACAGGCTTCGACTCTTTTGCCTCTACCCTGGATGCCTCTGCCTTCGCCCCGGCCTTGGCTTTTGCAGCCGGCGCTGGAGCGGCATTGGCAGCTGATTTCGACTTTCCGCGAGCAGGCTTGGCTTCTACATCCTCTTCTTCAGATTCCTCTTCGCTTTCTAAATCCTGCTCCATTTCGTCTTTGCCGAGTCCGAGGTCTAGTTCTTCCTCGTCGCCACCGATGTCGTCCAAATCCGTCTCTTCGATTTCCTCTTCGCTCTCATCTTCATCCTCGAAGGAGCGCTCCTTAATCTTGGCCTCGGCGCCACGCTTGCTGCGGCTCCGCTTGATGGTGATCTGCGGTGGAGGCGCCGGCGGCGAATAGGGTTCAAGAAAGGCTTTTGTCTCTTCGGGGGTTGTGAGCTTTCCATCAATCAGTTGCAGAAATATCTGTTGCAGCAGCTCGGCGTACTTTGGCAACTCGGGAGTGATCCGCATCTCCTGCATCAGCGCGTGTGGAATCCGCTGCCGCGCCTCGGGCCAGACGCGCAGGAATTGTTCATAGCGGTTCTTGACGGCCGCATCCTTTGCCGTGAAGCCGAGCCAGAGCACAGCCTCAGGATCGTGCGTGGTAAAGAGCTTGTAGCAGGCCGAAGGAGTCTGGTGATCCTTGGCAGCCAGCTGCTTGGCAAAGGCCGCCGCAATCGAGTCGAGACTGTTCCACTCCTCAACGAAGCCGGGGCGCAGCATCAGCTTCTTGAGTGCGGCCAGATCCTTAGGCGCAAGCTTGGCGGTCAACAATTGCATCTGCGCCGCGGACATGTCAGGATGTACACCCTGCGCGAGCAAATCCACGGTGAGATCGTGGAGTGCCTTGAGCTTTTCTTCGTCGACCTTGGCCGAGGACCAGCTTGGAAAAAGCAGCCTCATCCAGCCTTCGGCCTCGTGAGCGCGTAACACCTTCAAGCCGTCATCTTCATGTCCGATTTGTTCCAGTTCGCGACTGCGCTCGTGTGCGGAGAGGTGTTCGATGACACCTTCTTCCCTGGCATTGTCGTAGCGCTGCTGGGTGCGGGGATCAAGGTCCCAGCCGAGGCGGGCACGATACCGGGTAGCACGGATCAGCAAAGATGGCTGATCGAGAAATCCGTAGTTGGATACCAGGCGGAGAGTGCGGGCTTCAATGTCGGCTGCGCCGTTGAGCGGATCCATCAACAGGCCGAAGGAGCCCTCATTCAGAGAGATCGCCATCGCGTTGACGGTGAAGTCACGGCGACGCAGGTCGTCCTGAATCGACGAAGCATGGAAAACAGGCTTGCCTGGCTTGGGATACTCGCGGCGATGGGCACTGACGAGGTCCACGCGAACGGTGCCGGGAAAGCATAGGTAGAGGGAGCGGGACTCGGAGTCGTCCCCCCAGACCTTGGCGCCGAGCTTTTCCAGCGGCTTACGGAGCTTGAGCGCATTCCCCTGGATGGCAAGTTCCATGTCGCGGACAGCGTGACCGCTGGTAAGGTCGCGAACGGCATCTCCAGTCAGAAAGAGGAGCAAACCGGCTTCCCTGGCTGCTTCCCGCAAGTGACGCAAGGCGCTCTGCTGGTCGGCGGAGAGCCGGTTTTCAAGAAGGTAAATGTAGTCGGGCATTCCGTTCCCTGCTTCCGTCCCCTTGCGCCCAGGCCAAGTGGCTGATGCAGATACACTTATCGCTCACCTGAGTAAGGGTTGCAAAGCATCACCTTACCATAACATGATGCACTTGACCAGAGAGCGGCGCACAAATGTTGTTGCATTCGGGCAGATGTCAGACACCAGACCATGCGACAATCCTGAACGATGGCCTCTTTACGTAAGCCCGTGATAGTGCGGAAGTTCACCCGGGAATGGATTGCCGGATATGCGGGAGCGGGTTTTGACAGACATGCGCCCGCGCTTGAATTGTTGGACACAGGCGGTAAGGTCATCTCGATTGCGTGGGATGCGGTCAAGTGGGTCTGTTTTGTCCGGGAGTTGGCGATTGGGGATCTGAACCAGCCCGAACGCCTGCTGCAGAAGCGCTTCACGGTACGTCCCCGAACGCCTGGGCTCTGGTTACGTATGAATTTGATGGACGGCGAGGAACTGGAGGGTCTGGCAGCAAATGACCGCACCCTGGTAGATGGCCATGGACTGATGTTGATTCCACCGGACACACGCTCGAACACACAGCGGATTTTTGTGCCAAGACAAGCAATTCAGACGCTGGAAGTACTGGCGCTGATTGGAGCACCGCGGCGACGGCAGACCGACGCCGGCAGGACAGCAGAGCAACCCGAGCTCTTCCCTGCCGAGAGTGCGGGCGAGTCCTGAGGCGAGTGGTCAGCGCGAAAGGCAGCCGTAGTCCGTTACAATCACGACGATGAAACTTGGCGAGTTGGCAACCCGGCTGGGCGCGGAGCTACGCGGTGAGGCGTCACTGGAAGTGACTGGTGTGAAAGGAATTGAGGACGCCGGAGCGAGCGAAGTGACCTTCGTGGCGAATCCCCGCTACGCAGGCCTTGCCCGCACGACCAGAGCAGCCGCGGTGCTGGTGGAACCGGAATTCCCTGAGATTGCCGTTGCGACATTGCGCATCCGCAATCCGTATCACGCTTTTTCCCGCGCCCTTGGCATGTTCTATCAGCCACCGGTGTACCCGCCTGGAGTCCATCCAACGGCTGTGATCGACCCGACGGCGGAAATTGGTCCGGAGGCTCACATAGGGGCGTACGTGGTGGTGGGACCGGGAGTGAAGCTTGGCCCAAAGGCGACGCTGCTGCCGCATGTGGTGCTGTATCCCGGCGTGCAGGTGGGCAGCCACTTCTTTGCCCATGCTCATGCGGTGGTGCGGGAGCATTGCGTGCTGGGCGACCATGTCACGCTGGAAAATGGCGCGATTGTGGGGGCCGACGGATTTGGATTCTCAAAGAATGACGCTGGAGAGTGGGAGAAGATCCCGCAGTCCGGACCGGTGCGACTGGGCAATCGCGTCGATGTGCAGGCGAATGCCTGTGTGGACCGGGCAACGGTGGGCGCGACGGAGATTGGCGACGGCACCAAGATTGACAACCTCGTGCAGGTAGGCCATGGGTCGCGCGTGGGCAAGAACTCGCTGCTGTGCGCCCAGGTGGGGTTGGCGGGGTCGTCCGAGGTGGGCAACAACGCGATTCTGGCCGGGCAGGCGGGAGTGGCCGGGCACTGCAGCCTGGGCGACGGCGTGATTCTGACAGCGCAATCGGGAGTCTCGCATGATGTGCCTGCCGGCAAGATGATGTCGGGCTCCCCGGCGTTCGACAATCGCCTCTGGCTGCGCGCGACGGCGCTCTTTCAGCGGCTGCCGGAGCTGGCGAAACGACTTGACCGGCTAGAGAAGAAGGTTGCCGCATCGAGCGAGGAGAAATCCCGATGAAGCTGAAGATCAAGGTTGCGGCTGCGGTGCTGGCTGGAGTTATCCTGCCGGCCGCGGGATGCCACTCAAGCCGGATCAGCGCCGTTGTGGAGAATCAGACAGGACTGTCGATTACGTTGCTGGAAGTGGATTATCCGAGCGCTAGCTTTGGAGTGGATGCGTTGGCAGCCGGAGGCACCTACCAGTACCAGTTCAAGGTGCGGGACAGCGGCGCGGTAAAGGTGCAGTACACCGAGGAGCCAAGCCGCACGGTGCGCCAGGCGAGCGGACCTACCCTCAGCGAGGGCGAGGCAGGCCGTCTGGAGATTGTCCTGATGCCGAATGGCAAGGTCGAGTTCCATCCAGCGTTGACGCAGGATCGTTGACGCCGAGCCCCAGCAGCCGCAGTGACTTTCGATGTTCCAGGAAACGCCCGCGCTTCAGGGGGGAAGCGATCAAGCGCCGCGTCTTCCGCGCCGAAGAAGGGTGAAAGCGCATCCTTGCGGGACTTGCTTTTCTGAGTCTATTCTCATCCAACTTCCTTGATCCCATCTCAAGCCTCCATCTTTCCGACCGATAGACAACGTATGGGAGGGTGCGTGTGGGCGATAGGTTCGGGAGCCTAGGGAAACATCTGGCCCGCCGATGGATGGGTCGCGGTCGTCCGATCTTTAACCCGCTCGTTTCTGGAGTCACGGTGGGGTTTGCCACGGCGTTCGTGGTTTGGAATGAGCCGCCGAATCCAGGGACGGACCTGCTGTGGATCGCGAATGGGGTGCTGCTGAGCTATCTGCTGTTGGCTCCCAGGCGGCGCTGGCCTGTCTATGTCGTGGCCGGACTGATTGCCCAGATCGTCGCGAGCTCGCTGGTCACGGCGCAGTGGACAGCAAACTCAATTGCCGCAACGCTGAATGTGATCGAGGTCGCAGTCGGTGCCGTGTTGCTGAAGAAACGGGACCGCGAACTGCCGGACTTTACGCAGCCGCGCTATCAGATGAAGTTCATTCTGGCGGCGGTCCTGGCGGGGCCGATTGTAGCTGGGTTTCTGTACGGGATCTATTGCGCAGTCTGGATGCATAATGCCCTGTTTTCCAACTGGGCGACGTGGGTGGCTGCGGATGGTCTTGGGACGGCGGTGACGGCGCCGGCTTGCGTGGCGGTATTTCGCGATGGGCTCAAATTGCCGTGGCGGGTCTCGCGGCCGTGGCTCTATCCGACGCTCCTGGTGGTTTGCACCCTTATCGCATTTCATCAATCTTCGTGGCCGGCTGCCGCCCTGATCTACCCCGCGCTTGTTTTGCTGCTGCTTGCGATGGGCATGGCCTGGGCATCGCTAGGAGCTCTGTTCCTCACCTGCGCCGGCACCTATCTGGTGATGAGGCGCCCGATGTTCCTGCGCGCGAGCGACGCCCTGCTGAGCCATGATCCAGCGGTGTGGGTCCAGATCCTTGTCGTGTCGGCATTGTTCACTCTGTATTCGATCTCTATCGTGATTGAAAGGCAGCGCGCCACGGAGAAGACGTTGAACCAGATTGCCGCGCTGCATGCACTGGTGACAGAGAACTCGCGGGACATGATTATTCTTGAGGATCTGGACGGGCATCGCAGTTACGTCTCCGGCGCGGCAGAGGCGATGACGGGGTGGCCCGTGAAGGAACTGATGCGATATGAGAGCGTGGAGCTGGTTCATCCTGAAGATCAGGTTGCTGTGCGGGCAGGCATCGCGCGGTTGCGTGCAGGAGCGGAGTCCGAGCGAATCGAATATCGCATCCAGCGCCGCCATGGGAGCTATCTCTGGGTGGAGGCGAGCCTGCGCCTGATCTGCCATCCCGTGACTGGCAGGCCTTCGGGAATTCTCAACATGGCGCGGGATATTTCGCAGAGGAAGTCGAGCGAGAAAGAGCTTCGTGATGCATACAAGGCGCTGGAAGCGCTTGCGGTGACGGATCCGCTTACGCACGTCTCGAATCGACGGAAACTCGATCAGTTGCTCAGTCAGGAGTGGCGTCGCGCGCAGCGGGAGAACCGGGCACTCTCACTTCTGCTCGTGGATGTCGATTTTTTCAAGGCCTACAACGACACATTCGGGCATCTGGGTGGAGACAGTTGCCTGAAGCAGATTGCTGAGGTCACCCTCGATGTGGTGACCCGGCCTGGCGATCTGGTGGCGCGCTTTGGTGGCGAGGAGTTCGCTATTCTGCTGCCCAATACGGCGCAGGAAGGGGCGGTTCAGATTGCCGGGAAGATCAGCGAAGGATTGCGCGCTCGCCAGCTGGTTCATCCGGGAAGTCCGACGGGCTATCTCACAGTCTCAATCGGATCGGCGACGATGGTGCCCATTATCGGGCAGCCTAGCATTGTGCTGATTCAGCGAGCCGATGAAGCGCTCTATGCGGCAAAGCGCGCCGGGCGAAACCGCGCCTGCACATTTGAGGAAGCTCGTGCCAGTGCAGCGCTCTCCCAAGTGAGCTGAGTGGCAGGTCTCTGGAAGGGTCGGCAGGGTCCTTGCCGGCTGTGGCCGCGCGGACCCTGGGCTTGCGGAATTAGTGGACCATGCTCTGGAAAAGCTGGGAACTAAGCAGGGTATTGAAGGTCGAGTCTGAGGTTGCGAAGTGGATGTTGAGCTGACCCGCATTGGACGAGACATCCGTGGCCGCCATGGCCGCCTTTTCCATATCCGTGCCGCTCATCTTTTTGTAAGCGACGGCAGCATTCAGAAGCGACGAGACAGTAGCCGCAGCAAACATGTCACCGGTGGAAACCGTGAGATCGAAGACGATGCCATGAGCAAAGTCCATGGAGTACCAGGAATTTAGCAGGCGCTTGCGCACGGAATCATAGTCGGTCATGGACCCGGCCTGCCCAAGCAACTGCTTCATCATGGTCTGAGTACCCTTTTGATCCAGGATGCTCCACAACGGCTGAGAGTCAACCGAGCGCATCGCATCCATCATGGAGCCATTGGTGAGCAGGCTTGGCGCCATGCCGTCACGCGCATCGAGGCTTGCCTTCACGGCCTGCTGGTCTCCGAAGATCATGGTCGAGGGGTCGACAAAACAAAGAACCATGCCGGTCTTGCCCATCGGATAAATCTTGTTACTCCGAATGAGCTTGGGCTTGACGCGCTTCTTCTGAAAGTTCGCCATGATGTCGTCGACCGGAAACTGCCCCTGAGCAACACCCACCGTTTCGACCTGGTCGGTTGCGCCGCTGGGCCGGAAGAGTGCAAAGGCCAGATCGTCGACGTCATGGTTGTCATTGAGTCCCGATTTGGCGAGTGCGTCGTCGAACTGCTTGAGGTCGGGCGGCATCACTTTGTCACGCAGCGCCATGGCGGTATCGGAGTTCTGCATAGCGCGGTAATCGATAGCCACCAGCTGCTGAACATCGTGCGGAATCGCGCTTCGAGCATCGCCACTGAGCTGGGCCGCGGTGGCAGGCAGTGCAGCCGACAAAAGGGCTGCCATAAGCGCTAGTTGAACGGTCCTATCAAACAAGTCATTCCTCCTGGAATGCATCCGCCGTCGCGCAATCCGCCCTGTTGAGGCGGAGTCGGGGTTTACCGGGCGGGAGGGGTGGCAGGCCAACTGAATCTCTCGCCGGCGGTCGACGGGAGATGGATTCAACGCGTGACTTACCACCTTCATTTTATCCTCAGCGCTTCTTCCGCTGCACTCCGCGCCGATCTTTGCTATCGAGAGCCCGGCCATGCAAGCGGCGCCTCGAGGCGTCGCTCCAGGACCTTGGTCTCGGGATCGAACTCAGTCAATTGACGCATCCACTCGCTGTCGCGCTCGCAGGCGGCCTCCGGGAGCAATCCCACAATCTCGCTTTCCGCGAGGGGAATCTTATGACGCAGAGCCATCTGCGAGATGGTGTTGTAAACATGGGAGATAGGCGTTGCATCCACATCCGTGATGTTCATGGAGAGCTGGGCGCGGCCGTGCGCCAGAAGGCCCATGGCCTTGACGGTCTTGAGACCTCCGGAGCTCGCCCGGATTTCACGGGCCATGGCGCGAACAGCGGCGACATCCGATGAGTCGAAATAGAGGTTGTATTCGACCAGGAATTTACGGGCGCCGACGATGCAGGCACCCGCGGTGGGATGGAGGCCGGGACCGCCCAGATCGGGCCGGCGCGCGGCCTCCTTGCGGACAGCTTCGCGCAGGCCCTCAAATTGGTCGCGACGCAGATCGTCAAGATTGACGCGATCCGGCCGGGCGGCAGCAGCACCATAAAAGTAGACAGGAATACCGTATCGCTGCCAGAGTTCCGCCCCCGCCTGCCGCGCCAGCAGGACACACTGCTCGAGCTTGACGCCAGAGACAGGAACAAAGGGGATGACGTCGGCGGCTCCGATCCTGGGATGAACGCCCTCCTGACTTGTCAGGTCGATGAGTTCGGCAGCCTTGCCGGCGCCGCGAATGGCAGACTCGACGACGGCAAGGGGGTCGCCAGCAATGGTGACGAGCGACCGGTTGTGGTCCGAATCGAGCGACCAGTCGAGAAGATGCACTCCTTCGACGCGCATAGCGGCCACGATCGCCTCAACCCGCCGAAGATCTCTGCCTTCAGAGAAGTTGGGAACGCACTCGATGACCGGCTTTGTCATGAAATTGATCCTTCGTTCTACCGCCAGAAGGTGTAGCCCACCTGAACCTGGATGCTGGCATTGACGCCTGGGTTGCGATCACCGAGAGAGGCTGACGAAATGTGGACTCCGTTCACGCCAAGATCGATGGAGCGTCCGGGGCGGATGAAGTAATGAATGCCGCCACCGCCCTGCGGGGAGAAGTTGAACACGGAGGTTCCGCCGGGCATGCCGTGGGGAATGAGTTGATCCGGCGGAAATTTATGAGTCGTATAAATGAGGCCACCGGCCGCCTGAAACCAGGGCTGAAAGCGCCGGGAATGGGTAAGGAAGTTCCAGCGGAAGATGACCGGCGTGAGGCTGACACCCGTGTAGGTGCCGCCGCCTACCTGGGCTTGAAAGGGCGTCCCAAGATAGGTGAATGTCTGGACGTGAGGTGGGGGCGTGTAGGCCTGCCAGAACGGGATGATATTTCCGGCGAGTTGAAACTGCCCGGTTAGCACGCCGGCATGCAGGACCGGCGTGAGGACTTTGCCCAACTCGACGCCCGTGAAGAAGAATTTGAAATTGTCCCGGTTTCCCAGGCCGGTTCCCCAATTGACAAAGGGCCCATATTCCCAGCTGCGATGATCGCGCACCTGGGCAACGGGATTATCCTGTGCAGCCTGCGACTTCTGCGCATGCGCGGTGGGAGCCTGAGTTGAAACGAAGAGGGTCAGAAGAAACAGAGCGATTGGGAACGAGGATTTCCGGATCAATGGACTTCCCTTCTTGAAAGATGGACGTAGATACCCGAGAAAAAGGCCGCCACATTCGGGCGGCCCTGTTGCGAATGCCCGATTCGAAGCCACTCAGCCCGCGACTTGCTCCATCTGCTCGGCGTCCATGTCGAAGTTCGAGTACACGTTTTGGGTGTCGTCGAAGTCTTCAAGCGCTTCAAGCAGCCGTACCATCTGGGCGGCAGCCGGACCTTCAAGCCTGGTGTAGGTTGAGGCGATCATGGTGACTTCGCTCATAACGGTCGGAATATTGGCTGCCTTGACGGCGTTCAACACAGCCTCATACGCCGAGGGATCGGTGATGATCTCCCAAGTGTCGCCTTCGTCGTTGAGGTCTTCGCCGCCGTGCTCCAGAACGATGTTCATGAGCTGTTCCTCAGAGGCAGCAGACTTCTCCACGGCGATGATGCCTTTTTTGGAGAACATGAAGCGGACTGAGCCGGATTCACCGAGGTTGCCGCCATTCTTCGAGAAAGTGTGGCGGATCTCGCTGACGGTGCGATTCCGGTTGTCGGTGGTGACTTCCACAATGATGGCAACGCCGCCGGGGCCATAGCCCTCGAAGGTAATCTCTTCGTAGATCGCACCCTCAAGCTCGCCAGTGCCGCGCTGGATGGCGCGCTTGATGTTATCAGCCGGCATGTTTTCAGCCTTGGCGGCGAGGATCGCAGTGCGCAGACGAGGATTGCCGTCCGGGTCGCCGCCGGAGCGAGCAGCAATCGTGATTTCCTTGATCAGACGGGTGAAGATCTTGCCGCGCTTGGCATCCAGCGCGCCCTTCTTGTGCTTAATTGTGGCCCACTTGGAATGGCCGGACATGAGAACCTCAATCGTGGTGAAAATACTGGCGCTTGGGGACGCACCTGACCCTGTGAGTATACCACTTGGGAGTACGCCACAGGAACGGCAGAGGGCAGCTTTGCGGGCACTTCAGGCGAGCTGCAAAAGCCAGCATCTTCCAGCGCTTCCCAATTTTATAAAGCAGCATCTAAGTGAGAGGTGCAACCCCTTTCCGACCCGGATCGTGATTCCCTGCAATTGCCTAGGAGCCCTATTGAAGACGATCTTTTCTCTCCTCCTGCTGACGGGTGTGGCCCTTGGTGTGGCTCACGCCCAGGATAACTACGAGATTCAGGTTTATCCCTCAGAGACCATGGACCCCGGCGTACTTCTGGTCGAGTTGCACAGCAACTACACAGTCGAAGGCAGCACGTCCAGCCAGTTCGGCATGCTGCCCACGCAAGGCCAGGAGCACGAGACCGTGGAATTGACGCAGGGCCTCAACGATTGGGCGGAGGTGGGATTCTACGTCTTTACCGAAGAAAAGAACGGGACGGGCGTGCAATGGGTAGGCGACCATATCCGGCCACGCGTGCGCGTGCCTCCCTCGTGGCACTGGCCGGTGGGAGTGAGCGTGTCAAACGAGGTGGGATATGCCCGTGCTGCGTATTCCAATCCCACGTGGTCCTGGCAGATTATGCCCATCGTCGACCAGACACTCGGAAAGTGGTACTGGTCAGTGAACACGACGATGAACCTTGGAATCCATCCGACCGGCCTGCCTGCCGGGACTTCGACAGCGGTCCGGCAATACTATGACCGTGTGGTATCGCCAAGCGGCTTGACGTTTGGCCCGGCAGCAACCGTCACCTATCAGCCCAGCAAGCTCTTCAACTTTGGCGTGGAGTATTACGGGTACTGGGGCGAGTTTGGCCACTTTCTGAGCGTGCACAATCAGCAACAGCAATTCTTCCCCGTCGTGAACCTGTTTGTCTCACCCAAATGGGAGATCAATTTTGGCGCGGGTTGGGGAGCGACTGCTGCCACGGATCATCTGATTGTGAAAGGAATCATCGGCCACTACTTCGACTGGCATCGTCCGCATTTGCATCTGCATGCATCCGGGTCGTAGCCGCGAGCAGGCAGGCGTGGGCCTCACCCTGAAGCGTCGCCGGCCTCTCAGACCGGTTCCTGGATACCGGCCTGCAACGGGTGCATCAAAACAGATAGCGGCACTTGCGCAGCTTCCCGCCGTACTTCCGAATCCCGCAATCTTCCGGCACGTCCACGATCTCGACGAACTGACCGCCGGCAATCTCCAGAGTGCGTCGCGATGGCAGATTCTCGGGATCACAGGTGACCCAGACCGGATTGATGCCGAGCTGCCGGGCCAGGGGAAGCAGAAGAATCACCGATCGCGCAGCAAAGCGATGCCCCCGATGCGCCTCATGCACCGCGTAACCAATGTGACCAGCGTATCGCTCCAGGTGTGGTGTCGATCCAATGCGCAAGTTGATCGTGCCCAACTCCTCCTTGGAATCGATTGAGCGCATGCGGAAGTAGAGCGTCGGCACTTGATGAAACGGATGCTGGGCGCATTTGACGAAGTCGAGCTGGAGATCTCCGTCGCGCAGCTCTTTTGCGCACAGAGCCTGAACAGGAAGATCTCGATCGCCTTCCACGCTGATCAGACCCGTTATCCCACCAGCTCGAATGCGCGAATCGCCTCTTTGCGCACCGTGAGTTGCTCGATGAGGTCGTAGCGCACATCGAAGCCGCGGCCCGGCGAATCGGGCACCTCAATCTCGCCGTTCTTGGTGACCGTGACCTCGGGCTCGATGATGTCTTCCTGCCAGTAGCGCGCCGACGCGGAAACGTCGCCAGGGAGCGAAAAATCGGCCAGAGTCGAAAGCGCGATATTGTGTGCGCGGCCGATGCCGGATTCGAGCATGCCTCCGCACCACACCGGAATGCCGCGCTCCTGCGCCGCGTTGTGAACGGCGATGGCTTCAGAGAAGCCGCCGACGCGGCCCAGCTTGATGTTGATGATCCTGCACGATTCCATCTCTGCGGCGGCCAGCGCATCGCGGCGATTGCGGATCGATTCATCAAGGCAGATGGCGGTGTTGAGGCGCTTCTGCAACATGGAGTGGAAATAGAAGTCATCGTGCCAGAGGGGTTGCTCGATCATGAGCAGGTCAAATGCGTCGAAGCTGACGATGTGATCGACATCGCGCAGGCGATACGCCGAGTTGGCGTCGCAGCTCAGAGAGATGTCCGGCCAGCGATGGCGCACCTTTTCGAAGACTTCCACGTCCCAGCCGGGCTTGCACTTGAGCTTGATGCGCTGGTAGCCGGCGGCAAGTTCCTTTTCGATGACCGACAGCAGTTCAGGGACCGACGACTGAATGCCAATGGATACGCCACACGGAATGCGGTTGCGCACTCCGCCGAGCAGATGGGCAAGTGGAATCCCTTCGCGCTGAGCTTCGAGATCCCAGATGGCGTTTTCAAGGGTGGCCTTGGCCATGCGGTTGCCGCGCACTTTGCGGAAGATGCGCGGGCACTCACCACCGTGTTCAGGATTTTCCACGGCCAGCAACGGACCGAGCTCGTGGAGCAATACCTGCCAGGCAGAATCTGTGGATTCGCCCGAGAAGTAGGGGTGCTCCCCGGCCGTGCATTCACCCCATCCGGTGAGCCCTTCAGAACGAATCTCAGCGAGCAGAATTCTGCGCTCGCGCGTGACGCCGAAGCTGGTTTCAAAAGGACGAACGAGCGGAAGATGAAGTTCGCGAAGAATAATTCCATCAATTTTCATGCTATTTCCATTCCTTTGTGCGAAGGGCCCAGTTCGAAGA
>JAJYAE010000266.1 GCA_021779695.1 Acidobacteriota bacterium | reverse complement strand
GGTTTGCAGCCAGCTTGCCCATGGCCAGGACCCCGCGAAGCTGACCCACGAGCTTGCTTTGCACCGCGCCGATAAACCCGATCCCCTCTATTACGCGCAGCGCACCGTCGATATTGCCTCGGCCCGGCTTTGGCTTGCCGATGGAATTCCCATCGCTGACGTCATCACCATGCTCGAAGTCCGCCGACGCTTCGAGAATCCCGCCACGATGGCTGGGGCTCGTGCGCGGGAGATTGCGACCACCGCCCAGCACATGATTGCCCGTCGAAAGACGGCCTGATTTCACAGCCAAAAGGAGAACGATATGCCACTGCTTGAAGTCACCCAAACCCGTTATGTCAGCGCCTCGATTCGGCTCACCGATACGACCGCATTGCAACTCGATCAATATGCCGCATTCATCCACGCATCCGCGGATGAAGTCATGGAGCAGGCGCTCGCCTATGTCTTCGCCAAGGACCGCGACTTTCAGGAGTTCATCAAGTCGCCCGAAGCGCGGCGGATTACGCCCACGCTTCGCGTGCGTAGAGCAGCCGCCAATGATGCCGCCGAACCGTCCGCAAAGAAGCCGGTTTCCATCGCATCATCGACAGCCCAAACACCGGCAATCGTGGCGGGATCGAAGGCATGATCCCGCGCCGACAAGAGTGGCAGAACCACTACGGCGCTTTGCGCCGGAAGAATTTGGACACTCCATCCCTAGCAGGGTGCTGTTTAGCTCCCTGCGGGAGCTAATGGGTTCCATCGTAAACACAGCGACTTACGAAATACAGGGAGCTTATCGGCTCCACACGATTTTCCGAAATTGGAGGTAATTGCGATGCCGATTTTGAGTTCAGAGACACCGCACAAGCGCGGCGCTATCCGTGGCCGCGAGAGCCGCAATCACACCCTCACAACCAAATTAACCGAAGCCGAACAACGCGCCGTGGAAGCTGCTGCCGGTGCCGAAATGAAAACTTCCGGAGAATGGTTGCGCGACCTGGCGCTGCGCACCATTGATGAAAACTCGAGCACCGGCGCGAGTGCAATTACATTGCCGGAAATCATCGGCGTGCGCCTGCTGCTCGTCAATGTCCTTCGCACGCTCGCTACCGGGCAGAGATTGACCCCGGAAGCATTCGACAAACTGCTCGACGAGATCGGCACGGCCAAGTACGACCTGGCGGGAAAACTTGTGTCCGAACGCAGGAGGTAGATGTATGCAGAACACCACATGGGGTCGTAAAGAATCGGTCGTCTGGCCCTACCAGTTTCCGATCCACGCCTACAGCACGGCGTTCATTTCCGTTGTGCTGACTTTCCTTTTTGTCTGCGGTTGGATTCGGTTTGGCATGACGCCCTTGCAGCGATATTACCTGCCGCTCTATGAACGGATTTCGGTAATCGGAGCATTCAGCACAACACATCGGAGCAACTACCGCGTGCTATTCGTTGCGGGCCGTGGACCCACACCGCGGCCTGCGCAAAACTCCGATGTGAAGATGGGGAGGGCTCCGGAACCGGGCGGTAAAACCATTCCCCTTGCACTTACCGAAAATGCTATACAGCGTGGATACACGCTCCTTTTCCGTGGTCCGCTGCGCAGCTTCGATGATGCCCGGCTGCGTGACTACATGAAGGATGTTATCTACGGAGGAACGAGCCTGCCCGCGTTTTTCCGGCCCCCGCTTATCGTCGGATTGGTGATCTTTATGGTCGCGCTGCCATTCGCTGTTTGGAAGGATGTCGGGCGGCAGAAACAGCTTCGCTATGGCCGTCGTCTCAAAGGCCCGGAGATGCTGACACCACGGCAGTTCAACCGGGTCGTCAAAGGCGACGGCATCGGTTTCAAAATCGATGGGATGCGTAAGATGCTGCGCATCCCGGCCCGCGCCGAGGCCCAGCACATGCAGGTCATCGGCGACACCGGGGCGGGCAAAAGTGCTCTACTCGCCCAGGCTCTCCGGCAGATACGCGGCCGGGGTGATTCGGCCATCGTTTATGACCCGGCGCGCGAGTACGTGAAACGGTTTTACGACCCCACTCGCGGCGACATTATTCTGAATCCGCTCGACCGGCGCTGCCCCTATTGGGGACCGGCCGAAGAACTGCGCACCCGGTCGGAAGCCAAAGCCCTGGCCGTCTCTTTGTTCCAACCGCCGCAGGACAAGAAGGGCGAGTTTTTCATCGAATCGCCGCAGAAGATATTTGCGTTTCTCATGGCCTACAGGCCGACGCCGGATCAACTTGTCCAGTGGATGTCGAATCCGGCAGAGATCGACCGCAGATTGCAGGGAACGGAGCACGCCCACCTGATCGACCCGCACGCGCACCAGCAGCGCGCCGGTGTTTTGGCTTCGCTGGGACTGGTTGCCGATAGTCTCCGCTTGCTCCCCAAAAAGAGCGAGGCCAACGGCGCATGGACGGCAACGGAATGGGCGGAGAAACGCCAGGGCTGGATCTTTCTGACCTCGCTTCCGGCAGAGCGCGAAGCGTTGAGGCCCTTGCAAAGTTTGTGGATTGACTGGCTGGTTTTGCGTCTGCTCAATGAACCGACAGCGGCGCAGAAGCGTGTCTGGTTTGTCATTGACGAACTGGCGAGCTTGCAGAAACTTCCGCAACTCCATACGGCGATCACCGAGGCTCGCAAGAGCAACAACCCTGTTGTCCTTGGCTTTCAGGGCAAGGCCCAGCTTGAGTATCTGTATGGGCATCTGGCCGAGGTGATGCTCTCGCAGCCTGCTACCAGCGTTTGGCTCACCACCAAGGAGCCGAATGCCGGAGAATGGGTCTCGAAGTTCATCGGCAAAGTGGAAATCGAGCGGCTGCGCGAAACCCACTTCGACGGCACGCGCTCAGGCCGGAACTTCGCTCTCGACCGGCAGGTGGAGCCGCTGGTTCTGGAATCGGAAATCGCCGGTCTCGCCGACCTCCACGCCTACATGAAATATCAAAATTACGTCACGCGATTTTCGTTCCCGTACTTCAACATGCCGGAAGTTGCCGAAGGTTTCGAGCGGCGCGAGCGGCCCGACGACAAGCTGCCGTATGATCCCATGCCCGTCAATGACGCCGAACCGAATACGGAATTGAAACAAGTGCCGGAAGACACACCCACATCGCAGCCCAACACGCTGCCGGTCGCCCAACAGATCGAACCGGAACCGGCCATCGTTCCCGATGCCGACGACCAGCAAAACCTCATTACGCGAGGTTGAGGTGAACCATGCTGACCATCTCCAAACCGCTTTCCGCCAGCCAGGCGCAGACCTATCACGAAAAAGAATTCACGTCTGCCGAGCAGAACTATTGGAAGCAGGCCGACACGATTCAAGGGGAGTGGCATGGCAAGCTGGCCGATAAATTCGGCCTCGCCGGTGCAGTGGGAGCCGAGGAGTTCACACGGCTCTCCGAAGGCCAGCACCCTATGGCCGGCGAGCAGTTGGTTCGCCACCGCAAGGTGCAGGAATATAAGACCGAGGACGGTAAGACCGTGGCTCCCGTCGAACACCGCGCCGGGTGGGATGCAACCTTCAGTACGCCCAAGTCGGTATCACTGACCGCGCTTGTCGGTGGAGATGACCGGGTACGCGATGCGCACCGTGAGGCTGTGAATGTCGCGCTAAACGAATTGGAACGGTACACCCAGGCGCGAATCGGAGGCAACCGTCCGGCGGAAATAACCGGCCAGTTCGTAGCCGCCAAGTTCGAGCACGACACCGCGCGTCCGGTGGACGGTTACGCCGCGCCACAACTTCACACTCACGCCGTCATCTTTAATATGACCGAGCGCGAGAACGGCCAGATGCGCGCGCTTCAGGAGCGCAGCTTTTTCGCCTCACAGAGCTACGCAACTGCGGTGTATCAATCGGAGCTAATGTACCGGCTTCGCAATCTCGGCTACGAGATTGAACCGGGCAAGAGCGGCGCGCCGGAGATCAAAGGATACTCGCAAGAGTACCTTGACGCCTCCAGTCCCCGCCGTCAACAAATCGAGGAGGCCCTTGCGCGCACCGGATTCAGCGGCCCGGAAGCGGCGCAGATCGCGGCCCACAACACACGCGACAAGAAGGTGATTCTGTCACCTGATGAAGTGTTGGCGGCGCATCGGCAGATCGCCGTTGAGTTCGGCAACCAGGCTGACCATGTCGTTGTCGAGGCGCGGAAGAGGCGCATCGGGCAAACTCAGAAACCAGTGGTCGAGGAACGCCAGAAGCAGGCACACTCCGCTCTGACCTTTGCCCGCGACCGCAGTTTCGAGCGCGAGGCAGTTCAGGATGAGCGGGCGTTGCTTACCGACGCCATGAGGCGCGGTATGGGAGAGACGACCTACCCGGAGATTCGCGCCAGTTTCGAGGCGCGCGTCGCCTCCGGTGAGTTTCGGCTTGTTGCCGGCGAGAAACATGATTCGGCTCGCAGGTTTACGACCGCTGAGATGGTTCACGCAGAAAAGGAGATCGTGCAGACGGTGTTGGATGGACGGGGCCGCGCGCCGCAACTGATGCCTGTCCAGCAGGCCGTTCCGCTCACGGATGCTCATGCGCAACTCAACCCATCGCAACGAAATTCCATCGAGCAGATACTTACGTCACACGACCGGATACAGGGCTTGCAAGGCAGCGCCGGTGTTGGCAAAACTTGGGCTCTCAAAATCGTGCGTGAAGCTGCCGAACAGCGCGGCTATGCGGTCGAGGGCTTCGCCCCGACCTCACGCGCCGCGCGCCAGCTCCGCGACGCGGGCATCCCCGCCGACACCTTACAGGGTTTCCTGGTCCGCAGCCGGAACGCTGGCGATTCGGCGCAGAAGCATCTTTACATGGTCGATGAATCCTCGCTGACATCGACCAAACAGATGCGCGATTTTCTTGAAACAATCGGCTCCCAGGACAATGTTCTGCTCATCGGTGACATCCGCCAGCATCAGGGCGTCGAAGCCGGAAAGCCCTTCGAGCAGTTGCAGCAGGCCGGGATGCAGACTGCACGGCTTGACCAGATCGTGCGCCAGAAAGACCTTGAATTGTTGCACGCCGTCGAACATTTGTCGCGTGGCGAAGTGGCCGAAGGTATTGCTCTGCTCGAACAGCAAGGGAGAATCACGGAGCTTGCCGACCCGCAGAAACGCATTGCCTCGATTGCACGAAACTACGCCGAAAATCCTGACAACACCATCATCGTCTCGCCCGATAATGCTTCACGCCGCGCCATCAATCAGGCCGTGCGCCAAGAATTGCAGAGTCTCGGCAAGCTCGACAAGAACGATCATGCCATGCGCGTGCTTACGCCGCGTTCCGACATGACTGGTGCCGACCGGGAGTGGGCTGCTCGATACCAGACCAGTGATGTGTTGCATTACATTCGTGGGAGCAAAGAGTACGGCATCGAACGCGGCAGCTATGCCCAGGTCACCGCCACGAACCCGAATGAAAATTTCGTCACCGTGCGAAAGCCGAATGGGGAGCAAGTGACCTATGACCCATCACGATTGCACGGCATCTCCGCCTACCGCGAGATCGAACGGGAATTTGCTATTGGGGACCGGCTGCAATTTACCGCTCCGAATAAGAAATTGGGCGTCGCCAACCGCGACCTTGGAACCGTTCAGATGATTGACGAGAACGACAAAATCACCGTTCGCATGGACGGCAATAAAGAGAAGACAATCACCTTTGACATGGCAGAAATGCGGCACTTCGATCATGGCTATGCCGTGACTTCGCACAGTTCCCAGGGCCTGACCTCGGAGCGCGCACTGGTAAACATGGATACCAATGTTCACCCGGAACTCATCAATAGCCGCTTCGCCTATGTTTCCGTTTCGCGCGCATCACACGACGCGCAGATTTTCACCAACAATGCGGCTTCGCTTGCCGAAAGCCTCAGCCACGATGTCACTAAGGCTTCCGCGATTGACTTCGGCAAAGGGCAAAGTCCGATTGCGAGCGTGGGATTGGAACAGGCCACAACGTTGAGCAAGGCACCCGCTGCGGGCCTTGGATTAGCTCTTTGATGAGCTTAGAGCGGTTTTAATTTAAGTGCTGGCATATCCGGAGGAATCGAAGTAGTTGGCGCACTCGCTTGGCGAGACGGCAAGGAGCAGTTGGCCGATCTGCTGCCATAGTTCTTCGGTGGATCGTTTGGCCGCTTTTCGGAGCAGTGTCTTGAGTTTGGAGAAGAGCTTTTCGATGGGGTTCAGATCGGGCGAATAGGGTGGCAGATAGAGCACGGTGGCACCGGCCACGGCGATGGCTTCCT
>JAJYAE010000265.1 GCA_021779695.1 Acidobacteriota bacterium | reverse complement strand
CGAGCAGCACATAGGTGTGGTGATCGACGATCGCGTGGCCGGGCCGGTTGTAGGTGGCGGCCAGGTGCTTTTCTGCCATCGCCATGCCGACGGCCATGGCGACACCCTGACCGAGCGGACCGGTGGTCACTTCCACGCCTTCGGTATCGCCGTATTCAGGATGGCCGGGCGTGTGTGAGTGCCACTGACGGAAGCTCTTCAGGTCGTCGAGCGTGAGCTTGTAGCCGGAGAGGTACAGCGAGCCATAGAGCAGCGCGGAGGCGTGGCCGTTGGAGAGCACGAAGCGATCGCGATCGGCCCACTTGGCGTGCGCCGGGTTGTGGCGCATGAGCTTGTGGTAAAGCAGATAGGCGATGGGCGCGCAGCCGAGGGGAGCTCCGGGATGGCCGCTTTTGGCTTTTTCGACGGTGTCGACTGCCAGCAGGCGCAAGGTGTCAATGGAAAGCTGATCGAGAGAAGTGGCCGCGGTGGTGGTCATGGGCAAGAATCCAAGTCCTTTCGGAGGGTTAGGCCAGGTGCGAGTCAAAGCGATGACTCGATATGGGGCGCATCGGATGGTTCTTCGCGCGTGAGGTTTACCTCCACATTGTACCCAAGCCAACGGTCGGTATCGGTCCAGTGGAAGGTCCAGACGATGGCGCCGGCCTGTCCTGGAGCGGTGGGGATATCGATGCTGAAGCCCGCGGAGCCATTGTTTCGGCAGGGCGAGGTGTGCACGGTCGTCCAATTGTCGGGGGACCAGACGAGATTGAAGCGGTTTTCGTCCATGATGCGCAGGGTGTCACCGGGCGCGATGTGCTGGATGGGCCTGCGGAGGCTGAAGATCTCAAGGTTGCGGCGGAGGCGATGGCGGCCCTCGGGCTCACAGTAGCGGTGATAGACGGAGTCGATGCGGTCAAAGACCTTGCCGTCAGCGGCAGAACGGAGGAGCTTGAGGTACTCGGCGTGTGCCCAGACGAGGGGGACGGCGGAGCCTGCGGGCTGACCCATGACGAGGCGCTGCTGGGGGCGGTTGGGCTCGTCCCAGACCTGTTCGGGGAGCAGGTGGCCCTTGGTGGCAAAGGCTTCCATGGCGTGGATAAGGGGCGCGATGTCGCGACCTGCGGCGAGCTCGTAGTGGGCGCGCTCGCCGGTGAGCAGGGGCCAGACGCGGCCTTTGCCGGTGCCCTGGTAGGGACCGCCATCCTCGCGCTGGCCATAGCCGTCCCAGTTGTAACGGAGCCAGCCAGGGCCCTGGGGCAGACCGCGCTTGAGAACGGCATCGACGACCTTGAGGGAATCGACGATGACCGGGTCGTCAGGGCGGCGGACGCCGTAGCGGACGAGTTCGAGGAAGCCGGCGTCGATAATTTCGCGGGCTTCAAAGTCGGCGCGCGCGCCGGGCGGGCGGTTCTGCAGGTGGAGCGCCTCGGTGCAGCTTTGTCCGGAGGCGTAGGCTGCGCCGGGCTCAGGCGGCCGGATGCGGACGTAGTGGCGCGGGACATCGGGCAGTAGGATGCCGTTGTGGGTCACGGTCCAGTCTTCGAGATGACCCTCAATCCAGTCAGCGAATTCTTCGAGGAATGTCGCGAGCTCGTCGGAGGCGTGGGCGCGGAGGATCTCAGCGGAACAGATGAGGCTGGCGATGACGGCTGCGAGAGTGGAAGGCGAGTAACCGGCATTCTCTTCCCAGCGCTCCTGCTGGGTGATGGGAGCCTGGCGCACGAGGAAGCCGGCGGCGCGCTCGACAAAGGGGAGGATGCTCAACTGGCCGAGGGAGTCAGACTTCCAGAGCCGCCAGGCCAGAATGAGGGGGAATGCGACCTCGTCAAGTTGCAGGCCAGACCAGTAGGGGCGGCCGTCGACCCAGAAGTTCTGGGCGAAGCCGCCGTTGGGCTGCTGGGTGCAGGCGAGATAGACGAGGGCACGCAGGGCGGTTTCAGCGCGGCCGCAGGCGAGGAGCGCGGTGGCGGTCTGGACCATGTCGCGCGTCCAGACAAGGTGATAGCCGCCGAGATCGTCATCGCCTTTGGCCTGTCCCCAGGGAATGGACATGGAGGCGACAAAGGCTCCTGCGTAGGTCTTGTCTTCGTGAGCGAGGAGGATGTTGTGGCTGGCGGCCATGAGCTTGCCGCCGTCGCCGGACTGCGCGGCGAGCCAGGAGGGGTTGGCGACGCGCTCCCACTGCTCGATGAAGCGATCCCGCTGCTCGGCAAAGGGGATTGCGAGGGAGGCAAAGGTCTTCTGGAGCGCGGTGTGGTGGCCCTCGCCAATGCCGATGCCGACGGTACAGGAGCGGGAGGCGTCGCCATTGGGAGCGGGCAGGGCGAGTTCGCCGAAGAGGGCGATATTGCCGTTGGTGGCGGAGCCGAACTCCCAGTCCATGGCGAAGTTTTCATTGAGGTCGCGCCAGCCGTCACTGAAGCCGACGAAGCCGCAGCTGACGCGGGCGAAGCCGCAATTGGCGGCCATGGCGAGGGACCACTCGTTCTTCCACGCGAGGAGCATCTTGTGGCCGGCGATATCGATGGCGTGGGCGCTGTTGCCTGCGCCGCCGCCGTCGAGGTGGGGTGCAAGCAGGGCGTAAACCTTGAGGCGCGGCAGCAGGTCGGGCAGGGCTTCAAGGCGCAGTTGAATGAGAATTGCGCACTGGTGGGGGTCGGCGATGATCTCCTTGGTCAGCGTGTAGCGTCCCTCGGGGTCGCGATTGATGTAGCGTACGCCGAGCGCCTCAGAGTGGATGGTTTCAAAGCTGGAGATGAGGTGGCGCTTTTCCTCGTGAACGAAGCTCTCTCCGTCGGTGATGAGGAACTCCATATCCCGCACCTGGGGCTTGTCGATGGTGGGGTGATAGAGCTCGTTGAGGATGCCGTGGGAGGTGGTGAACCAGATGCGGCTGGCGGCGGAGTAGGCGGTGCCGACGGCGTCTTTGACGCTTGAGGTCCAGCGGGGCGGCAGCCCGGGCGCGCCAAATGCCTCACCCTGCTGCGGAAGCCAACGGTAGCGGGTTTCTTCACTCAATGGATTTTTCCGTGGGTCGAGATGCGGCAGAGTCCGGCACTCGGGATGTTGTCACACTTCTAGGGATGACGGGAAGCGGCGGAAGGTTTCTTGGCGGGAAATTCACGATGTACGCACCCGGAGGCGCAGGTGGCGCATCAATGCAGGTAGACATCTGCCCGGATGTGGGATGATGGCAATGCAGCCTTTTGGAGCCCCGGCGCGTATGTGGCGTGAGGGAGAGCCCGCAGATCTTTGACCTGCAAGCCGCAGCGCCGGTTGCGCGGTGCGCTGCTGCCTGTTCTTGTGACCAGCAATCGAAACACGGACGAAGGAGAATTCCCCGATGGCTTACGAACTTGCACCGCTGCCCTATGACTATGCTGCGCTGGAGCCGTTTATTGACTCCGAGACGATGCACCTGCACCACGACAAGCACCACCAGGCGTACATCAACAATGTGAATGCCGCTCTGGCGAACCATCCCGCGCTGGCTGCGAAGTCGGTGGACGATCTGATTCGCGACCTGAACGCTGTGCCGGAAGAAATTCGCGGTGCGGTGCGGAACAATGGCGGCGGCCACTCAAACCACACCATGTTCTGGAACATCATGGGCAAGCCGGGAACGGCTGGCGTGGGCGGAGCGCCGACGGGCGAACTGGCCGCGAAGATTGCGGCCGACTTTGGCGACTTTGAGGCGTTCAAGAAGACCTTCAACGAGGCGACGGCGAAGCAGTTTGGCTCCGGCTGGGGCTGGCTGGTACTCTCCGGCAGCAAGCTGAAGGTGATGACGACGGCCAACCAGGACTCGCCACTGAGCCAGGGTCTGTATCCGATTCTGGGCAACGACGTGTGGGAGCACGCCTACTACCTGAAGTACCAGAACCGCCGCCCGGACTACCTGGCCGCGTGGTGGAACGTGGTGAACTGGAACGAAGTGAGCAAGCGCTTTGCGACAGCAAAGGGCTGAGGAGCACTGCATACACCGGCTCCATTTCCGCGCCCGGATGCGGGGCGGAACTGGAGCCGGGCGCAGGTTACCTGCGTGAGCTATCGGCAAAGGCCGCGCAACTCTCGCCGCGCAAAGCGTGTCTAAACGGGCAGTACGATGAAACGACGAGTCACCATCCTCACGCTTCTTCCTTTGATCGGGCTGCTGGCCTGCGGTCCGGATTCGGCCTCGATGGCAGAGGCCGCGCAGTCGGGCGCATTCACGATTACGCAACGCAATCTGAATGTGGGCACGGCCAATTACCAGTTCACGCGGACACACGAGGGCTACAACTCATCTTCGCTGGTGAAGCTGTCCATGAAGGGTCTTGAGTACGCCCTTTCCAAGAGCGAGCAGCTTTCTGCGGCGCAGGGGCTGCAGCATGCGCAGATCAGCGCCACGGTGAACAACCAGGCGGTGACGGTGACGGCTGCGCCAGACTCCGCGCAGATGCTGCTGAACATGTCAGCGAACGGCAAGAGCAGCACCGCGCGGCTGGCGACGCATCGAGTGGAAGTGTTTTTGCCGGACGTGGATCCCGGCGCCCTGCAGACGCTGGTGATGCTGGCGGCCGCACATAACAACCGCGACCTGTGGGCGATTGTTCCCAAGGGTCAGGGCGCTGTGCTACCGGTACAACTGGCGACATATCCTGACGAGCAGGGCACACTGAATGGCAGAGTGGTCACCGTGCATCACATGGTGTCGACGATTGGGCACGATATGACGGATCTGTTTGTAGGTCCGCAGAACCAGCTGCTGCAAGCGGAGCTGAGGACGGAAGGACTGGCGCTGATTCACCAGGGATTTGTGCTGACGCCGCCGGCAAAGCCGCTGGTGCCGCCGAGCCTGCCGCCCGGAGCGCAGCAGGGTGCACCGAATGGATCGGCCAATGGCGCCGCAGGCCAGCAGTACCCGCCGCAGGGACAACAGCAATACCCGCAGCAGCAGTACCCGGCGCAGGGGCAACCGCAGCAACAGTACCCGCAGCAATACCCACAACAGCAGTACCCACAGCAAGGGCAACCACAGCAGCAGTATCCGCAACAGTACCCGCAGCAGTACCAGCAGAACCAATACCAGCAGTATCCGCCGCAAGGGCAGCAGCAACAGTATCCGCAGCAGTACCCACAACAGCAGTAGGGGCGCAGTTAGAGAGCGCGGGCCGCAGCCATGGCTGAGGCCCACGCCCACTGGAAGTTGAATCCGCCCAGGTGGCCGGTCACGTCCACCGCTTCTCCAATGAAAAACAGGCCTGATACGGCGCGCGCCTCCATGGTGCGCGCGTGCAGGCCGTTGGTGTCGATGCCGCCGGCAGTCACTTCGGCCTTCTCAAAGCCCTCAGTGCCGCAGGGATGAAAGGGCCAGTGATGGAGCGCGCGCTCGTGGGCATCTAGCGCGCTGTTGGACCAGCCGGATGGCGCAGCTGTGGCAGCGAGATGCGCGGCCAGACGCTGCGGCAGTTGTCCGGTCAGGGCCCGGCGCAACGCGGCTGCATCGCGGCGGGCATTCTGTTCGCGCAGCGGGGCGAGCATGTCAGCACCGGGCGCGAGATCAACGTGAAGGGCTTCGCCGGGCTGCCAGTAGCTGGAGGCCTGCAGAATCGCCGGACCGCTGAGGCCGCGATGCGTGACGAGCATCTTTTCGCGAAAGCGCGGTCCACGCGCGGCGCACGCCTCCACCATTGCGGAGACTCCGGTCAGCGCGGTCCATGCGGATTCCGGCGCGCAAAGAACCAGCGGCACCAGCGCAGGCCGCGGCGGAAGGACGGCGAGGCCGAACTGGCGGGCGAGATCGTAGGCTAGGCCGGTGGCGCCGAGTTTCGGAATTGAGAGACCGCCCGTGGCGACAACGAGCGCCGGCGCGGTGAACTCCCCTTGCGACGATGCGACATGGAAATCGCCGTTGCGCGTGACCTGAATCTTCTGTGTGTGGAGAATGAGCTCGACGCTGCCGTTGAAGGCGCGGGCGCGGTCGCACTCGGTGAGCAGCAGGTCGAGGATGTCGCGCGCGGAGCGGTCGCAGAAGAGCTGGCCGAGCGTCTTCTCATGCCAGGGGATGTGGTGGCGCTCGACAAGCTCGATAAAGTGGCGCGGCTCAAAGAGCGCCAGCGCGGATTTGGCGAAGTGAGGGTTCGCGGAGAGAAAGTTCTGCGCCGTGCAGTGGACGTTGGTGAAGTTGCAGCGGCCGCCGCCGGAGATGAGGATCTTGCGGCCGGGTTGCGCGCCGTGTTCGAGCAGGGCCACGCGGCGGCCACGTTGCCCGGCCATGGCGGCGCAGAAGAGTCCAGCAGCGCCCGCGCCAAGG
>JAJYAE010000264.1 GCA_021779695.1 Acidobacteriota bacterium | reverse complement strand
CTTTCACCCTGGAGACCGGCTGGCTGAAACCAAGGTAGAAGGAAAACATGCGAGCGAGGTGGTGGCACAAGGTTTTGTGACACCATCGGGACGCAAGCTGCTGCTCGCCAACAAGCGCGACCGTGGAGTGGATTTGACGCTGCCGGATGCAGGACCAGCGACGGCGCTGACTGTGGATGGGCAGACCGGCGATGGGCCTGCGCGCAGCGCGCCAGTTGAAGGCGGAAAAGTTCATCTGGATCCATTTGCCGTGACGGTGGTGAGCTGGTGAGCGCGCAGGAAGGTTCGGGCGCGCCGCTGAAGCGCTACGCATTCATACTGCGGCTGCGGCCGGGCGCGGCGGAAGCCTATGATGCGGCGCATCGCGCGGTGTGGCCGGAGATGCTGGCTCTGCTGAAAGGTGCGGGCATCCATGAGTATTCCATCTATCGGCGGGATGAGTTGCTGATTCTGACTCTGCGCTGCGCTGATTTTGAAGCGACCTGGAGCAGGATCGATCAGGACCCCGTGAATCTGCGCTGGCAACAGGCGATGGCTCCCTACTTTGAAGCACATGAGGGCTTGCGCACCGGGGAGCGATTCCCCATGATGGAAGAGGTTTTCTATCTGCCTTAGGGATGACAAGGAGTTGCCTTCCATGGGCACAGGTGATGGGCTGCGCGTGGGCTTGTGTGGCATTGGGCTGGAGGCGTACTGGGCGCAGTTTGTGGGGCTTCGGGAGCGTCTTGAAAGCTATGTGGCGCGCGTTGGGGGCCGCATGGAGCGGCCTGGCGTGAAGGTAGTGAATCTGGGATTGATTGACGCGCCGCAACGCGCGAAGGCAGCAGGCCGCAGGTGCCGGCGGGAGGAGATCGATGTTCTCTTTCTGTATGTGACGACCTACGCGCTTTCCAACACAGTGCTTCCACTGGTGCAGCGCGCGGGCGTGCCGGTGGTGATTCTGAATCTGCAACCGGAAGCCGCGATGGACTACACGCGCCTGAATTGCATGGGCGACCGCACAGCGATGACGGGCGAGTGGCTTGCGTACTGCTCGGCCTGCCCGGTGCCGGAGATTGCCAACGTTCTGAAACGAGCTGAGATTCCCTTTCACCAGGTGACGGGAGTTCTGGATGAGGCGCAGACCTGGGGTGAGATCGAGCAGTGGCTTGCAGCCGCGCAGGTTCGGGCGGCGCTGGCCGATGCGCGCCTTGGGTTGATGGGGCACTACTACAGCGGCATGCTGGACATCATGACCGATGTGACGCTGGTTTCGATCGCGTTTGGAACGCACGTGGAGCTGCTGGAGGTCGACGAACTGAGCGAGCTTGCTGCGGCTGTGGGCGAAGATGCAATCGCTCGGCGCGTCGACGAATTCCAATCGAGCTTTGATGTGCAGGCGGATTGCGCCGCGGAGGAGTTGCGGCGGGCTGCACGGACATCCGTTGCGCTGGACGCATTTGTGGCGAAGCACGAGCTGGACGCCCTGGCTTACTACTACAAAGGTTCGGGGAATGTGCCGAACGAGGACGTCATGAGCTCGATTATTCTGGGCACTTCCCTGCTGACGGCACGGCATATTCCTGTGGCGGGCGAGTACGAGGTGAAGAACGTGCTGGCGATGAAGATGATGGATCTTCTGGGCGCCGGCGGTTCTTTTACGGAGTATTACGCGATGGACTTTAACGATGATCTTGTGCTGATGGGACATGACGGTCCGGGTCATTTGAGGATTGCCGAGGGCAAGACGAAGGTGCGTCCGCTGGGTGTGTATCACGGCAAGGTGGGGCGAGGCGTTTCCGTGGAAATGAGCGTGCGGCACGGGCCGGTGACACTGCTATCCGTTGTCGAGGATCGACAGCATCGGTTCAAGCTGCAGGTGGCGGAGGGTGAATCAGTCCCAGGCCCGATTCTGGAGATTGGGAACACAAACAGCCGCTATCGTTTTGCACTGGGAGCGCGAGGCTTTGTCCAGGCATGGAATGCGGGCGCACCGGCGCATCACTGCGCGGTGGGGGTGGGCCATCTTGCGCGCACGCTGGAAAAGTGCGCCGCGCTGATGGGTCTCGGATTTGAGCTGATCTGCTGAAGACCGCGATTAAGGTGTGACGTTCGTATCCAGGTGCTGCGGGGTGACTTCATCGCCCTGATCGGGACGGCGCAGAGTAACCGGCGTGGTGTGATGGAGCTTTCTGAACATGGCGAGGGCCTTCGCCTGTGCCTGCCTGTCGCCGACTGCGTGATCGGCCTGCGCCAGGCGATACCATGCAACTTCATCGTCGGGCCGGATCCTGGTTGCGCGTTCGAGCAGTGAGACAGCCTTCTGCGGCTTCTGATTATCGAGCTCAATGCCGCCAAGGCCGACGAGCGCCTCCTCAAAATCGGGATAGCGCTTGAGGAGCTCCTCATATTGGGCGCGGGCTTCACTGGTTTTGCCCACCTCGGCATTCAGGTTGGCCAGTTCGTAGCGTGCGTTGCCGTTGTCAGGATCGATGGCGAGTTCGCTGTTGAACTCCTGCATGGCGATTTCGCGCTCGTCGGGCTTTTGCGTCGCGTTGAACTGGTCGAGGGCCACGCGGCCCAGTCGGTAGTGGATGCCGGGCCGGTGCGGATCGATGGCGAGGACGTGCTTGTACGCGTCGATGGCTGCGTTGTAATTCTTCTGGCTCTCGTTGGCTTCGCCCTGGGCCTGCAGCATCCAGATGGAGCCAGGCGCCTTGTCGTGGAGGCGCTCCATCGTGATGTAGGCGTAGCTGCCATAGGTGCGACCGGTGTGGTAGAGAACCTCGGGATCGTCGGGGTAGATGCGGTTGAGCTCGAGAGCTGTCTCCACGGCATCCGCATCGCGGCCGAGGCCGCTGTACGCTCGCAGAAGCTGCAAGCCGCACATCCGTCGCGCGTCGCGATCAGCGGACTGCTTGAATCCACGCTCGAGGTACGGGAGGGCTTCTTCGTACCGACTCATCTCTGCCAGGGAGAGCCCCAGCAAGGTGTCAAGGCGAGGCAGTGAAGGCTTGAGCCTCAGGGCGGTGCGGATCTCCTGAATGGCGGGATCGAATTTGCGCTCTTTGAAGTAGATGGCTCCCAAAGTGGCGTGGACCTCCGCGACACTGGGCGCAAGCTTCTCAAGCTTGACGAAGTTCTCTTCCGCGACAGGGTAGTTGCCTTGCGCCATGGCCTGTTGCCCTTCAGACGCATAGCGGGCTGCGAGGTCGTCGTCGGTGGCCTGAGCATGGGCCATAGGGAGGCAGAACAAGAGGCCGGCCGCGATGCAGGAAAGGATGGCGGAGCGATGGGTCATATGCTGAATGTAAATCACCAAAAGAAAACTCCGCCACGCTGAGACGGCATGGCGGAGTTGAGGTAGTGAGCAGTTCCGAGTTAGAAGGTCAGCTTGCCGCTGATCTGGAGAATGCGCGATGCGCCTGCTCCTGTGATGAGACCAGCGGTTGAGCTGCCTACGGCGTTTGAGATTGTGGTGCCGCCACCGGAGCCGTTGCCAATGAGGCCGCCGACGATGCCGGAGTACTGGTGATGGTTAAAGGCGTTGAAGGCATCGAGGTTCATCTTGAACCTCACATTCTCGGCGATGGTGAAGCTCTTTCCGATGCCCATATCCCAATTGTTGATGCCCGGTTGACGGAGGAAGTTACGGGTTGTGTTTCCAAAGACGCCGATGGCGGGCTGTGTAAAGCAAGCCATATTGATGCGCTGGAACTTCTGGGTGAGGTTGCTGTGAACGTTGCAGCCCGACACGGCGTTGGCGCGCTGGAACTGTGAATCGAGGAGTCCGGCGTTATCGCTGGCTGTGATGCTCATGGGGAAGCCGGACTGGAAGGTTACGATGCCGGTGGTTTCCCAACCGCCTATCGCCATGTCCGCCAGGCGGCCGACACTGTTGAGCATCTTCTTGCCACGGCCAAACGGAAGCTCATAGATGTAACTGGCGACGAAGCGTTGATTGACATCGAAGTCCGACGGGCCGTAGTCGAGGTTGGGGTCGTGGTTGTTCATGAAGCCCTGGTAACCGGCTCCAGTGGCGCCCACACCAGCCGCTGCGGACTTGTCGTCCTTGCTGCTGGCCCAGGTGTACACCGAGGTGAGAGCCATGTCGCCTGCGCGATGCTCGAGCTTGACGTTCATCGCGTTGTAGTGCGAGTAACCATGGAAGTCACTATCAATGTAGAAGCCATTGAAGTTGACATAAGGCAAGCGCGTGTCGGTGGGGCAATCGTGCGTCACATCGCTTGGA
Source organism: Acidobacteriota bacterium (assembly GCA_021779695.1). The sequence continues at coordinate 2,059 of JAJYAE010000264.1, read as the reverse complement.
TTTGCCTGGCAGAAGGGCAGGTTTGCGGCCGTGATCGGATACGGCTGCGCAATGTTGCGCCGATCAAGAAGGTGCACGGCATGGGTGCCGATGTAGTTGACTTCGACCGTCGTGTTTGATGCGAGCTCCCGTTCGAGAGAAGCCGTCCAGGACTCGACGTATGGGTCAAGTGGGTTTTCCGACTCGATCACAGCGATGAACGATAGTGTCGAGACGGGGAAGGGGTTGAGCGTACTGTAGCTCGGGAAGCGGTTGTTCCCGAACTTGGTAAGAGTTGGATCCTGTGTTGGGACCAGGTTGTTACGGATGCTGTAGGGATAGATGTCGGCCGAGTCGTCGATCTCGCGACCTTCATACGAGTCGAAGAAAATGCCGAAGCCGCCGCGGGCAACCATCTTGTTGTTCAGGCGGTATGCCAGACCGAAACGCGGTGCAAAGGGCGTCTTGGGGCCGGAGCGCGGCACGGATCCGCAGTAGCGCAGAATCGTGCTGCCGTTGCGGCCCACGCCGGGCGCAACGCCATCGGTGGTGAGTTTGGGATCAGCGTAGCAAAGACCGCCACTCGGGTTGGTGGTGTCGAGCCAGAAGAAGTGATTCTGGGCTTCATAGGCTGCGGGGCGATAGTCCCAGCGCAGGCCGATGTTGAGGGTAAGCTTCTGGGTTGCTTTCCAGTCGTCCTCCACGTAAGGAGCGAAGTAGCCGAAGATGTGGTCCTGCGGGTTGCCTGCCTGATTGGTGGGGCTCAACGGACCGGGAACGAAACCGGCGACGTTGTTGTAGTAACCGAGCATCATATCCGCAACGGCGTTGCCGGTGCCGCAGAGTCCAGTTCCATTAGGGCAGTTCGCAGTGTTGGTGGTGACGAGCTGGGAGTTGAATCCCCAGTCGCCGTAGAAGTCATCGTCGAGGTTGCGGACGAGGTGCCAGTGCCGGTAGTCGACGCCAAACCCCAGCGTGTGACGGCCGCGCACAGAGGTGAATGAATCCGCAAACTCCCATGCGGGGGAGTCGGAACCGGTGTAAGAGTTCACTGGGCCGCCGCCGCTGGCGTATGTGGTCATGCCCACGTTGGGCCAGGTTTGCTGCAACGGACCGAAGTGCGTAAACACGCCTGTTTCGGCGAGCTGGGTGACCGCAGCGGCACTAATCTGCGTTGCGCCTTGCGGGGCATAGGCATCCAGGTAGCCAAAGCGGAAGTTGTTCACAGATGTACTGCCAAGGCTGAGGGTGTGCGACAGCGTCCAGCTCTTCTGGTTTTCGTAGTACTGTTCCAGACCGTAGTTCAGCGAGCCCGAGTTATAGAGGGTGCTGTTCTGGTATTTTGCGTACGTGAAGCGGAAGAAGATGGATCCGAGCCTGCCCAGCGTTTGGTCAACGCGGTAGGTCTGCTGGTTGGTGTGGAGAGGCGAGCCATAGGGCTGAATGAAATTCGGAACGCCTTCCGCCTGGTTTTGTACCGTTGGTGCGGCCCAAAACTTATTGGCGATCGCCACCTGGGCCAAGCGATTGGTGATGTCGGACGCAGCGAGCTTATTGCCTGAGAATCCCTGACCGGTTGTTGGGTTGACGGGCATGCAATTGTAGCCAAGGCTCAACAACGCGGTACATTGCGGTGTTCCAAAAGCCGGGAGCGGACCGCCTGGGAGTGCAACGCCGCCCGTCGTGGGCAGAGCGGGATAAGTTTCCGCCGAGAAGTCTCCGGTAAGGACGGCAGGATTGGGCACGACTTCAGTCGCGAGTCCGCCGTTGTTAATGCGCCATCCTTCGTAGTTGGCCATCCAGAAGGTCCGGTTCAACCCGTTGTAAATCTTGGGCAGATAGACGGGACCGTCGGCCACGAAGCCGAATTGATTCTGGCGCAGGATGGGGTTGAAGGTCTTGGTGCTGGTGATGAAGTTGTTGGCGGTTGGAAAGGGCAAGGCATCGAAAGCATCGTTGCGGTTGTTCTCAAAGATCGAACCGTGGAGCTTGTTGGTGCCGGCTTTGCTGACGATGTTGATCTGGCTGGCACTGAAGCCGTATTCCGCAGAGTAGGTGCCGCTGGCGACCTTGAATTCCT
>JAJYAE010000263.1 GCA_021779695.1 Acidobacteriota bacterium | reverse complement strand
TAAGTCATTCCCTTCAGCAAAAAAGTGTGTGACTCCACCGACTGTGCCCGTCGTCAGCTGGATGCTCTTCCCCTCAGAAACCAATAATTGCCCCGAAGTCGTGGTGATCGACAGCCCATTGTTCTCAGTGACAACTTCGTTGATCCCAATTATCTGAGAGAGTTGCGCGATATCTTGTTGCCGTTGATCCTCCAGAGCGCCGTCGTTGGTCGTGGATCCCGAGGATTGAATCTGCCGGTTCAATTGCGCGATCGAGGCTGTCAATGCGTTCACCTGATTCGTCACGCCTGCTGACTCCTGGTCAAGCGCCGAGCGCTGGGAGTTCAGACTGGCGGCTGCATTCGAGGTGTCGCCCGCCAGCTTGGATGCCGTCGAAAGGACTTGCTGACGTAATGCATTATTGGTCGGGTTCGCTTCGAGCGCGGCAAATGAATTGAAGAATCCCGTGATGTCGCTGCCAAGATCCCCCGCAGTCGAACTGGAAGAGCCCGAGGCTGGCGTAAAAAGCGCTTGCAGGGTGTTCAGTGCGGTAAGCCGTGCTCCTGAGGATGCAACAAGCTGCTGCTGTTGGTTGAGCCGAGTCGTCAGGACTGTGTCCCGCACGGAGGTCGCGCCCGTTTCCGTCACACCTGTCCCGTAATTGATCCCATTAATGTCAACTGGCGCGCTCTCCTCGAAGTTTGGCACCTCTCTGGTATATCCGGCGGTATTCGCATTCGCGACATTGTTTGCTATGACGCCAAGTGCGCTTTGATTGGCATCAAGTGCCAGAGCGATTAGGTTCAGTGCGGAATTAATGGTAGCCATAGGCTTCTTTCGTCTCAATGCCGTTTTGCGTCGCGCCACGCAATTGTCCCAGCTCAGCGGATCGCTGACTTGCTCGATGCCGCATGACGCGCAAATTGGATCGGGTCACTTCCAGAACACGTCTCATCGTCAATAGGCCTTGAGCCCCTTCCGCTACTTCCAATGGATCGAGTCGATGTTCCAGGCTTGCAAGCGCTCTGCTCAGCATGCGGCAGGAAAGCGCCAACTCTTCAAGCCGGTCTGCGTCAAGGCGGGTTAACGCCGCAGTTGCGTCGCGAACAATCTCATGCAAGGAGGGCAGTAGAGACATTGGGGGCGCCATCGATACGATATGAGATTCTGTGTTCTTCATGCTTCTTGGTTCTGTACCTTTCAATTCGGTAGAGAGGTTTTTTCGAGTCTCCTGATCCAGTCGGCGCGTTGTAGTGTCCTACCCCTCCGGACCGGTGGTTCCCTGAAGCATCGACTCCACAACTTTCGAAGCGACTGCAGCGGCAGGAACCTGGTAACTCTCAGTGGCTAGAGATGCCTGGATGCTTGCGACCTTCTCACTTCGAATGCCACCCGCAGCCGCACTCTGCTGCATCACAGCTCCGGCCGAACTCACTGTCGCCAGGTCACCCGCAAGAGCTGTTGCTTGCTTCTCGGAATCAGCCGTGACTGGCCGCAATCCATTGGCCGGGCCAGAGGTGATTCCGAGGGCTGTCTTCAAATCATCCATGCCACCGCGAATTTCCATGCGCATGACTCCTTGCTTCGCTTATCGGCAGACCCTCAAATCACATTAGCTCTGAACGTGCGGTCTGCCGATGCCGCGCCGAGTGATTCGGAATGGCAGGCCTGGAGCTTCGGATCCGAAAAATGATGCAGGATGCTATCCGAAATCCCCAGTCCACCCTGCTGGCTGAGCGCGGTCCCCAGTGCCTCTGAGGCGAATGCGCCGAGTGCGTCCATCGAGCTTCTGTCTTCTCCATCGCTGATCAATTTCGTGGATTCGCTCAGGGGTTTCAGGAGTTCCTTCATCATCTGGGCCTCGAATTCATGAGCGGCTCGGACCAACCGTGGTGGCGCCTGGGAGCATCCTCCAACCTTCGTCTGCAAATGAGGGCCCTGCACAAGCATTAGAGCACCTCCAGATCTGCTTCAAGAGCGCCTGCTTCCTTCATAGCCTGCAGGATGGAAATGACGTCGCGAGCCCCAGCGCCAATTCTCTGCAATTCCTGGACCAGATCCTCCACTGTCGCTCCCTCTTTGAGATCGATTCGATTGACGGGTTTGTCCTGAGCCTGGACGGAAGTCTGTTGGACAACCTTGGTTGTGCCGTCCGACATTGGGTTCGGCTGCGAGACCTCCGTTTCAGAAATGACATGAACCGAGAGACCACCATGCAGGATTGAGACTGGCTGCAAGCGCACAGTGCCTCCAATCACGACCGTTCCGGTCCGCTCGTCGACCACCACGCGAGCGCGCGGATACACCTGGACCTCGGTGGACTCAATCCGGTCGAGGAGCGCCGGTAGGTCTTCGTTGGAAGCGGCCTGGACCTCCACGCGACGGCTGTCTATCGTGTGTGCGCGCGGCGCCCCCAGCGCATGATCGATCGCAGCCGCCATGCGTTCTGCCGTGTGGAAGTCTGCATCATGCAACAGGACGCTGATGGTGTGCATTTGCTTCAGCTCGAATGGGACCTCGCGTTCCACCAGGGCGCCATTGGGAATGCGGGCCGTCGTGGGATGGTTGACCTGGCGGGTATTTCCCTGCGCGGCAACCATATACCCTCCCAGCACCAGCGCACCTTGTGCCTGGGCGTAGATCAGACCGTCAGGACCATAGAGAGGAGTCATCAGCAGGATTCCACCTTCCAGAGAACGCGCATCGCCAGCCGACGAAACCGTTACATCCAACTTGTAGCCGGGACGACTGAAGGGGGGCAGTGTGGCCACGACAAAGACGGCAGCCATGTTCTTCACCTGCATATTCATGGCGCTGTTCGTTCCGGTCTGCGGGACTGTCACGCCCATTCGCTCCAAGGCCGAGATCAGGGTCTGTGCGGGAAAGACCGTTTGCTGGCTGTCTCCGGTGCCATGAAGACCCACAACGATGCCGTAGCCAATCAACTGATTGTCGCGGATTCCTTCAATGCTTGCCACATCTTTTACGCGAGCTACCTGCGAAGCCGGATCCTGGTGGCTTGCTTGTGCCGCAAGGAAGATGCTTCCTCCCCAAGAGAGACCGATTGCCAAGGTAGCGGAGAGATATCTGATTGTGGCGTCCTGCGCCAAGCGCCTTCTCCGGGTTCTCCGTTCAGTCATATTGTTTCCAGGCATTGTGCTTTCTCCATACGCGCTGATCAGAACACCAGAAGCTTTTCTAAGAAGCGCACAACGGGGCTCTGGCGGTACGTGGAATCGTTGACGATTCCCTTCCCCGTCACTTCCAGTTCCAGATCGGTCATGGAGGTGGACAAAATCTGGTTCTGCGCGCTGACATCTTCGGGGCGCACCAATCCCCGCAGCCGGATCAGCTGAGTCTGTTGCGAAAAGGTCAGTTCGCGAGTTGCCTGGACAACAAGCATCCCGTTCGGAAGAACATCGACAACCTCGGCTCCGAAAGTTGTCACGAGGCTGGAGGTCGTGGTGCTCTGCCCCTGGGCTGTCAGTCCGGATGAAGAATTCTGTCCCACCAGATTCTGCAGGTTGTTGGATGCCTTGAGTGCGCCGAAGAGCGCGGTCAGGCTCGAATTCGCGTTGGAAGCCCGAGCGTTTTTAACCTGGCCATCAGTTGAGGCCGCCAGATTCTCCGTCACAACGACCGAGACAACGTCATGCAGCCGCACAGCTTTGACATCCGTCCCTAGCCGAACCAATTGTCCTTCGGCATTCCAGATCGAACCTGGAGTCATTACTTCTGCGGCATGATGCTCCCGTACCCGTGCAATATATCGCTCAAGTGCCGCTTCGGGGGGCGTGGTCTTCCCTGCGCTTTCGATTCTTCCAAATTTCCTGGTGCGAGCCTCTGCCTGGGCAAACAGCAGGCATGCTGCGACTCCAACAAACAGGATCCCACGAAAGCAGGTCATGGCTGCACCAGGCTGGATGCCGCCAGCCGTGTACGGCCAGGACCGAGTGCCACGACGGAGACGACATGCTTCCCAACAGTCAGGCGGACCTGTAGCGTATTCCCAAGTTTCGCAGGCCCAAGAGCAATGCCCTCCATCTGTAACTTCACAAGGGCGGAAACCTCTTCGACCGTCACTACGTCTCCTCCGCGAATAATGACCGGCAGAGGCGGCCTGAGCATTGGATTGCTACCCGTCGATGCTGCGCTGCCCTTCGTCTGCAATGCAGCCGGATTCCCTGCACCGATTGCAAGCAAGCGTCCCGGGCCGTTGGGAATCATTGGATTGTGAAATAGAAGCCAGCGCATCCCAGTAGCGGGGTCTTCGATCTCTCGCAAGACTCGTTGTGACGCACCGTTCAAGCCCTGCGTCGGGATGACTTCTGGAGGAGCCAAGGGTTGCGCGGAACAGAATGTCGCGGATCCGGACAGGATCGCGAATGCCGCGACAAGCAGAGTCCACCGGGTTGCTGGATGTCGCTCCGACACGAATTCCTCCTCACCGCGTCATGTTGTTTACTTGCGAGTACATGTTGTCAGCTGCCTGAATGACCTTGGAATTTGATTCATAGGCGCGCTGCGCCAACACCATCTGCACAAACTCAGTCACGACATCAACATTGGAATTCTCGAGATAGTTCTGCTGCAAAGTTCCAAGCCCTTGCGGGCCCCCTGGATTATCAAGCACAGGATCACCCGAGCTGAGAGTTGCGGTCAGAAGATTGGAACCAACGCTCTGCAAGCCGCCGGGATTTGGAAAGGTAGCCAACTGGATCTGTCCGATCTGCGAGGGGTTCTGCTGTCCAGGGAGAGTTGCATTGACGACCCCATACTGCGTAATGGTGATGGATGTCGCGTTGGGCGGAACCGTGATGTTGGGCAGAAGCGGATCCCCGTCCGCCGTGACGATCGTTCCCTGTTGGTTCAGGTGGAACTGACCAGCGCGTGTGTAAGCAATCGTTCCATCAGGCCTCTGGATCTGGAAAAATCCCGCCCCCTCAATCGCAACATCCAATGGATTGTTGGTCTCATTCAGAGCTCCCTGCGTATTGATTACTTCCGTCGCAGCGGGCTTGGTGCCAAGACCGATCTGCAGGCCCGCCGAGACCGTCGCTTGACTCTGTGCGGCGCCGGGCGTGACCAGATTCTGATAGATCATGTCCTGAAATTGCAGCCGCAACTGACGAAAGCCGGTCGTCGAAGCATTGGCCAGATTGTTGGCGATGGTGTCCAGATTCATCTGCTGGGCGCTCATCCCGCTCGCTGCCGTGTAAAGCGCTTCAATCATCGATTTCCTCTCTCTACGGCGCGGCGTTACACCCGCGGCAGGTCCTCGGTGGCAAACTTGTTGAATTCGGTGTGAAAGATCGTCAATGCCTTCTGCATCATCTCGGCCTGCCGCTGCATCATGACCAGATCCATCGTTCCCTGAACCATGTCCTGGTTGGCGCCTTCCAGCGCTCCCTGGCGGACCAGGTAATCGGTTGAGGGTATCGGCTTGCTTCCCTGGGGGGCGGTGTAGCGGTTCGCGCCTTCGGCTGTGAGCGGAGTGCCCTTGGGAAAGGTGAAGACTCCAACCTGCGCCACCACACCGCCGGCGACCGAGATGACGCCGTCTGCGCCGATTGAGACCGCTCCTGGTGGAAGCGGTATGGGTTGACCGGTCTCGGAGAGTACAGGCTCTCCTTCCTCCGACACCAGAAGACCATGGCTGGATCGCTGAAAGCTGCCGTCGCGGGTGAACTGCCGACCATGGGCGGTCTGAATCGCAAAAAATCCTTGGCCGAGAATGGCCAGATCAAGCGGATTTCCTGTCGTTTGCGGAGTGCCCTGGGTCTGGCTCAGCTGATCCCCACCGAGCAACCCATAATGGTTAACGGCTTCGCCTAATTGTGAATCAGTCGAATCCGGACCGAGAAAAGCAGAACGAAAAAATTCGCGTTCCGCGCGATATCCGGGGGTTTGCGCGTTGGCAAGGTTCGCTGCCGCGGTATCCAGTGCCTGCATGCGAGAGTTCAGCCCTGTCATCGCAGCGTAGTAGCCACTGTCCATACTCATTCCTCCCACTGCAGAAAACGCATGCAGTAGGAGCGCCAAATGGAGGAGCGGATGATTGAGAAACCTTAATGGAAGTCTGGGAACTGCTCCCACGTGTGCTCCCGTGGATGCGGGGCCAGTTGCGGAAGCACATCCTGAGGCGACTCTGCGTGGAAAACGGGTCCCGGGGGGACGTGGCTGATGAAGTAATGCAGCCGCTATTGGAGGTTGTCACATACGATGGTCACGGTGAATTGGGTCTCGTCGATTGCGTAGGTATGTTCTAGCCGGAACTCAGGAGCTTGGACGTGCAAATTGTAGTCGAGCCCTGTGATGACAGCCGGAACAG
>JAJYAE010000262.1 GCA_021779695.1 Acidobacteriota bacterium | reverse complement strand
CGTGACCAATCAAATGGATGACCGGGCCACCGGCCCTCGTATCGAAATCCCCGGTCCCCAAAAGCGAGGGACCGGGGGCTTCATCGTGGTTGAGAAAACGTCATCAGGACCGTGGCCACCCGCCCACCCTCCATGCGGTGAGAAATGCGGGTTCTACTTTGGCTGGGCGACGCGGACGAGCAGCACGTCGTGGCTGGGCAGAGTGATGGGCATGTTCTGCGTGAGCTCGACGGACTTGCCGGTCCAGAGGTCTTTGCCCTGCTGCGCGCCGTGCAGGCCGAGCCTGGCAAGGTCAAGGTGGAAGGGATGGGTGGAGACGCGGTCGCTGCCGGCGTTGAGGATGGCGACGGCCATGGCTCCGTCGCTGAGGGAGCGCGTCCAGACTTCGACTTCACCGTCGGCATAGACGCGGCTGGCCTGGTGGCCGAGCGAATCCTGATCGATGGCAATGACGTCGCGGTTGGTGAGGATGGCCTTGATCTCAGGCTTCATGTTGGGCAGATCGTTGCCTGCGAGCAGGGGCGAGGCGAGCATGGCCCACATGGAGAAGTGCGCTCGATTCTCAGCGAGGGTGAGCTTGCCGTTGCCCACTTCGAGCATGTCGGGGTCATTCCAGTGGCCGGGGCCCGCGTATTGTTCAAGGCCTGCCTGCTGCTCAAGGATGGTGTAGATGCGGTCCCAGTGCCAGTTGATGTCGCCGGTGGTGCGCCAGGAATTGCCGCCGAGCGCGGGGGCCCACTCCCAGGGGGAATCCCACCCGTACTGGCAGAGCGAGTAGACGATGGGGCGGCCGGTGGCCTGGAGGGCCTTTCCCATCTTGATATAGGCGTCGTGCATCAGGCGCATCTGCGCGGCTTGATCGTTGGGGGCCTGCTTCAGCATCACATCGGGAATGAAGCTGCAGAGGTCGTATTTGAGATAGTCGATGCCCCATGCGGCGTACATTTTGGCGTCCTGCTCTTCGTGGCCGAGCGAGGCCGGATAGCCGCCGCAGGTTTTGTTTCCGGGGCCGGAGTAGATGCCGAGCTTGAGGCCCTTGGAGTGGACGTAGTCGGCGAGGGCCTTCATGTCAGGGAATTTGGAGTTGGTATGGAGGACGCCGCTGGCGTCGCGCTCGCCCTCCCATGTGTCGTCGATGTTGACGTAGATGTAGCCGGCGTCTTTCATACCGCTGGCGACGATCTGGTCGGCAGAGTCGCGGATGTCTTTGTCTGTGACGCGCTCGGCGAAGTAGTTCCAGCTATTCCAGCCCATGGGGGGTGTGGCGGCAACCGCCTGCGGCGGGGGCACCTGCGGTGCGGCTGACCTTTCGGAGAGAACAGCGAGAGAAACAAGGGCGAGAGCGGCGAGCGGCAGTGACGCATGGATACGCATTTTTAGCGACCCTCCTGAAAACGGTTTCAAATGCGAAAGAATGGTAAGCCCGCGAGGGTGGATTGGGCAATGAAAAGCTGCGGCGCTAGTTTCCTGCAATCCTGGCGTCTATGGTTTTCGCGACGATTTGGTAGCCATCGGCGTTGAGATGGATGGGATCTGTGGCGGTGACCGGCGCGCCGGCCGGATGCGACGTGTCATTACCGCCGAAATTGCGGACCACAGTGACGGTGTTGCCGGAGACAGCCGTGATGGAGACATTTTCGGCGTTGGCACCGGTATCGATGGTGAGAATGGAGCTCGAATACAGGGGGCTGCCGGTCAGGTTCCCGTGAAGGTGGCGTCCGACACTCCGATTGCATTGACGAGAGTCCCGGTGGCGTTGATGGCGCGCAGGGAAGTGGGAGTCTCGTCGTGGTTATAATCCGACACATCCGTTGCCAGGGAAGGATTGTAGCTCGATACCAGCGCGGAACGGATGTCAATGTAGTGCGCCCCGTAGGTGGATGCCAGTGCACTGTTCAGGCTTAGGAGCCCTGGATAGGCGTCGCCCTTCTTCCACTCGGACGCGACGTTCATGTTGATGATGCTAAGCACGTAATAGTTTGGAGATTTGACGGTAGCAACCTGCGCTGCGATGTCGGACTGGACTCGCGAAGGAACCCACCAGTTGTTCCTGCCCTCCCAAAAGACAGGCAGGTCATTGGCATAGGGAGTATCGACGACGAAGGGTGCGGGGTTGGGAGCGACGACAGCTGAGGCTGCGGTATCGCGTGTGAAGAGGAGGCCGTTGGGTGTATACGTGACCGTGCCATGGACGCCGAGCAGCGTTCCGGTCGTGCCATTCTGCGGTCATTGATTGGTGACGGGTTCATAGCCGGTGGGGAAGGTGACGGCAACGCTTCCTGACGAGGGTATGGAACCGCCGGCAACGGTGGCTGTTGTGGCAACGCCCCCCTGGCGGACGCCTATCTGCGTGGAAGTGTTGCCGCCAATGCCCTCATTGTGGACAGTCTGCGCGAGGAGCATCGCCAGGTCGTCGGGGTAGTCACCGGTGTTGACGTTCCCTTCGTGACCGCCGGTGAGTGAATCGCCCCATGCGACGATGTCCGGCTGGGGAGCAGGGGGAGTGGTGGTTCCGGAGTTTCCTCCAACGCCGCAGGCAACCAGAAAAGTGAGAGGAACTGCAAGAAGCAGGGAGCCCTTTGAGCGCACAGGAAGACTCTCCAGAACCTTAATCTCTCCAAGCAAGGACTGCGCGTAGCAGTGTAGAGACTGCAAGTCAATACGGCGGATGGTGCATTGCGGGCTCAGTCGAGGACAGGCACAGCAGCGTAGCGGGGCGTGGCAGCCATGAGGGCCTCGATGGCCTCGACTGCGCCGATGCCGCCGCGGGCGCCGGTGGCGGTGCAGTTGAGTGCGGCGGCGGCGCAGGCAAAGTCGAGACGGCGCGCGAGGGGCCATCCCTGCAGCAGTCCATAGATGAAGCCGGCGTGGAAGATGTCGCCGGCGCCGGTGGTGTCTGCGACATGCACCTGGTAGGCGGGGCGGAGATGGAAGTGTGCGCCGTCCCATGCGAGCACGCCCTCCTGGCCGAGGGTGGCCGCGGTGACGGTGCAGCCGAAGCGGCGCATGATGGTGCGAAGTGCCTGCTCGAGGTTGCGCTCGCCGGTGAGGCGGGCGGGAAAGTCGCGGCTGACGATGAGGAAGTCGATGTTGGCGATGAGGTCATCGACGCCGGGGTAGAGCTCGTCGAGGTCGGCGATGGTGGGGATGCCGGCCTGGCGCGCCCAGCCTGTGGCAAGGGTGGCGGCGGCGGTCTCAAGGCCGTCGACATGGAGAGCGCGGGCATTGGTGATCCATGCGCTGTCGAGGTCGGCGGGCTGGAGGAGCAGGCGGTCGTCGCGGTGGTTGAGTACGGTGCGCTCGCCGCCGTTATCAACAAGGATGAGCGACTGGGGGCTGGCGGCGTTGGGCACGGTGATGAGGCGCGCATCGACGCCGGTGCGGGCGAACTCGCGGCGGTGGAGCGCAGCAGCGTGGTCGTCGCCGAGCTTGCCGACGTAGCGCGTGGCGAGGCCCCAGAGCTGGCAGGCGATGACGGTGGAGGCGGCCTGGCCGCCGGGGAGGATGGTGGAGTGGGAGTACTCGACCTTGGAGCCGCGCTCAGGAAAGGTGGCGAGGGGAATGAGCGTGTCCGTGGCGTTGAGCCCCACACCGACGAGATCCACCAGCGGCGGCTTGGTCATGGGTGTATTGTAATGGCGCGCGGGGTGAGCGGGTGCGCGAGCCAGACCCCGAAGCCTTCAGTCTCCCGTTGGGCCGTTGTGGCAGTCGTAGCAGCTCACCTGGTGACCGGCGGCAAAGGTCTTTGTGCCGCTGTCTCCCGCGGTGAAGGTGCGCGCAGTGGCGACCGCAGAGAGCGGCGAGCCCGTGTACGTGGAGCCGTGGCAATAGGCGCACTTTGTGTAGCCGCCGTTGCTCGCGTACTGCGGATGCTGGCTGACCCACCCCTGGCCAATGGTGTGCAGGCCGTGCGGACCACCGGTTGCCGTGGACGGCATGCTCACGTGGCATACCGTGCACTCAACGATCTTGCCGTTGTATCCCTGCAGGCCGGTGCTGTACACATTGTCATTCGCCTGCAGGGTCGGATACTCCGCATGCTGCGCGCCGTGGCAGCCGGAGCAGTAGACTCCTCCGTGGCCGGTGCTGAAGCGATAAAGGCTTTTGCCCGCGGAGGGCTTGTTGGGATTGGTGGCGAAGGTTGTGTCCGTTGTGGTGCGAAACACGCCGGGCGAAGCAAATGTGGTGGGGTAGCGCGTGCTGGTGTTGTGGCACATCTGACAGGAAGGTAAGTCGAGCCAGCCTTCGCGGTTTGCCGCGCCGACCGCGGAGAGATTTCCGTGGCAGTCATAGCAGGCTGTTTTGTTCATCGCGCCGCGCTGGCATTTGGTTTGCGGCCCAGGATGGCAGAGATAGCAGGAGGCATAGGGCGTGGTGGCGTTGTCCAGGCTGGCGCCGGTGGACGGATTGATGACCGGGGCGTGCAGGGTGTGCATGTCCTGGGTGAGAGGCTTGATGCCGGAGAGACCGGGAGCGCTCAAGGCATTGGTCGCATGGCAGGCCGCGCACAAAATCGGCGTGCCCGATTTCGCGGTCTGATAGAGACTCGCCTGGTAGGTGTAACCCGCGCTCTGGAGCGTGGACAGATAGGGCGAAACATCCCAGCGATCGTCGTGCTTCTTGAGGATGTTCAGCTTCACGTCCTTTGCGGGATCGGGATTGTTCTCCCACCCGGAGGCTGGCTCCGCCGCGGTATTGCTTCCCGAAGCGTGGCATGTGGAGCAGGTCATCTCGTCGCTCACGGCCAGCACGGCCGTGGTGCTGGCGAGGACGTTGCCCGAGGCGTCCTTTGCCACCACTTTGACCATGGGATACGGGTTGCGGTTGCCTGCGTCGTCGTAGGGAATCGTCGGAATGGCGGTGGCCTCCCACGCGCCCAACGCGCTGTTGTAACTCATAGGCCGGGGTGTGTTGCTCTGTACGGGATTGCCGGTCAAACCCACATCCGGGCTGGCGCTGGTGAGGAAAAGCGTGTGGACATAGGTCCAGAAGTTCGTCTTGCGCGCGCTGGAGGTGTTGGTGGACCCGGTCGTATCTGGGATGGCCTGATAGGTGACCGTCACGCCGGTGACCAGTGCAGGTGGATCGCCGCGCTGCATGACCTGTGCGTGGAGCGTGTTGTACGGGGGAAGCACGGCAAAGATGGAGTAGTCCTTGCCGTCGATGCAGTGCATGCCCAGCTCGCTCCAGGCGGTCACGATGTAGTTGCCTGCTGGTGCGGGCGCGGGGTTGGTCGGGGAGGGTGTGGAAGGCGTCGTTCCGGTGTTGTCTCCATTGTTATGCAACGTATTGCACGACAAGAGACCCAGCAGGGTGCCCAGCATCACGAGCGAAGCCAGTCGCTTCATTGTCGACATCCTCCTCTGGAGGTTCCAGCCAAGGCAGGCGAGGACAACAAAAGCAGGCTCACTGGGAAGGAGCGAAGTTGTGGGGCTGACGATCGATTTTTGTCTGCCCATCATTAAAGCCAGAGCGAATTGCCGTGGTCTGTGATGGGTGTCACGTCGAGGGGGCGGATGGCTGCCTATCGAGGTTGAAGCGCATGTGCTCCAGAACACGCGCGGACCATTCCTGGGTGGTGGCGGGGCGGGGTAGGTGCTGTCTCAGGCCTCAGAAGCGAGAGCTGGGCGCCCGGCTTTTCTGTGGCGGGATGAGGTTCGTGGTCTCCCACCCATGTCGTCCGCTGCGCGAACGCCATGGATGGGGCACCCACTTTTTTCTGGCACCCTCATTTTTTATTCGAAGCGGGTTTGGGACCAGAGGCGGTAGGCGGCGGTGGTGGCGGTGAGGATGAGGAGTGCGGCGAGGGCGGCGGTCCAGCGGAGGTTGAGCGGGAGGGCGGGGATGCCGGCGTGGAGGCCGAGGGTGACGAAGAGGCCGGCGGCGACGACGACGATGATCAGGTCCCACCAGGCGCGAGATGCCCGCATGCTGCCGGAGACGGGCGCGACGCCGAGGTAGGCGGCGAGGACGAGTGCAGGATCGAGGCCGTAGCGCGCGCACTCGCGGTGGAGCGCGGCGCGGGTGGAGGTGTGTTCGCGCTCAGTGGCGATGGCGGTGGAGACGGCGAGCGCGCCGAGGATCATGACGACGGAGCCGGCGACGACGAAGAGGCGGTGCATGGCGTCGGCGTGGGCCAACTCGCCGAAGACGAGCGCGCCCCAGGCGAGTCCCCAGAGCTGGTTGGTGTTGGAGAGCGGGATGGCGCGGCCGATGCCGAGGTATTTTGTGGCGTACTGCTGGAAGATGTCGCCGATGACCCAGACGAAGCCGCCCAAAAACAGCCAGAACAGCATGGGCCGGATGCGCGGCGAGTGGAGGA
>JAJYAE010000024.1 GCA_021779695.1 Acidobacteriota bacterium | reverse complement strand
AGAGACGATGGGGTTGCTCAAGGCATCTTCTGAGGTGCCGAGGCGCTCGCTGGCCAGCACGCGCAGGAACTGCTCGGGGTCACTGGCAATGTGGTTCACCATCTTGTGCGCGTCTTCTTCCGGCAGACCCTTGACCTGGTAGTAGAGCGAAAGCAGCTCTCGCGCTTCGGGGCCGTTCATCTGGATGGCTTCGCGCTCGCGGGCGATTTCGGCATCGTAGATCTCGCGCTCGCTTTTGGCTGCGAGGTAGGCTCCGGAGCCCATGGAGAGCGCGCTGGCGATCATGCCGGAGATGCCAGCAAGCAGGACGTATTTACTGTCGCCGGCGGTGGCGCCGGATACGCCGGAGACAATGCCGAAGATGGCGCCGAGACCGTCATTGATGCCATAGATGGCGTCGCCAATCCAGGCGCCGGGCTGCTTGCGGCCCTTGTTGCGCTTGGCCAGCAGCTCATCGAGCACGGCCTTGGCGTCGATCTTGGGCGCGCCGGCGGGTGGCGTGTAGTGGCCGCGCAGCAGCGAGCCAAGCTCGTGGTAATGGTCTTTCTCATCCTCGATCACGTGGTCGAGGATGGCGATGGAGCCTTCATCGCCCAGGGCCTTGAGCTGTTCGCCGTAGGTGGCGATGTGGCGGCTTTCTTCGATTTCAAGGCGGCGCAATGCCATGCGGACGCCGCCGGCGCGATTGGCGAGCGAGTCAGCCTCACCGCCCGGGCTGCCGCGATACGCAGGCTCGGCGCCGCCCAACTCGACGATGCGGCCCTGCCACAAGGCGGCGTGCTCCCACTCTGCGTTGGCGAGGTGGCGCAGCACCTGCGCACGCACTGGATCGGTGTCCCGATCGGCCAGGGCCATATACGTGTGATAGGCCTCCACCTCGGCCTGCCAGTTTTCTTCAAGAGCCGCCAGCACCTTTTTGAGCCGGGCGCCTGTCAGCGTTTCATTGGCCACGCAAAATCTCCTCGGTATGGTTTGAGAATACGGTATCTGCGGGGGATTGCGCAGCTTGCGCAGAGTGTGCTCGCCCAGCCTCGATGCGGCGTACGCGGAGGCCATGAATACCACTAGCCCGCCGAAGGGCTTTCCGTATAGTGTTGTGTGCAGCTAAACAGCAAGCCCAGGCCCCGAGCGACAGGCAATTGAGCATGTAGCGTGCCA
This sequence comes from Acidobacteriota bacterium, assembly GCA_021779695.1. The sequence goes on along the minus strand of JAJYAE010000024.1, from coordinate 24,777 downwards.
GGCAGAGCATGCGGCACACGCGCGGAGCCTAGCCCTTACCGGGCTGATTTTTCATAGGAAGTGGAGAATTGCACCACATGGCAACCCGATCCAACCCCGCAGCCACCGCAACCGCTCCCAGTTACCTGGGACCTTTCATCACCGTTACCGTGCTGTTTTTCATCTTCGGATTTATCACGACCCTGAATATGGCACTGGTGCCACACCTGAAGTCGATTTTCGATCTGAACTATGCATGGGCGATGCTGGTGGAGTCGGCGTTTTTCCTGGCGTACTTCGTCTTTTCCAGCCCGACTGCGAAGCTCATTGAGACGATTGGCTACAAGAAGACGATGGTAGTCTCTCTGTTTATCCAGGTAGCGGGTTGCCTCCTCTTTATTCCGGCCGCCAAGCTGGTGAACTTTCCCTTATTCCTTGCCGCAGTGTTCATTGTGGGTGCGGGCGTTACAGCGTTGCAGACTTCGGCGAACCCCTATGTCGCGATTCTGGGGCCTGAGCATGGGGCGCCGGCGCGGCTGACACTGGCACAGGCGCTCAACTCCCTGGGGGCGACGATCGCGCCCATCTTCGCCGGCGCCTTTATTTTGACGGATCCCAGCAAGCTGATCTCCAAGGCCGCGATTGCGAACACGGTGCGCATGCCGTACATGTTGATTGCCGCGGGGCTGCTGATTCTTGGCATCGCGGTGGCCTTTATGCATTTGCCGCATGTGGAGCACACGCAATCATTCCGTCCTGCGAAGGAGGGGGATTCGATGGTGAGCCGCAGCATCTGGAGTTACAGACACACTGTGCTGGGGGCGGTGGGCATCTTTGTGTACGTTGGGGTTGAGGTCGGCCTGGCTTCAATTGCCGTGAACTATTTCAAGTCAGAGGGCATGAGCAGTGAGAAGACGGCGTCGTTTCTGGTTTCGCTTTATTGGGCCGGCGCACTGATTGGCCGTCTGCTCGGCTCCTGGGTGCTGACTAAGATCAAGTCAAACCGGCTTGTCTTCGGGTTTGCGCTTTCCGGTGCGATTCTGCTGGGCGTCTCGATGGCTTCGAGCGGGCCGGTGGCGATTTGGACGCTGGTGCTATGCGGCTTCTTCAATTCGATCCTTTTTCCCAACATCTTTACGCTGGGCATTGCCGGGTTGGGCCCACTGACCAGCAAAGGATCGGGGCTCATCATGACGGCCGTTGTGGGCGGTGCTGTGATTCCGCCGCTCCTCGGCGCACTGTCTGACCGGCTCGGCATTCAGCATGCGTTTGTGCTGCCGATGGCCTGCTACCTCTTCATTGCCTACTACGGGCTATGGGGCTCCAAGCCAACGCGGACGGTGACAGCGTAGGCTGGATGAGTTGGACCCTTGAAGGCCCTTCGGCGCGATGCCGGAGGGCCTTCGCACATGGGAAACGGACATCTTCTGTTTGGATGATTGATTCGGCTTGTAGCCCATGCAGGCAACTACATCGCACGGATTCCGTCTAACTTGATGGGACATGATTCGTGCGCAAGGGCCCGCCGCCGGTCGGCCGAGCTCAAACTGGTTAGAGCCTGGGCGTCACACTCGACTCATCGATCCTTGTCGACTCGCACATTGCGGTTGACCAGTCCATCAGGAACCGGCTGTGCAAAAAATATGGGATTGCGTTCAGGCACTCGTCTTCTCCTAATAGTGCTCACCATGGCCGTGGCGTTTGCGGCGGCACAGGCCCGTGGACAAAGGGTTCAGGCGCAGGCAGCCCAGACGCAAGGGGTAGCCTCTTTGCCGGATGCCCCGGCGAAGCAAAGTCCGAACCTCACTGAAGCCACGACGCAGGACGGACATCTGAAGGCAGAAAAGCAGATCAAGGAGGAGGAAAAGCAGCGGCTGCTTGGCGTGGTTGAGAACTTCAATACGTCCTATCGGCCGGATGCTGTATCGCTGACCGCCGGAGAAAAGATGCGGCTGGCCTTTCGCGCAGCAATTGATCCGGCCAACATCGCGGTTGCCAGCCTGGTGGCGGGTTACGGCGAGGCGGCTGACTCCGATTCCGGATTTCCGTGGGGGGCGTCGGGGTTCGGCGAGCGGGTGGGCGCCAAGTACCTGGATATATTTGACGGGACTATCCTGAGCAACGGCATCTTTCCCGCGTTATTCCGGCAGGATCCGCGCTACTTTCGCATGGGGCATGGCTCCATGCGGCGACGGGTCCTGTATGCGATGGCGACGACGGTGATCTGCAAGCACGACAACACGGGCAAATGGGAGCTGAACTATTCCAATGTGCTGGGAAACATCGCCTCCGGAGCAATTTCGAACCTCTATTATCCAGCGCAGGAAAGCGGCCTGGGACTTACGATCAGCAACGGGCTCATTGTGACTGCGGAAGGGACAGGCGGAGCCATCTTTCAGGAGTTCTGGCCGGACCTGTCGCGAAAGCTCTTTCACCGCGATCCGACGCATGGTCTGGATGCGATGGCGGCTTCGTCGCCGTCAACGGGCGCGCGGGTGAGCGGTTCTCAGCAATAGTTCGTGGGATGGAATGCGTCAGGATTCGCCTGTTCATCGCCCGCGGAATGGCGTGCAAAACCGGGCTCCCGTGCATCCTGGCGCCACAGTTCCCGTCTAATGAACAGGGGTAATTGTTTATCTGAAACTGTGCAACCTCCAGGCACGGCGGCCTGGTGGGCCAGAGTGGGACAGCGTATCGCCGGAAGAAAGTATTCTGAATCCTATGGCTGTACCGGCTGCTGCAGCGTCTTGAACGAATCAGCCGCCATGGTTGGAGGTTTTTTGCGCTCTCTTGTTGTATCAATTTTGCTTATTTCCATGGCCATGGCGGCGGCAGCCCAGCAGACGGATGCTCCCAATGGGCCTGCTGCCGGGCAGGCAAGCCCGGTTGCAACAGCCCCCAAGGCAGCGGAGACCCAGGAACAGGCTTCGCAGCCAGTGATTCCGGAACAGAGCTCATCGTCGAACCTGCCTGATGCACCGGCGCAGCCACCGTCGAATGAGCCCCTCGTCGGCCAGCAGCAGCCAAAGCGCATTCTCGGTTTTATGCCGAACTACCGCGCAGTGAGTGCCGGAGTTCGGCCGGTTCCGCCATCGTCAAAAGAGGCCTTTATGATGGCCACCCAGAACAGCTTTGACTACTCGTCCTTTCTATTTGCCGGGCTTACGTCGCTGCTGGCCAAGGGGACGGATGCCCATCCGGATCTGGGCAAGGGTGTGGGTGGGTACTGGGCATATACATGGCGCGGGTTTCTCGACAAGACAGACGGCAATTACCTGGTGCTCTGGGTACTGCCTACCGTGCTGCATGAAGACGAGCGTTACTTTGCGATGGGGCAGGGCGGATTCTGGAAGCGCGCCATCTACGCTGGGACAAGCGTGATCGTCACGCCGAATTACCAGGGACACAAGACGTTCAATGCGGCGGAGATGATTGGACGCGCCGGGGCGCAGGCCATCTCAACCACATACTATCCAGCTGGCGATGACACGACGATCGATCTGGCGGAAAAATTCGGCTATTCGGTCGGGCGCGATTCCTTGACAAACGTCTTTCGCGAATTCTGGCCGGACATTGCCCGGCATGTGCTGCACCGGCATCCATAGGAAAGTCATTCACGACGGCTGCTATTGCGGAGAGCAGGGAGCCTGGTTCATACTTCTGAGCGTTGAGTAAATCGCTTCAGTACGGTTACCAGGGGAGAGTTCCCATGTTCGCGCGCCGCCGTTGTTTTGTTTTGATATGTACGACCTTTGCCGTGCTTGTGATGAGCGCCATGGCCGGGGCATCGAGCGCACCGGATGAGAATGGCGCAGGCGCCTACGTGACCGGTCGCTATCCAAATCTCTTTGTCGAGGATGGTCACTCTGAGGCGGAGGTGCGCGCCAAGATTCAGGCCGCCTACCAGCAGCTCTTCCACGGCGATCCGCAGACGCAGTCCATTGCCTTTGCTGCGGGACGGAACGCGAATGGCCCGCTGATGTACATCACCGATTGGGCGAACCACGATGTGCGGACCGAGGGCATGTCTTACGGCATGATGATCGCAGTGCAGCTCGACAAGAAGCCGGAGTTTGACGCGATCTGGAACTGGGCCAAGACTTACATGTACATCGGCGACCCAAAGGCGCCAAGTTGCGAATACTTCGCGTGGTCGTGCAAGACAGATGGTACGCATAATTCGGAGGGAGCGGCGCCGGATGGAGAATCGTACTTTGCGATGGCGCTATTGTTTGCGTCAAACCGTTGGGGTGACGGCAAGGGAATTTATGACTACCACGCGGAGGCCAACAAGCTGCTGCGTGCGATGGTGCACCGGCAGGTGATTTCGGTTCCGGGCAAGTACGGGCCGCACGCGGTCGGGCCGATGATGCATCCGGACCCACCCATGATTTTGTTTGTGCCGGAGGTGATGCCGGAGCCGTTCACCGATCCCTCGTATCACTTACCCGCATTCTACGAGTTGTGGGCGCGCTGGGGGCCGCAGGAGGATCGCGCCTTTTGGGCCCATGCGGCCGAGGTGAGCCGCATGTTTTTCGTGAAGACAACGAATCCGTTCACCGGCCTGGCGCCGAGCTATGCAAACTTTGATGGCACGCCCCATGCAAACCGCTTTCCGCAGTCGGGCGAGTTTGGCTATGACGCGTGGCGTGTGGCGTCGAACTGGAGCGTGGACTGGTCGTGGTGGCGCAAGGCACCCGCGGAGCAGCAACTGAGCAACCGTATTCAGACCTTCTTTGCCAAGCAGGGCATCGACACGTACGGTCCGGTCTTCAGCCTGGACGGCAAGGACCTGGGTGCAACGCCGGGACTGACGCATGAAGACCATCCGGCGGGTCTGGCGGGAACGAATGCGGTGGCCGGGCTGGCCGCGACAGATCGGGCGCGGGCACGGCGCTTCACGGAGGCGCTGTGGAAGACTCCGATTCCTTCTGGGCAGAACCGCTACTACGACGGCATGCTCTACCTGATGAGCCTGATGCACCTGGGCGGCGAGTTCCGCATCTGGCAACCGCAGGCGCACTGAGCGGGAGCCAGTTTTGTGGGTGGGACAGGTATGATTGCCGAGAGATGGCCATCCAGGCCAGAGCAGGAGCGGACGGATGGCCTTTGCCACGCTTCCGGCTGACGCCGGAGAGCATTCCAATAGCCCGCTGGTCCCGCCAGGAAGCGCAACCGCCTTCTTTCTGGTGACAGGACTGTTTTTTCTGTGGGGCATTCCAAACAACCTCAACGATGTGCTCATTCGCCAGTTCATGAAGTCGTTTGAGATTACGCGGCTGCAGGCTGGTCTGGTGCAGTCGGCTTTTTACACGGGTTATTTTCTGTTTTCAATTCCCGCCGCCATGGTGATGCGGCGGTTTGGGTACAAGACGGGCCTGGTGACCGGGCTCATGCTCTACAGCCTTGGGACGATGTGCTTTCTGCCTGCTGCCATTGAGCGGAGCTATGCGATGTTTCTGTTCGCGCTGTTTGTGATTGCGAGCGGACTGGGCTTTCTGGAAACGGGCGCGAATCCGCTCATCGCGCAACTGGGGGACGCAGAGAGTGCGGTGCGGCGGCTGAACTTTTCGCAGGCCTTCAACCCGCTGGGCGCCATCACGGGTGTGCTGATTGGAACGCTCTTTATTTTTTCCGGGGTGGAGCTCAAGGCGCCGCAAATTGCGCAGATGAAGCTCGCCGGAACCTACGACCAGTATCTGCAGCATGAGACGATGCGCGTGATTGCGCCCTACCTATTGCTGGGCGTGGTGGTGCTGCTGTGGACGCTGATGATTGTGCGAACACCCTTTCCAGCGGTGGCCGGTCCGCAAGCGGAGGGGACAAGCGGGCCCAAAGGCAGCTACGCTGAGCTGCTGCGCTATCCGCATTTTCTCTTCGCGGTTTTTGCGCAGTTCTGCTATGTCGGGGCTCAGGTAGGCACATGGAGCTACTTCATCCAGTATGTGCAGGACTATACGCATCTGCCGGAGAAGACGGCGGGCTATCTGCTGACGGGTACCCTGGCAGGGTTTGGCGTGGGGCGTTTTTCCTCGAGCCACTGGATGAAACGTGTGCCTGCGGCACGGCTGATGGCATTGTTTGCAGCGGCTAACGTTGTGCTTGTTTCTATGGCCATCCTGATGCCGGGCTGGGTAGGAATGTGGTCCATCTTCCTGACCAGCTTCTTCATGTCGCTGATGTTCCCCACGATCTTCGCCCTGGGTCTGCGGGGACTGGGCCCCAACACCAAGCCGGGCGCCTCGCTGCTGGTGATGGCGATTATTGGGGGAGCGGTATTTACGCCGGTAATGGGGCTGGTCTTTCAGGCGACGCACAGTATGGCGCGCGCCATGATTGTCGTTCTCTGCTGCTATCTGGTGGTGGGGCTCTTCGCGGGCAGGGGAAGCGAACTGGCGCCGCGCGCGAGCTAAATGGCAAGCAAGGGGAGAGGTTGAGTGGGGCGCAAATTTTGCGCCCCTTTTGCTTGTGCTTTGGGTGTCAGTAACGCGCCATGAAGTCCGGATCGACGGGATTCTCGAAGAGGGAGGCGTCACGCGTGACGATCGTCAGGCCCGAAGGCGTGACGAAGTATCGGCGCTTGTCTTCGACCTGGTCATAGCCGATGACGGTGCCCTCGGGGATATGGACGTCACGATCGATGATGGCGCGGCGGATTCGGCAATGACGGCCGATGTTGACATGCGAAAAGATAATGCTTGAGTCGACGTCGGAGTAGGAGTTGACGCGGACATCCTGCGAGAGCACGGAGTTGGAGACTGAGGCGCCGGAGATTATGACGCCAGCCGCGATGACTGAGTTGATCGCCATGCCGGTGCGGCCGGGCTCGCCGAAGACGAACTTGGCAGGAGGATATTGGCGCACGCGGGTGCGGATGGGCCAGCTCTTGTCATAGAGGTTAAAGACGGGGGAGACGGAGCAGAGGTCCATGTTGGCCTCGTAGTACGAGTCAAGCGTACCGACATCGCGCCAATAGAGCGCCTGCTGCTTGTTTTCGTCGACGAAGCTGTATGCCATCATCTTCTTTTTTCCGAGGAGATTGGGCAGGATGTTGTGTCCAAAGTCGTGCTTGGAGTTCGGATCCTCCGCGTCGGCGATGAGAGCTTTCAGCAGGACGTCGGTGTTGAAGATATAGATGCCCATGGAGGCATCCACGGCGTTGGGGTTGAACGGGGAACGGATGTCAGTGGTGGCGGGCTTCTCCTGGAATCCAACCACCTCACCGGATTGTCCGACTTCGACCACTCCGAAGCGAGAGACCTCGTCGGGGGAGATGGGCAGGGTGGCTAAAGTGATCTCCGCCTTGGTCTCCTTATGGTGGTCGAGCATGCGGCTGTAGTTCATTTTGTAGATGTGGTCGCCGGAGAGAATGAGGATGTATTTTGGCTGTTCGCTCCCGATCGAGTAGATGTTCTGGTAGACCGCGTCGGCGGTGCCCATGTACCAGTTTGCCCCGGTGCGCTGCATGGGAGGCAGCATTTCGTAGAACTCGCCCAACTCGGTGGCGACGACACCAGTCCAACCCTCGCGAATATGCCGGTTGAGGGACAGGGCCTTGTACTGGGTCATGATGTAGACCTTGCGAAGTCCGGAGTTCATGCAGTTGGAGAGCGTAATGTCAATGATTCGATAATGGCCGCCAAAGGGGACGGCGGGCTTCGCGCGATCGCGGGTGAGCGGAAAGAGCCGTTCACCGGCACCTCCCGCAAGCAGAACTCCCAAGGTATCCCTCATTTCCATGTGCCCATGCCTCTAGTGGGATTTACTGTCCGGACGAGCAAGCGCTATTCCGACCTTGTGTCGCTATCCGGTACAGGATTTTCTCCAGTGACACTTTTCCACAGGCATCACTGAACGGGCGAGAATACCACAGACACGCAAAGACTTGCGCCCGTCTGCAAACCAGAATTTGATTTGGGTGACAGAATGAATCGGCCGAAGACCGGCTGCGGAGAGGATGGTGGAGGTGTTCGGCCCGACTGTCTGCGAGGCCAGGCGCAGAGTCGCGCTGGAGACTAGAGCGGCTTTACTGTCCGTGTCGCGATTTCAGGCGTTCTATGCAGGTGGCTCTTTCTGAGGGAAAAGCCACCTGCGCATCGCCGCGCCGGGATAGAGCAATTGCGAAAATGCTCTACCGCTTCTTCTTGGTGAACTTGTATTCGATGCCGACGGAGAGCGCGAAGTTCACGTCATTGGATGTGGCGTGATTACCGTAATTGATGCTGTAGCGGGTAAGGATGGCATCGGGGGTGACACGGAAGGTCCAGTGCTCGGAACGGTTCAGGTCCATGTGGCCCCCGATGATTCCGGCGAAAGCGAACTGGTCATTGTAGAAGTCAACTACCGAAGCGGGCTGGCCGCGCAGGTCCTGCTGGAACTTGCCATAGACGCCGCCGAACATGGCATGTGCAATGAGATCGCCATGTTTGTTGTGGGGTCCAAGCCATTCGGGACCGGCGCCGAAGAAAGTCTGGCTGACGAAGGGACCTTGAATGGCGTAGGGATTTGGCGCGGCGCCGCTGGTGCCCAGGTAGTAGCGGGCCGTCCCTTCCGCGCCCCAGCGCTTGGTGAGCCAGTAAGAGCCTTCGAGGTCGAGGCCGCCGAGGTTGGACCCAGAGAGCAGCGTGGGACCTGCTTTCATGTGGTCATAGGCCATGCCGAGAGAGACGTCGTACCGGTTGTCATAGCGGACCTTGGCCAGCGGGTCAATCACGATATAGGTGCCAGTGCCCGTGGTTTGAGACGCGGAACTGTAGCTCACGCCGGAACTGGAGCTTGAGCTGCTCTGAGACTGGGCATGCGCGACGGGCAGGAGGCACACGCCGAGCGCGGTGGCCACAGAAAAGGCTAAGGGAAAACGTACGGAAAGACGCATCACCACTCAGCTTACAGGACAGGACCGAGACCGGACAACGCGGCGGGACGCCGCCGAGCGGGGCAGACCGAGGCGCCGTGTCCCGATGCTAGGCAGCACAGGGCTTAGCCCAACCGGAGTAAAGGAGGTAGTAGATGGTCTTGAGTGTTTCCAGACCGCTGGCCTCCCTGCTGGCGGCTGGCGTTACAGGCGCCATTGCCGGCGCGGCATGCATGCGATATTGGAGGGAATATTGGCTGAAAATTAATGCGGCGCGAGGAAGGTGGCTTGCGCTGGAGATCACCTCCACTGATTTCCATCCGTGGGTCTGCAGGGCACGCGCAACATAGCACGCATTCTGAATAGTATTTCGGGCGTGGGGCTCTTGAACGATTGCGGAGGCGGGAATGCCCTGAGCCTCGGCTGCATGCGCCATCACTTCCGCTTCAACAAACTGGTTGGCGATCGCGCCTCCCGTGAACAGAATGCGCGGGGCGACACCCCGTTCGTATTCGGCCACGCCCTCCGACACGCGCGCCAGTCCTTTCGGCGTCAGGTTGCCGTCGGCATCGGCAGGTGAGCCGAGAACGACAATCGCATCGAAGCGGGCGCGAGCGGTGTTGGCCATAGGCGCGAAATGACGGGCCAGGATGGCCCAGGCTGCGACCGCAATGAGAAGCGTAAAGATCAGCAGCAAGGCGCGGCGTCGCCAGCGCGGACCGGAGCGGCGCGAGGGAGCGTAGCGATGGCGCGGTCGCCTGGCGGGTGCTTGCCGTCGCATGGCGCGTGTGGTGGCCATGAGCTCAATCCTCCAGCCTCCACTGTACCGCGCCGCTTGCCGCAGGTGGCGGCAGAGGTTGAGGAAAGCACGAAGGCCCGATCAGCCGAGAGACGCGGGCTGGTTCCAGGTTGTAAAGACGAATGCATCCAGCGGCTTGCGCAAGCGTGGCGCCCTTTCCTGAGTGAGAAGCCTTTCATTGGGCAGCGTGGAGGCATCGCCCGCATAGCCGAGTGCGGTCACGGTTCCCAGAAGAAATTCGTCGGGGATCGCGAGGGCTTGGCGCAGTGCATCGTGATCAAAGGCTCCCATCTGGTGAGCGACGAGGCCCTGCGCAGCGGCCTGCAGGACAAGCAGAGCTGTTGCTGCGCCGAGATCATACAGCGTGTACCCATTAGCGGAGTTGTCATGGCTGAATCGCGATTTGGCGACTCCGAGCACGAGCACAGGAGCCTTGGGCGCCCAGAGCTGGTTAAAGGGAATGAGGCTGGCAGCGATCTCCTGGTACGTGACACTTCCGCGCCGTCCGACGAGGAAGCGCCATGGCTGTTCGTTGTAGGACGATGGCGCCCAGCGGGCTGCCTCGAACAACGAGGCCAGGTCGTGATCACTCACATCGCGGGACGCGAATGCGCGCGGACTCCATCGCTGATGAACGGCAGTGAGAACACAATTTGGAAGCGAATTTGAAGTATTTTTTTCTTCCGATTCTGCGATCACGGACATTTTGAACCTCAAACAATGCGAGCGACATCTGTTGGATGACACAAACGAACCTGCGATTCGATGGAGCATCCCGCGAAGTGGGAGGCGATTCGCGCGCCTTTTCAAAGGCGATGCAATTGCGTTCGCTGATTGAAGTGAAGCACGAGCGGGCGAATTCATTGTCCATTTAAGCAGTTTTGCGATGCTCTGGGAGAGATAAGAAATCCGCAGACTTGAGTTTGCAAAGGACCCTGATCACAGATTTTGGGCTGAACAAAGACTCATAGCAGTGTCCATCCAACCAGGTAGTCGACGCGGCGTGAAAGAAATTGGGCAGAAAGCACGCCCTGCAAGATGTGAAGCACGCTTTAAGGAGAGCCAGATGCGAGATCGAATTGTTCACAGTTGGATTACGAGTGGTTTGTTTTTCTGTGTGATGTTCCTGATTGTCATGAGATCCATGCCGAGTTTTGCCCAGACTGCGGTGGATGGTGCAATTGGCGGTACGGTGCTGGACAGTAGCGGGGCGGTGGTGGCCAACGCCGGTGTGGCCGTGCGCAACCTGGGAACCAATGCAGAGCAGACGGCCGTGACCGACGGTTCGGGCTATTTTCGCGTGCTGCATCTGCAGCCGGGAGCCTACAACGTTTCCATCACGGCATCCGGCTTTAATGAATACCGCGCCGTGAATGTGACAGTGCAGGTCGGTGTGTTGACGGATGTACAGGCGCGCCTGAGCGTTGGAGCTTCCGCACAGACAGTGGAGGTGACGGGCGAAGCGCCGCTGGTGAATACAACTTCGCCTGATTTTGCGGGTGTCGTTCCGCAGCTGACCTTGCAGGACCTTCCAGAAAATAACTACCGCTGGTCGGCATTTGCCTTGCTGACGCCGGGCGTAGTGAATGACGCGAATGGCTACGGATTACTCAGCTTTCGCGGACAGAGCACGCTGTTGAATAACGTGACAATCGACGGCACGGACGACAATCAAGCGTTTTTCTCGGAAGAGCGCGGGCGCACTCGTGCGGGCTATTCGACGATCAAGGCTGCGGTGCAGGAGTTCCAGGTCAACACGTCGAATTACTCGGTTGAGTACGGGCGGTCGGCGGGCGGCATTGTGAATTCTGTGACGAAGAGCGGCACCAATCAGTTTCACGGCGAGGGCTATTACTACGATCGCGACAGTGCGTGGAATGCGCAGAACTCCTACGTCACCCACCCGGTTCAGATCTCGTCAAGCCCGATTACCTATGCCGTGCAGTCGTTCAAGCCGACAGATCTGCGCCGCCAGCTCGGGTTTACCCTGGGCGGCCCGATTCTGAAAGACAAGCTGTTTTTCTTTATTGCGGCCGATCGCTTTTACCATGACTTCCCGGCCGCGGCGACAATCGCGGGAACCAGCGCCAACGCGAATTTTTACACCGCGGCAGATTCCGCTCTGCCCGCCGGCAAGACATGCGGCGTGACCTCGGGCCTGGCGGCTCCGAGCTATCAGGACGTGCAAGTCTGCCAGCTAGCGAAGAACACGGGGCTCACCTACGCCAACGCGGCCACGTATTATGCAAGCGGCATTGTGGGACTCACTTCGATGCTCGGCACGGTGCCGCGCATTGGCAAGCAGGTCATCTACTTCCCCAAGGTGGATTGGCAAATCAACCAGAAGAATCACGCCTCAGTTGAGGCCAACCAGATGCGGTGGTCTTCGCCTGCCGGCATCCAGACGAGTCCGGCCGTTGCGTACGGCACGTCCAGCTTTGGCAATGACTATGTGCGTGACAACTGGATCGTGGGCAAGCTGGACAGCTTCTTCACCAATAACATCAGCAACGAAGCGCGTTACATGTATGGCCGCGACTTTGAATTTGAATTCAATCAAACACCGACGGCCTATGAGCAGAACAACCTGGTCAACACGCCGAGCGGCTATGCAAACCCGCAGGGCCTGCCGCCCAATGTTTATCTGGGCGGCTTCTTCCAGTTCGGCACGCCGCAGTTCCTGAACCGGGCCGCCCTGCCGGACGAGCGGCGCTGGCAAATTGCGGACACGGTGGTGTGGGTACGTGGCAACCATACCTTCAAGTTTGGCGAAGACTATATCCACACGGATGATCTGATCTCGAACCTGTACAACCAATATGGCGGCTACAGCTACACGGGCAATACGCCGCTGGGCAACTATCTCTCGGATCTTTACCTTTCTCAGAATCCTGTGGCGGGCAAGACGGCCGAAAACTACACTACCTTCAAGCAGGGTGTGGGCGCGGCGGGGCTCGACTTCACCACGGGCGATTACGCGCTCTTCGCGCAGGATGAGTGGAAGGCGAGTCCGCGCTTGAGCCTTACGATGGGGTTGCGTTGGGAATACGAGCAGTTCCCCAGCCAGCAGCTCCCTAATTCTCTGCTGCCGCAGACGGCAAATCTGCATGACTACGCGCTGAATCTTGCGCCGCGCGTTGGATTTGCGTTTGACGTCTATGGAGACGGCAAGACGATCCTTCGCGGTGGCTGGGGTATGTTCTATGCGCGGGCCATCAACTCGACGCTCTATCAGGCGTTGATCGGCACGGGTGTTTCCGCCGGACAGGTGAACCCGACGCTGAATCCAGGATCGACTTGCGCGCCTGTCTTCCCGCAGATTGTTCCCGCGGCGAACTACGGCACATGCCTGACGGGTTCCAGCGGAAATGCGACGGCATACTACATTGACAAGAATTTCAAGCTGCCAGAGATTCCGATGGCGGACCTGACACTGGAGCAGCAGATTGGCCGGAATGATGTGTTCAGTCTCTCGTGGCTTGGCTCCTGGGGGCGACGCCTGCCGGACTTCGTCGACACCAACCTGCCCGCGCCCACGTCCGTGAGCTTCACAATCAAGGACGCGAGCGGCACTGGCCCGATCGCGAACGGCACCACGTTCAATGCCAATGTGTATCTTTGGGATCCGGCGAACAAAAATCACAGACCCAACCCGAACTTCAGCTCGATTACGGACATCTTCAGCGGAGTGACCTCAAACTACGAGGCACTGGTGGCGCAATTCAGCCATCGTATGTCGCATTCGGTTTCATTCAATACGAATTTCACGTGGTCTCATGCGCTGGACTATGGGGAAAACAACAACACGGGGGCGGCCGTGACGGCACTCCTCGATCCCTCCAACATCAAGCTCGACTATGGAAACTCCAACCAGAACGTGCCATACCGGTTCATCTTCTACAGTGTGGCCGATTCGCCATGGCACTTCCGCGGACCGTTTGGTTACCTTCTGAACGATTTCGAGCTTGCGCCGGACTTCCAGACGCAGACCGGATTGCCCTATTCGGCCGGTATCAGCGGATCCTCATCCAGGCTCTATCTGACGCCAGGCCAGGCGACGCAAGGCTCGATCATCAGTACTGGGTCGTTTAACGGTAGCAACGGCGCGAACCGCGTCCCGCTCTTTGATCGCAATGCCTTTCAGTTTCCCAAGACGTGGTTCATTGATATGCGCGCATCCAAGAGCATCGTGCTGCGTGAGCGTTACAAGCTGGAGTTTCTGGCGGAGGCGTTCAACCTGACGAATCATCAGAATGTGACGAGTGTGGGAACGACTGCCTACACGATCTCAGAAGACACAACCAATCACGTTAATAATCTGCTTCCCTACACGGCAACCCCGTTCGGTGCGGTGACCGGCACCGACAACAGCAACTTTGCCTATAACATCCGGCAAGTGCAAATGGCAGTGCGGCTCACCTTCTGACGCGAATTTCAGGTGGACAAGAAAGCGCGGCAGCCGAAGCTGTCGCGCCTTTGTCTTGCGGTGTTTTTCAGGAAGGATCAGGGATAGATACGATGGAGTGTTCGGGCGAATGGAATTGTCTCCCGCACATGATCGAGAGCGCAGACCCAAGCCACCACGCGCTCAATCCCCATGCCAAATCCCGCGTGAGGAACGGAACCGTAGCGGCGCAGGTCAAGGTACCACTGAAAGGCTTCAAGGGGCAGCTGATGATGCTCGATGCGACTCTTCAACAATTCGTAGCTTGATACGCGCTGGGAGCCTCCGATGACCTCACCGTAGCCTTCCGGCGCAAGCACATCGACGCAGAGCGCAAAGCGCGAGTCTGCGGGGTCGGGCTCCATATAGAAGGCCTTCACGTCGGCAGGATAGCGGTGGACCATCACGGGCCGGTCAAACTGCGAGCTGAGCCACGTCTCGTCAGGCGAGCCGAAGTCGTTGCCGTATTCAAAGGGGTTTTCGAGCTCGCCCTTCTTGTGTGCCTCATTCAGCATGGCTGCGGCTTCGTCATAGCGCAGGCGCGGGAAGGGAGGCAGAATGTTTTGCAGCTTCGTCACATCGCGGCCGATGACCTGTAACTCCGATGCGCGATTTTTAAGCACGCTTTGCACAATGTGCGAGAGGAAGTTTTCGGCGAGCTCCAGCAGGCAATCCAGGTCGCAGTAGGCAACCTCCGGCTCAATCATCCAGAACTCGGTGAGGTGGCGGCGTGTCTTGGACTTTTCCGCGCGGAAAGTTGGCCCGAAGCTATAGACCTTGCCGAGCGCCAGGGCAGTGGACTCGATGTAGAGCTGACCGCTCTGGGTGAGGAATGCGGGGTCGCCGAAGTAATCGACCGGGAAGAGTGTGGATGTTCCTTCGCAGGCAGCGGGCGTCAGGATGGGAGGATCTGTGCGGATGAAGCCGTTCGAGTCAAAGTACTCGGCTGCAGCGCGCATGATTTCCGCGCGGATGCGCAGGATTGCCGACTGGCGCGGCGAGCGCACCCACAGGTGGCGGTGCTCCATCAGGAAATCGACGCCGTGCTCTTTGAGCGAGATGGGGTATGGATCGGACTCAGGAACGCGCTGCACCACCTGCAGATCTTCCACGTCGAGTTCATAGCCGCCGGGCGCGCGCTTGTCCGCGCGGACCTTGCCGGTAACGATGACGGAGGACTCCTGCGTGAGGCCCTTCAACGTCTCAAAAACTTCGGCGGGAACACTCTTGACGTGCGCGACACCCTGCACAGTCCCAGTGCCGTCGCGAAAGATGGGGAAGAGCAGCTTACCGCTCTCACGCAAGTTGTAGAGCCAGCCGCGGAGCTTGACGGACTGGCCCTCATGCTGGCCGAGCATGGCGATGGTGGCAACAGGTATGGCAGCTTTGGGAGCGGAGGCAGTGTCTTCTGGCATGTGCGATGGGCTCTCTCACCGGCGCAGCAATGTCAGGCGCTGGCGCCGGAATGTCTAGGATAGCGCGGAGCGCTGGCTGAAAGATGTGCCGTGGGCTCGCGGCGGAGCACCCACTTGGTTTATTGTGCAAAGCATATGGCTAGCGCACCCGTTCCCGCACAGGCAGTGGGCCAAGGGCCACGTCCCCGACCCGAAGCGGAGGAGATCTATCGCCGGTGGATTCGCTTTCTCGATGACGAGTTCACGCGTCACCGCTCTCCGGAGCGGCGCTCGGAGATTGTGCGCGACCAGCTCTACCAGATCTATCTAGGCCGTCCATATGAAGGACGGCATGCGGTGACGCTCACCACGGAGCTGCCCGGCGATGTGCTCAGTCTTTCTCTGGACCCGGAGAATGTCACGCTGGAAGCCGAGCAGTTTGGCGAGCTGGACCTGGCGCGCTTTTCAGTGCGCAAACCGCTGCTCTGGTTCTGGCAGATGTTTGACCGGTCGCCCATTGGGATGAATCTGTGGCTGGGACTTCGCTTTCGCTGCATGCTGGGGCGGCACATTTTTGAGCATATGGGAACCGGCGTGAAGATCTATTCCGGTGTCGATCTGACGTACGGCTACAACCTGTCGATTGGCGACGGTGCCATCATTCGCAACGGTGCCTTGCTTAACGATCGGGGCGGCATATCCATTGGTAAGGGGGCATTGATAGGGTCGTTCTCGCGGGTTTTTTCGCATAGCTACGCGCCCGGCGATTTTGACCACGTGACCCTGATCCATACGAGCATTGGCGAAAATGCGCGTGTGGCGAGCCATGCCATCGTGCTCGCAGGGCAGGATGTGCCTTCCGGGGGCGTAGTGGGCACTTTCCCTGCGGACCGCATCTGATCCGATCCCCCATGCTAACCTGAGCTTTTAGGCAGGTTTCCCCAACTGGAGTTAGTGTTTGCAGCCGATCGCCTTCATCATTGCCTTGTTCGAGTTTGTTCTTCTTATCTTCTCGCTCAGTTTCCATGAGTGTGCGCATGCCTGGACTGCATCGCTTTTGGGAGACCACACTGCACGTCTGGAAGGGCGCGTGACGCTCAATCCCGCCTATCATGTGGATCCGGTCGGCACATTGCTCTTTCCAGCGTTGATGATTTTTGGTCCCCTTTTTGGCCTGGGCATAGGCGGCATGCTGGTGGGTTGGGCTAAGCCGACTCCAGTGATTTCCCGTAACTTCCGCAAGATTGTGCGCGATGAAAACCTGGTGACGTTGGCGGGACCGGCTTCCAATCTGGTCCTGGTGCTTGCGGCTTTCCTGGTGCTGGCGGTGATCTCCGTGGCGGTTCCGGGTGGGCGCCTGCTTGTGCTTTCCTCGATGGGCGGGATGCTGAGCCTCGGCGTACCTTCCGGGTTGCAGGCTGTGGTGCTGCTTGCCCATATCGCGATCCTGATCAACCTGTCTCTGTTTTTCTTTAATCTGCTGCCCATCCCTCCGCTTGATGGAAGCCATGTGCTGCGCAACATGTTGCCCTACAACGCTCTGCAATACTATGACCGACTTGGCGGCTGGATGAGCTGGATCCTGATGATCCTGGTGGGCGGCTTTATTCTTCGCATGCTGCTGGGTCCGGCGCTCGGCATTGTGTATTTTGGCCTGGCCCATATCTAGGTCCTGGGGTGACCCGGGCTTCATCCCGCTACAATAGGCAGAGCCGGCCACCTGTGACTTCCCAATCGCGACGGCTGCAATCTTGTTGCATTATCTCGGAATCGATACGCACCATGCCCGATCAAGCGAATTCATCATCCCGCCCGCGAGTTTTAAGCGGAATGCGCCCCACAGGCAAGCTCCATCTTGGCAACTACATGGGCGCGCTGGCCAATTGGGTCAAGTTGCAGGACCAGTACGAGTGCTACTTCTTCATCGCCGACCTGCACGCGCTGACGACGGACTACGCTGACACGTCTTCCATTGCGCTAAACACCATGGAGGTGGCGCTGGATTTCCTCGGCGCGGGGCTCGATCCCGAGCGGTGCACGGTCTTTGTGCAGAGCCAGGTGAAGCAGCACTATGAGCTGCCGCTGCTGCTGGGCATGATTACGCCGCTGGGCTGGCTGGAGCGCGTGCCCAGCTACAAGGAAATGATCGAAAATCTGGCCCACAAGGACCTGACAACCTACGGCTTCCTCGGCTATCCCGTGCTGATGGCTTCGGACATTCTGCTCTATCAGCCGCAGTTTGTACCCGTAGGCCAGGATCAGCAGGCGCACGTGGAACTGACCCGCGAGATAGCGCGGCGGTTCAATCAGTTCTATAAGCTAGGGGATCGCGAGGTGCTTCCGGAGCCGAAGGTTCTGCTGACGCCGTCGCCCAAGCTGCCCGGAACCGACGGCCGCAAGATGTCGAAGAGCTACGGGAACACGATTCAGATCACCGACCCTGAGCCGGTGGTACGGCAGAAGCTCAAGACCATGGTGACCGACCCGGCGCGCATTCGCCGCACGGACAAGGGCGATCCGGACAAGTGCCCGGTCGGCGATCTGCACAAAGTCTTTTCAACGCCGGAGACGCTGTCGAAGGTGTACGATGGCTGCCGCTCGGCGGGCATCGGCTGCATTGAGTGCAAGGGCTGGGCCGCGGATGGTCTGGTGCAGGTGCTGAATCCAATCCAGGAGCGCCGCGCAAGCTTCACCGAGCCACAGGTGAAGGAGATTCTGCACGCGGGTTCGGCCCGTGCGCGCAAACGGGCGGAGCAGACGATGCAGGAAGTGCACACGGCTATGCAATTGACGCTGACCGGCGCGGCAAGCTAGCAATCAGATATGCCTTGGATTCAGAGAGCGTAGTGACCGAAGAAAAGACCAATCCGGCGAACGAAATCGTTGAGAGCGGAGGAGCGCGCGAGGCGGCTCCGCAAGCCGACGCGCCGCCGCTGGTGCTGGTGTCGCCGCCGACGCCCGAAGACAAGCCTGCAAAATCTGCTGCGAAGCAGAAGAGACAGGAAGAGGAGCCAGAGCAGTCGCCGTTTTCCGTCACAGTCGGTAAGGTGTATGACGGGCCGCTCGACCTGCTGCTGGACCTGATTCGCAAGCAGGATATCGACATCTACGATATTCCGATTGCAAAAATTACGGCGCAGTTCCTAGCGTATGTGAATCAGCTTAAGGCGAGTGACGTGGATGTGGCGGGAGAGTTCATCTACACGGCTTCTCTGCTGATTCATATCAAGAGCAAGATGCTGCTGCCGCGCGTCGAATCGGCAACGGGTGATGTGGCAGAGGATCCGCGCCGCGAACTGGTGGAACGTTTGCTGGAGCACGAGCGCTTCAAGAACGCCGCCCAGATGCTGCAGCAGAAGCAGATGCTTGAAGCGGCAACATGGACGAATCCCGGTCTGAGCGAGTTCAAAGGCGACGTGGCCGCCGAGCCGGAGATTGCGGCGGATACGGTCGACCTGGTGCGCGTCTTCCGCGAGATTATGGAGCGCGCGCGCAAGCGGCCCACATTCAACGTGGAAGATGATTCCGTCACAGTGGGCCAGATGATTCAATTTCTCGCTCGTCGCCTGACGATGGAAGACAAGCCTGTCGCGCTGCGCCGACTGCTGAGCCATACACGTTCAGAACGCGCACTGGTGGCCATGTTCCTGGCGCTGCTTGAGCTGGTTCGGCTACAGGCGATTTTGCTGCGGCAGGATCGCGTTTTCAGCGAGATCTTCGTAAAGAAGCAATCCGGTTTTGATAGGGTGATGACCGAGAAGCTGGCCGACATGCGCGACGACTGGCGCTGAGCCCTTGCGCTTGTTGTCCTGCCAGCCTGCTCGGTCCGGACTTCGTCGGGACGTCAAGGCCGTCCCCGCGCCCCTTGTGCTCAATGGCAATTCGCCCCTTGTTCGCCTCGCGTTGAATTTCAGACCGGTTTTCATCACAGGGGGACCCAGCCCGGCAGGTGTAAGATCAAGAGCAGCGAGCCAATTATCTGCGTTCGCATTATTAGCAGCCGCGCAACCAGCGGTTGCCGGGGTTTTATGCAAGCCTCATTGCCGGGCATTTTTCTCTCCCGCTCCTTGGCCCTCTCCGTTCACAACTTTCGTGTTCCCATCGCGCAGTCCGCTGCAAAGGGTGCTTCCTGCTTCGTGCAGAGATTGAGCAACGCGGAGCGCCGGCATGGCTGATCTTGTGGCGACCCACGCACTGGCCGAGCCCGCAACTCTGTTGGATCGCAAGTTGCGAAGCCAGCCCAGCCGCATGGGTGGAGTCATCTTTCTAGCCGCGCTTGCGGCGGGTCTCATCTACATTGCGATTCATGTAGCCCGGGACCTGGCTCCGGTGCATCTCTACGATCACTCCGCTTACATACTGCTCGCGTTGACGCTTGCCATTGCCCTGGGTTTTGAGTTCGTGAATGGTTTTCATGACACGGCCAATGCCGTGGCGACGGTCATCTATACCCATTCCATGGAGCCGCGGCTCGCCGTGGTGTGGTCAGGCATATGCAACCTCGTTGGCGTGCTCGTCTCCACGGGCGCAGTCGCTTATGCGGTGATAGCGCTGTTGCCTGTTGACCTGGTGCTCAGGGTGAGTTCCGGCGCCGGATTCTCCATGGTTTTTGCGCTCTTGATTGCGGCCATCCTCTGGAATCTCGGCACGTGGTGGTTTGGATTGCCGGCATCGAGTTCGCACACGCTGGTCGGATCCATCATCGGCGTTGGATTGGCGAATCAATGGCTGAACCAGCGCTCCGGCGCTTCCGGGCTGGACTGGGATCAGGTCATCAAAGTGCTGAAAGCGCTGCTGTTCTCGCCCCTCATTGGATTTGCACTGGCGGCCCTGCTGTTGCTAGCTTCCAAGTGGGTCCTGCGGTTTCCCGCCCTTTATGAAGCTCCCAAAGATAATGAGCCGCCGCCGTTGCCGATTCGTGCTTTGATGGTGCTTACCTGCACGGGCGTCAGCTTTTTTCATGGTTCCAATGATGGCCAGAAGGGCATGGGGCTTATCATGCTGATCCTGATCGGCACGGTGCCCACAGCGTACGCGCTGAATCATGGCCTGGCAGCGAGCGATCTGCAGCAACTTCTTTCAGCCTCCGCACATGTGCAGGGCATCCTGGAACGCCAGCCGAGTACCCCGGCAGCCGATCCGCGTGCCGCGCTCGCGGAGTATGTGCGCAGCCGCCGCATGACGCCGGATACGGCTGCGGATCTGGATGCGGTGGCGCGCGGATTGGATCGCGAAGTGCGTCAATACGGAAGCTTGAGTGCGCTTCCGGCTGAAAAGCAAATGCAAGTCCGCAACGACATGTACCTGACCAGCGAAGCCTTGCGGCTGATGGAGAAGGCGCATGCGCTTCCCGCTGCGCCTGCCGATCGCGCCGCCTTGCACCATTACCGGAAAAGCCTGAACCAGGCAACGCAATTCATCCCCACCTGGGTGAAGGTTGCCGTGGCATTGGCTCTTGGCCTTGGCACCATGGTGGGCTGGAAGCGGATTGTCGTGACGGTGGGCGAGCGCATTGGCAAAGACCACTTGACCTACGCGCAAGGAGCGGTGTCGGGGCTGGTGGCGATGGGAACGATTTTTGCGGCCGACAACTTCGGTCTTCCAGTTTCAACGACGCACATCCTCAGCTCCGGCGTGGCAGGCAGCATGGCAGCCAATGGCAACGGCCTGCGCCTCAACACGGTACGCAATATTGCGGCAGGCTGGGTATTCACGCTTCCAGCAGCAGCGCTCTTGTCTGGTCTGCTCTATGGATTGTTCCGGTTGATTGGCTAACGCAGCAAAGTTTTTGCCCGGCTTTGCACAGGCGCAGGCTCACTCTAATGCCTCCGCGCCCAGAGCATCCGGTACCATAAACGAGGTACGGATTGCCGAATGAGTCTGAAAGCCAAGCTAGAAGCTGTGATTTATGCTGCCGAGGAGCCCGTCACACTGGCTCAACTCGCAGCCCTGTTTGCCGCGGAGGCGCTGGAATACAAGGCCGACCGCGCTGCCGCCGCCCCCGCGGCCCAGCCGCAACCCCTTTTGACCGAAGAGCTTGCGTACCTCGGCATCGAGATGACTGAGGCAGGTGTTGCCCCATTGGCTGAAGCGGAAGCTTCGGATCCGGTGTCTGCCGAGTTCGTTGAGAGTGTGGCGGAAGAGCAAGTGGCAGCTTTGCCCGAGGTGGAATCTTCCCAACCCGCAAAGGAGTCTGACGGCGATGCTGCGGGCCCCGAGACCGATGCCAAGCGCGAGGCCCGGCAGCGTGATCGCGAGGTCAAGGCCATATTGCGGGAGATTCTGAACGAACTTATCGCCAAATACGCGCAAGATGACAGGGGTATCGAGATCCGTGAAATTGCGGGCGGCTACCGAATGGCAACCAAACCTGAGTGCCACGATGCAGTACGTCTCTTTATCAAGAGTCTCAAGCCGCCCATGAAGCTTTCGCTCCCCGCGCTGGAGACCCTGGCCGTGGTGGCATATAAACAGCCCGTCACCGCGCCAGAGGTCAACGAGATTCGCGGCGTGGAGTCTGCCGGCGTGCTCGGTTCGCTGCTGAGCCGCAAGCTCATCGGCACGGCGGGCCGCAAGCAGGTCATCGGCCGTCCCATCCTTTACAAGACCACGAAGGAGTTTCTGCTTCGCTTCGGGCTGAAGGATCTTTCCGAGTTGCCCTCAATGGAGGAGTTCGAAAAGATGGCCGCAATGGAACTGAGCGAAGAGGTGAGCGGCGAAGCAGAGGAGGTTGAATCCGGTTTTGAGCATGTACCGGATGCCGGCCCCGAACTCGATGAGAATGCTCCAGAAGATGTCGAAGATACACCGGAATCGTCTGAGAGGGAAGTAACATCGTCCGCAGATGCGGCCGAGGCGACCTCCATAGCCGGATCGGAAAGCCATCTGGCGGAACTGGCTCCTTCTGAAGGGGCAGAAACCGAGACGCAGTCCCATGACTGACGAGCACGAACCCAAAGAGCTGGACCCTGAAGCGGCAGAGCTGGAGATGCACGAACAAGCTGAAGCAGAGCCGGCAGAGGCAGAGCCCCAGACTGTCGAAGAAGAAGCCCCTGCTGCGCCGGCGCATCTGGAACGGCTGCAGAAGATTCTGGCGCAGGCGGGCATTGCCAGTCGCCGCCACGCTGAGGAACTGATTACCGAGGGCCGCGTGCAGGTGAACGGCCAGGTTGTGACGACGCTGGGCACCAAGGCTGATCCCGCGCGGGATCACATCCGTGTGGATGGCAAGCTGCTGCAGGGCGCCGAGCGGCAGCGCTACTTCATGCTCAACAAGCCCAAAGGCTACGTGACCACGGTGAGCGACCCGGAGGGTCGTCCGACGGTGATGGAGTTCTTTGCCAGGATGGGCGAGCGGCTGTATCCCGTGGGCCGGCTCGACTACCTGAGCGAGGGCCTGCTGCTGGTGACCAACGACGGCGAACTGGCCCATACCCTGACGCGCGCCGCCTCCGGCGTGGAAAAGACCTACCTGGTGAAGGTGGCCGGCCAGCCCGCTGAGGAAGACCTGGAACGCTTGCGGACCGGAGTCGCCATCGAACGCGGCAAGCTTGGCGAGGGCAAGGTGCGCACCGCACCGGCCCGCATCCATCAGGTCCGCGCGGGCGACAATCCGTGGTTTGAGGTGGTGCTGATCGAGGGACGCAACCGCGAATTGCGCAAGATGTTTGAGGAGATTGGCCACCACGTAGAGAAGATTCGCCGCGTGGGTTATGGACCGCTGGTGCTGGACTTAGAGCCAGGCAAGCTGCGCGAACTGGAGCCGGACGAAGTGGCTGCACTGCGCCTGGCCGCGGAAGGCAAGCTGAAGCCTCGGCGCGTGAAGACGAAAGACTTGCTGCCGAAGGAAGCAGGACGCCCTGCAAGCCAGCGATTCGACCGCGGCGGCGCACGTCGCCCGCAGCGGGGAACGGAGAAGCCGAACCGAATGCGCGCGGAGGGAGGCAGCGAAAGACCCTTCCGCCAGAAGCAGGAGCGCAGGGAACCGGCCGAAAGGCCTCGCCCAGAAAACAAGTTTGGGCGCGAAGAACGGCCCCGGCGGGAAGGGCAGTACGGGCGCGGATTCGGGGAACGCCGCGACGAGCGCGGGCCGCGGCCGGGCGGTCGGCCGGGATTTGGCAAGCCGGCCTTTGGCAGGCCCACGCGGGAGAACGAAGGGGAGAGGCCTCGTTTCAGCGCGGAGCGGCCCGGCAAAAAGCCGCTTGGCAAGGGATTCGCTCCGCGCGGCGATAAGCCTGCCGAGGGCAGAGGAAAGTTTGAGCGGCCGAGCTTTGCCAAAGGCCCCGGCAAGCCTCCCGGCCGCGGCTTTGACAGGGGGCCTGGCAAAGATAAGCCCGAATTCCGTGGAGCAGGACGGCCCAGGATTGAGATTGAATCTGTGCCAGAAGACAGGCCCAGCGGCGGTCAGGGCCGTGGCCCTGCTTTCGGCGGCAAATCTGCGGGTCCGGGCCGGCCTGCCGGTCGTGGATTTGGCAAAGGGCGCGACGAGCGTAAGCCTCAGTTTGGGCGCAGTGAAAAGCCGGCCTTTGAGCCGAAGACGCGTCCGGAGGGCAGGCCGCAGACACGGGAGGGCGGCAAGCCGGCCTTCGGGGGCAGACCGGGCGGTCCGGGCAAGTCCGGATTCAGGGGCAAACCCGGAGGGGCGAGGCGTCCAGGCGGCAAGCCGTTTGGCAAACCCGGTGGCAGGCCCGGAGGTAAGCCCGGTGGCAAGCCGGGAGGTCGGCCAGGTGGGCGGCCCAGCGGCGGTCCGCGCGGCAAAGGGCGTGGATAAGCCTTCGCGACAGGCAGAATCGTTGTGACAATTTCGTGGTGCGGCGCATCTCATCGTGCATGAGCACAGAGAAGGCGACGTTTGGCGCAGGTTGTTTCTGGGGCGTGGAGGCGGCGTTTGCCGCGCTACCCGGTGTGACGGCCACGGCTGTTGGCTATGAGGGCGGGGCTCTGGAACAGCCCACTTACCGGGATGTTTGCACGGACCAGACCGGCCACGCGGAGGTGGTCGAGCTGGACTTCGACCCCGAAAAGATCAGCTACGAGCAGTTACTTGACGCGTTCTTCTCGTTGCACGATCCCACGACCCTGAATCGCCAGGGGCCGGACTGGGGCACGCAGTATCGCTCCGCTGTCTTCTTCCACTCGCCTGAGCAGGAAGCCCAGGCCCGGGCAAAGATTGAGCAGCTGACCGCCGAGGGCCACTACAAGCCCAAGCGCATCGTCACGAAAGTGGAGCCGGCGCAGACTTTCTGGCGCGCTGAGGAGTATCACCAGCGCTATCTGGAGAAGCGCGGACTTGCAAGCTGCCACATCT
>JAJYAE010000261.1 GCA_021779695.1 Acidobacteriota bacterium | reverse complement strand
GGTCCGCCACCCCGAGCAGCTTCAGCCCGGCATCCGTCACGATAAGAAGATGTGTCGCACCCAGTGCCTTCGCCTGTGCGCCCGTTTCCTTCGAACATCCAACTCCCATCAGCGAGACAGTCGGAAGATAAAAACCATAAACCTGATCTGCTAGTGCCATAACGCTCCCTCTCCATGCATTCGGTGTCTGCTGATGCTCAGCAGGAACTCTTGTCTGTGGTCAACTCGCTCGTTCGAGTCTTCCGTGCCGTCACAGTGCTGCCGGTCTGGATGCCGCTTTGTCCATGGGCCCGCCCTTTTGCCGCCGGGTCAGTCCAGGCCCGTCCCTTCCTTGCGCTTCCCGCTCATCATCCCGTGAAATACGCCGCATTCAACGCGGCAAAGTGAATCAGACTTGCCTCATCCTCCTCGTACTCAACAATGGCCCCGTTGTCACAGGCCGAGACGCAGGCCCCGCAACCAATGCACCGGCGCCGGTTGATGTAGAGTTGCCGGGAGATTGGAAATCGGGGCTCATTCGCCGTGGGATGGATCGCGTCCCGCAGGCAAGCCGAGACGCATTGCATTCCCTGCTGGCATCGATCTGTAATGACGCTGTACCTGCGCATAGCGCAAACTCCCTCCGGCAAACATGGAGCGTTCCCGATAGCCGAACATCCACGCTTCGGTGCCACGTCGAATCACGGCCTTCAGCGTCGATCGGTTCCGGCTGCGCACACGCTGCTCTGCTTTTGCAAGACCCATGCCAAACTCCTGGCCGCGCTTCCCGCAAATCGCATGTAATTGAGATCACAGGGAACTTCTGCCAATTGCGCGCTTTGCCAGCGACCAAGCGTGATGCTCATCACAGTCGAGTGCGCCTTCCGACGCCCAATATGTCCGGGAACGTATCAGCCCGTGTTACAGAATTGTGATCCGTGTTCTGAAATCGAACACTGGCCGAGGAAGCAGGTCTGACTATGTCTGCTCAACTCCTCTCGGATGGCCGCAAGGCCTGGGAACAGTACCTCGAAAAGGAGATTGTCGACAATCGCCTCGTCCGCGATGCAGTCGCCAACTCCTGGCAGCGCTGTCGCGATCTCCGCGTCAACCCCCTCGCTGCGCCCGGCAACTATGACGAAGAATTGCGGCGGCTCGAGGAACGCCGCGATGAAAAGCAGCGCTTCATTCGCCTCGCACACCCCTACCTGCAGGATCTTGCGCGCTCCATGACGGGCACTGACTTTCAGGTCATCCTCACCGATGAAAG
Organism: Acidobacteriota bacterium; assembly: GCA_021779695.1. The sequence goes on along the minus strand of JAJYAE010000261.1, from coordinate 5,086 downwards.
CGGTTACCTGCTTGAGATTGCGGGAGACGCGCGCATCGCGGAGCGGGCCCGCGAAGTCCATCTCTGCGCCGGCGCAGACTGGAGCGAGAGGCGCAAGGGAACCAACGCCATCGGTACCGCCATCGTCGAGCGCAGCCCCGTTCGTATCCATGCATGGGAGCATTTCTGCGCGGAGAACCAGTTCCTCACCTGCTCCGCGGCACCCATCCTCGATCCCCAGGGCGATCTCATCGGCATCGTCGACGTCAGCGGCGATTTCCAGCGCGCGCATCCCCACACGCTTGGAGCCGTCGTCGCCGTCGCCCGCGCCATTGAGAATCAAATCCGGATGGAGGAAATGATGAAACGACTGTCTGCGGCCTCTCGCTGGTCGCAGGCGCTGGTCCACGGCTTCTCTGACGGTCTTCTTGCCGTCGATAACGAAGGCATCGTCACGGAAATCAACGCTCGCGGCGCGGAGATCCTCGGCATCCAGACCGCCTTCGCCCGCGGCAGCCGGCTGGACCAGGTCTACCGCGGAGAAGCGCCAATCCTCCAGGTCATCCGGACCGGCAAGGAGTACCGCAACCAGGAAATCCTGGTGGACTCATCCGGCCGCCGCGCGCAAAGCTCCGCCTCCCTGGTCCGCGATGAGAGCGGCTCCGTCGTCGGTGCCGTGGCGTTCTTCCGCGAGCTGCAAAGCACCTCCGCCGCACGCAAATCCCCGGTCTTCTTCTCCCGCCGCTACCACTTTGAGGACATCGTAGGTGACAGCCTCGCCTTGCAGACAGCCAAGGAATGGGCTACCCTCGCGGCCACCTGCTCCTCTACCGTGCTCATCCTCGGCGATAGCGGTACAGGCAAGGAGCTTTTTGCCAACGCCATCCACCATGCCAGCGCCCGCAGCCGCGGCCCTTTCCTTGCGATCAACTGCGCGGCCATGCCGGAAAGCCTCATTGAGAGCGAACTCTTCGGCTACACCGAAGGAGCCTTCACCGGCGCCAAGCGCGGCGGACAGAGCGGAAAATTCGAGATGGCGAACGGCGGCACCATCTTTCTGGACGAGATTGGAGAAATGTCGCTCAACATGCAGGCCAAGCTGTTGCGTGTCCTCCAGGAGCGCACCGTCTCCCGCATCGGCTCCTCGACGGAATTGAATGTCGACATCCGCGTCATCGCGGCCACTCACTGCGACCTGTCTGAGGATGTGGAAGCCGGGCGCTTCCGCGAGGATCTCTACTATCGTCTCGCCGTGCTCGAGGTCAAAATCCCTCCGCTGCGCGAGCGGAAGGAAGACATTCCCGCCATCGCCCGCTCCCTCATTGTCAAAATTGCCCGGCGCCTCGAACGGCCTGCGGCTGCGATCAGCCAGGAAGCGCTGGAGAAGCTGGCAGGATTCTCCTGGCCAGGAAACGTGCGGGAGATGGAGAATGTTCTCGAACGCGCTCTCATTCGCGCTCGCGGCGCATCCACATTAGCCGCCGAGCATATTGATCTGCCCAGGATCGGCCTCCGTAGTGGCGTTCCCAGTCCACCACCACCACAGACGCGCGAGATCCAGCATTCAGCCCGCCTTCGTGACGTGGAAAAGCAAGCCATCACCGAGGCCCTCAACTCCTGTCACGGCAACATCAAGCAGGCAGCCGCCCGGCTCGGCATCGCACGCAATACCCTGTACCGCAAAATGCAGCAGTTCCGTCTTGATGCGGTCGAACCGCGCTGATGCGCAAAGCACAACGTGCGAATCAGTGCCACGTGCTCCACATCGGAGCAGAAACCAGTGTTCCAACCTTGAACACTCGAACGATTGCACCCGAAGGCAACGCCCGCGTAAAACCCAGGTAGAACCGTAAAGCCCCGGTGCATAGGACTGCCCGCCATGGCGCCAGCCCCTCCAACTCGAACCAAACACGGCGCTTGGAAGCTCTTCACGAAATCTTCTGTAGACAGGACACCGCGCACCCGAAATTATGGCGGCTCGGCCAGGAGCCCCGCGCGGCGTGGCAATGGAATTGCTCTTTTCCCAACAGGTCAAGGCGCCATTGCGCGCTGCGCGGGGCGCCGCTGAACCCGCAGCGAGTCAAATCGCGAAGCAATCGCGATGAAAGGACAAGGTTGAATCATGAAACGAATCCTCCTCAACGTAAACGGCGTTGATCGCTCGCTGGTCGTCGATCCGCAGAAATCTCTGGCAGATGTGCTCCGCGAACAACTCCTGCTCACGGGCTGCAAGGTCTGTTGCGACGATGGTCAATGTGGCACCTGCACCGTCATCATGGACGGCAAGGCGAAGCGCGCCTGTGTACTGCCCGTCCAAAAGGTTCCCGAAGGCGCAAAAATCACCACGATCGAAGGCATCGGAACTCCTGGCAATCTTCATCCGCTTCAAGTCGCCTGGATGGCCCACGGTGGCGCTCAGTGCGGTGTCTGCACACCCGGCTTCCTGATGTCGGCCAAAGTTCTGCTTGAGAAAAATGCCAGCCCCACCCGCGAGGAGGTCCGCAAATGGTTCGACATCAACCGCAACGCCTGCCGCTGCACGGGCTATAAGCAGCTTGTGGATGCCGTCATGGACGCCGCTTCTGTCGTGCGCGGCGAAAAGAAGAAGGAGGATTTGCTCTTTGAGCCCGGAGAAAATGGCAGCATCCTCGGCTCGAAGTATCGCCGGCCCTCCGCTTTGGCCAAGGTCACCGGCACCTGGGATTTCGGCGCCGACGTGGCCCTGCATATGCCGCCCGACACCCTCCGTCTCGCGCTGGTGCAGGCGGAAGTCTCTCACGCCAACATCAAGAGCATCGACACCACCGAAGCCGAAAAGATGCCCGGCGTCGTTCAGGTCATCACCTGGAAGGACGTCAAGGGCAAGAACGCCATCACCGGCCTCATTACCTTCCCCACCAACAAGGGGGACGGATGGGACCGTCCGATTCTTTGCAAAGAGAAGGTCTTCCAGTTCGGCGATGCCATCGCCATCGTCGCCGCGGACACCGAGGAGCATGCCCGCGAGGCCGCTGCCAGGGTCAAAGTCGATCTCGAGATTCTTCCGGCCTACATGTCCGGTTGGGCCGCCATGGCGCCCGACGCCATTGAGATCCATCCCGGCGTGCCTAACATCTACTACGAGCAAGGCGTCATCAAGGGCGAGGAAACCGCGCCCTTGATGGAGCAGGCAGCCTGTACGGCCGAGATTGAAACCTACTGCAGCCGTCAGCCTCACCTGCATCTTGAGCCGGATTGCGGCTGCGCTTATCTCGAAGACAATGGACGCCTGACCATCCAGTCCAAGAGCATCGGCCTGCAACTGCATGCCGCCATGATCGGCCCCGGCATCGGCGTCGAGCAGGACAAGCTGCGTCTCATCCAGAATGGCGCCGGCGGCACCTTCGGCTACAAGTTTTCGCCCACCATGGAAGCCCTGCTGGGCGTGGCCTGCCTCGCCACGCAGCGTCCAGTGTCTCTGGTCTATAGCCAGTATCAGAACATCACCTATACCGGGAAGCGCTCGCCTGGAAATGTGAAGTGCAAGATGGGCGCGGACAAAGACGGCAAGCTCATCGCCATGGAGACCGACTGGTGGATTGACCACGGTCCATACTCGGAGTTCGGCGATCTGCTCACCGTGCGCCAGGCCCAGTTTGTTGGCGCCGGTTACGACATTCCCAACATCCGCGGCAAGGGCCGCACAGTCTGCACCAACCACGCATGGGGCTCAGCCTTCCGCGCTTACGGCTCACCGCAGTCCTTCCTGGCTTCGGAGCAGCTGGTCGATGTTCTGGCTGAAAAGATGGGAATCGATCCCTTCGACTTCCGCTACAAGAACATCTATCGGTCGCCGGCCACCACCCCGACGGGCCAGACGCCGGAAGTGTATTGTCTCGAAGGCCTGATGGATCTCATCAAGCCTAAATACGAAGCGGCCAAAAAGCGCTCCAAGGACTTCCGCGTGCCCGGCAAGACGCGCGGCGTGGGCCTCTCGATCGGCGTGTACGGCTGCGGCCTCGATGGACCCGACAGCTCTGCCACCGCAGTTGAACTGACTGCCACCGGCGTGACCCTGCTCAACTGCTGGCAGGATCACGGCCAGGGCGCGGATCTCGCCGCTCTGACCATCGCCCACGAAACGCTCCGTCCGCTTGGCCTGCATCCCGAGCAGATCAAGCTCACGATGAATGACACAGTGCTGCCGAACAGTGGGCCTTCCGGCGGCAGCCGCTCCAACGTCTTCACCGGCAACTCCACCAAGGTGGGCTGCGAAATGCTGCTCAATGCCATGCGCAAGCCGGACGGAACCTATCGCACCTACGACGAGATGGTCGCGGAGAAGATTCCGCTGCACTATGACGGCAACTGGGTGGCCTCCGATTGCACAGCCTGCGACTCCGTCACCGGCCAGGGAAAGCCCTTTCCCGTGTACATGTACGAAGTCTTCATGCCTGAAGTGGAAGTTGACCTTACGACCGGCAAGGTCAAGGTCGTCAAATTCACCACATCAGTGGACGTGGGCACCATCATCAACCGCGCCACCGTGGAAGGCCAGATCTACGGCGGCCTCGCGCAAGGCATCGGACTGGCACTGACCGAGGACTTCGAAGACCTGAAGGTGCACACGAACCTCAAGGCCTGCGGTCTGCCCTACATCAGCGACATCCCGGATGACATCGAAATCCTCTTCCAGGAAACGCCGCGCGATCTGGGACCGTTTGGCGCGGCAGGCGTCGGCGAAGCTCCGCTCACCGCTCCACATGCGGCTATCCTCAACGCGATTTACAACGCCTGTGGGGTCCGCATCACCCGCGTCCCCGCGCTGCCCAGGGTCGTCAAGGCCGCGCTCGACGCTCAAGGACAACAACAACTGGCGCACGTCTAGCGTCGCGCCGTGCTCCTGTTCCGCGGCCGAGGCGCTGCTTCCGCCGCGGAACATGCCAATCACATTCCGCTGCTCTCACCCCGGTTCTCCGGATCATGAATGCACTTCCCTGAACTGGTACAGAGCACACCAATCGGGCAGGACAAACCGCAATGGATCGCGAGCAGGTCAAACGATGGGAGGCGCAATGCATTGAAGAGCAGGCGCCCGCCTGCACCGCGGCCTGTCCTCTGCACGTGG
>JAJYAE010000260.1 GCA_021779695.1 Acidobacteriota bacterium | reverse complement strand
GCTGCACGTCATCACTGTACTGAGCACGGGGCCCAGAACCACACTGCCGGACGAGCTTGGAAAGGCATCAGTGAGCCATCGGTCTTAACTGCCAACGCTCGGGACTTCTTCAGCCTAAACCTGACGATTGCCCCATGTTCCTTCCCTGATTGTCCAGACCATCGGTCTGGTACCCCACTGCCGGTGGATACTTACTCGAGACCCTGCGGAGCCAGAAATTCGGCTCCGCATTTTTTGTGCCTGCCCGTCTTTCCCACCCGTGTGCGTGGCTCCCGCGTCTGGCGGGAGCGTCTTCACTCGCCCACCCGACGGGCGGCGCTCTGCATACTCAGATTCCCTACGATGGGAGCAAACTCTTTCCATCACTGTGCCATGATTAAGTTTGCTGCGAGCCACACGTTTCAGTGCTCGCCTTAGTCATCCGCCAAAAGGTGAATAATCGGACACGGTGCACCGACGGATGACGCATCGCAGGCGCGCACAAGGCGTGAGAGTGCTTTTTTCATCTTCGAGAGGTCTGCAATCTTCTCTTCGATCAGCTCCAGCTTGTGTGCTGCGATCCCTCGTGTTTCTGAGCAGGCTTTTCTTTCATCGAGTGCGAGCAGACCTGTGATCTCTTCCAGCGTGAATCCAAGAGTCTGGGCTCGTTTGATGAAGCGGACCCGCTTTACCGTGCCGGATGTGTACTGCCGGAATCCGCTCCGCGGTTTTGTCGGCTCCTGCAATAAGCCCCGTCGCTGGTAATAGCGAATGGTCTCGACATTCACACCGCCTTGTTTTGCCAGGATGCCGATGGTCAGATTCTCGCTCACGAATCGCCTCCCTTGACTCCGTACCATAGTACGGAGGTTAGAGTGAAATAAGGATGATTCGCCAAGGATGCGCTCTGTACTCAATACGAAAACAACCCTTATAGGCTGCGTGCTCGCTGGGATCGGCGCATCTGCCTGTTGTATGGGGCCGCTCATGCTTCTGAGCTTGGGCATCGGCGGAGCCTGGATTGCGCATTTGACCGCACTCGAACCATATCGGCCAGTCTTTATTGTTCTGACGGTTCTGTTTCTCGGGTGGACCTTTTGGAAACTCTACCTGGTGCCTCAAAGTTGCGCCGTTGGCAATAACTGCGTTGCTGATCGTACCCGGAAGGTGCAGCGAATTCTGTTTTGGGTGCTGCTTCCGGTTGTGTTCCTGCTCGTAATCAGTCCTTGGATTTTGCCCTTTTTCTATCGCTGAAAGGAACCTGTGATGCGTAAACTGCTCGCTGCTCTTCTCATCGGTTTGCCGGTATCGGCATTTGCCGCAGCTCCGCAAACTACTGTTCTCGACGTTCAGAACATGACCTGCTCCATGTGCTCCGTCACGATTCGCAAGGCGCTGGAGAAAGTACCTGGCGTTGTTGATGCGAACGTGGACTACGACCACAAGACCGCGACGGTGAAGTATGACGGAGACAAGACAAATCCGTCGGCACTGGTGAAGGCCACCACAAACGCGGGTTTCCCTTCGACTGTGCATAGCGGAGCGCAGGAGCCTTGACAACAGCAGCAGTCATTCTCGAATCCGTGCTGACGTGTCCGCAGTGCGGTCATGCCACGTTGGAGAATATGCCCCTCGATTCGTGTCGCTTTTTCCATGAGTGCGCGCATTGCCATGCTCTGCTGCGGCCTCAACCGGGAGACTGCTGCGTTTTCTGCTCCTACGGCTCAGTAAAATGTCCTCCGGTACAACTGCAAGGCCGCTGCTGTAGTTGAGTTCGTGGTGCTGCTTACCTTGCCGCCGGAGCAACTGAGATGAGCGATGTCGCCACGCCGAATCTGCCTTCGCGCGATTTCGAGGGAACGTCACAGTTCTATGCTGCTCTTGGGTTCGCAGAGGTTTGGCGGGATAGTGGCTGGATAATTCTGAAACGCGGGGATCTCACTCTGGAGTTCTTCCCTCATCCCCAATTAGGTGTTTGGCCCCGGAGTTTGATGGACAAATTCTTCATTGCCCGATGTATCAAATTCGGACGTTCTATCGCGCAGATTCGATTGGGTCTGGTGTGCACGGCTCAACTCACCAAGCGCACCGGAGATAGCGTGTATGAGAACCTCTTCGCCTCCCGCAAGCGATAGCATGTCCGTAGGGAGAACTGTCACAGCGTCGGCTCCGATCATGGTTGTCAGGAATCCGGTGTGCTGATTAGCCTTGACGGTGCTGTGCGCCACATATCTGCCGTCGACAACCTCAAGCTTGACGGGAGAGAAGCAGGTTTTGCCCCGCCTCTTCCGAAGCGGGCCTTGGAGAGTTGCTGACATAAGCGGTTGGATGACTGACCTGTGTCCCGTCATCTTCAGGAGAGCGGGTCGCACCAGTTCTTCAAACGTCACCATGGCCGCGACAGGATTGCCGGGCAAAGAAAAAACCGGTTTCCCATCTTTCAAACCGAATACTACCGACTTTCCAGGTTTGATATTCACCTCATGAAAAAGTTGTCTGACCCCGAGTTCCCTGAGAACCTCCCGAACGAAATCGCGATCGCCCACCGCTACGCCGGCAGCGGTAACCAATGCATCGGCTTTGAACCCAGCGGTAATCTTCTGTTGCAGATGTTTGTGATCGTCCCGCGCGATGCCGAGCGGAATGGGCACCGCGCCTGCCCCTCGCACTGCCGCCGCTAGGGCAGCGGAGTTGCTGTCAAACACTTTGTACGCCGGGAGAGCTTGGCCGAGTTCCACCAACTCGTCACCAGTCGAAAGAATCGCGACATGCGGCCTGCGAGTTACGTTAACATACTGTAGGCCCAACGATGCAAGTATGCTGATCTCGGGCACGCGGATCAGGGTGCCGGCGTGCAACACCGTTTCCCCTTGCCGGACGTCTTCGCCGGCACACCGGATATGCTGGCCAAGCTCTACCAGAGCCTTGATGGACACTTCGTGCCCGGCTTCTTCGGCTTCTTCGAGCGGCACAACTGCGTCGCAGCCCTTTGGAACCGGCGCTCCTGTCATGATCTTGATTGCACCCCCAAGGGTTGCTTCGACCGTGACAGTTCCGCCTGCGGGAATGTAACCCTGAATGGTCAGCGAAGGGAATCCGTCGCAGTCTGCGGCGCGCACGGCAAACCCGTCCATGGCCGAGTTATCAAACGTCGGCAGATCGAACGGGGCAATTACGTCTTCCGCAGTGACGCGGCCCAGGGAATCCCGAAGCGCCACCTGTTCGTGCTCAAGGGGAGCCACGTTCTCGAGAATCGTATCGCGCGCCTCTTCAAAACTGATCATCGCCGCTTCTCCTTCCTGATACCAGCTCGTACAACTTTCATTCTGCTTCCTGGTCAAACTTTGGATCGACCTGGCCTGCCGCATCTGTAACGTGACCACGATGATGGGCGGGCAGACTGTCGCTGACCTGAGCGTTCGCCCGTTCCACCTCCGCCATGAGTTCCTGTGGTGTATTCACATTAATCGACCCAAGGCTGAACCGAGAGCCGATCAACGTACGCGGGTGGTCGAAGAGCTCTGCTATGCCCATCTCGCCAGGGCGATTAACAAGGAGAGAGCGCTCCAGAACGTTCAGCGATTGTGGTTCGTACAAGGCTAATGTGGGACACGGATGACGATCAGGCTGTTGTGAGAGGATGGCCCACGTGCCCGGTCTGCGCTGATCAAGCAGCCAGCGGATGTCAGTGGTGTTGAGCCACGGATGATCGCAGGCTGCAAGAACCCAGGCCGCGCGAGGCGCCCACCGATGTGCTGCTAACAATCCGGCAACGGGTCCGATGATCTCCGGCGCATCCGGAAGCCGCAGAAGGCATTGCAGTGCATCAGGAACCTCGCCAGCCCCAAGAAGAATCGGGCTTTGAATTAGAGGTTGTTGGTTGGCTAGGCCGCAACCGATGCCCGATTGGCGAAACGTGGCGCTCAAAGCTTGGGCAGCGATTTCGGCGAGGGTGCTGCTGCCGAAGCTCATCATCTGTTTGGGCTTTCCCATCCGCGAACTTTCGCCGCCAACCAGTAAGCCCGCAAGGAGCGGCTGAGCCAGCCACGCTTTGGGAAGCCACTCCTCAATAAAAGCCAAGAAAGCACTGAGCCGATCAGCATTCCACGAAAGAACCGCCTGGATGTTCGTTACACCTTCTGGAGGAGGGGAGGTTTCGGCTCCGCTTAACCAGAGTTTCGGCAGCGGGGTATTCTTGTGACCTTCGACCAGTAGCAGGTCATGGTCGCGCGCCAGGTCGGCCAGAGTTGCTTCCAGGGTCAACACCGAGGAACTATTCCGCCGAAGGAACTGTTCCGCAGGTCCTCGTAGTGCGACTGTGGCGCCAACACGGAATAGCCTCTCCGAATCTTTGCCTTCCTGGTCTACGACGAAACCATGCGCGTCGTGTTTGACGGCTGCCACTGACAGTCCCCGCGCTACTAAGTGGGGAATCGCCGCTTCGAGCAACGTGGTCTTGCCCGATCCGGAAAATCCGCACACGGCAAACACGGGCGCTCCTAAATCCTGCATATATGTTGCAGTATCTACGTTCATGGGCGGATCTCCAGAACCGCGACAGGTTGAAGATGAGAATCTGTCCTGCTCGCAAGCCCGATCAGCCGCCCATAATCACTCTCTGAGCGCGCAGTTTCCCCGCGCAACACTTTTACGGCATGGGGTAACGTGGACAGAATCGTACGGAGGTTATCTGTTGCGGCGCCCAGACTTCCCGGCAGGTTCACGATCAAGGTTTCGCGCTGCACTCCGGTGATCGCCCGCGAAAGCAGTGCGTTCGCAGTCTGTTTTGTGGAAGCCATGCGCATCGCCTCAGCGAGTCCCGGCAACTCGCGGTCGATCGCTGTTCGGGTGGCTTGCGGAGTAACGTCCCGCGCCGAAATGCCCGTGCCTCCGATGGTGACAACCAGATCGACCCGGCGATCGCAGAGATCCGTCAATGCTTTCGCGATTGGCTCTACCTCGTCTGGCACGGTCCGAGTCCAGACGAGGTGAGCCATCAGTTCGTTGCTGAGAAGCTCCGCCACGGCAGGTCCGGCGGTATCCAGCACCACGCCGGCAGCACAGCGGTCCGAGACCGTAATCACCGCTGCCTGGATCACAGAGCGGGGAACCTCGCGCACAACTTCGACCAGCAGGCCGGCAGTTGTTTGATTGCCTGGTCGAGGCTCATACCTGCACCTGGGCCTATGACGGCTTTGGTTGCAATGGTCAGGATCAACGGAAGCTGCATGAAGCCTCCAGGTTCGGCTACCCCTGAAGTCTAGTGGTTGAACGTCTTATCTGCCAATTAATCGTTTGATTGACTCACACGGATACAAGGGGACATGGAGATCTCATCCAAAATTTCCCTCGTAGCCCCGACTTCTACGGACATCTTGAATTTTACAAAACTAGTTTTATAGTGATATGGTCATTTCTGTTAAGGAATATCCACATGGCTAATATTGCGACCGCAGCACAGGCTCAACGCGCCGAACACGCTCACCTCAGTACGGTTGACAAGCTGTTTTCGGGTCTAATTCTGGCGTCGATGGCGGCCGGACTGATGCTTGGAAGGGCCGCCCCTAAGGTGGGTGCCTCACTGGAACCTCTAATCCCTCTTGGACTGTTCCTGATGGTTTATCCGACCATCGCCAAGGTCCCGTTCGGGGATTTGCACAGTGCGGCATTGGAACGCCGCCCGGCCGGGCTGTCAGTTTTCCTCAATTATCTGGTGAATCCGCTGCTTCTGTACGGCTTTGGATGGGTCTTTCTCCGCGGGCAGCCTGAACTCTGGACGGGCCTTATTCTGCTTGGCATCGCTCCCTGCATTGGCATGGTGATGGTCTGGGCGGACATGGGCGGAGCTGATAATCCTCTGTCAGTGGTGCTGATGGCATGGAACTCGGTAATCCAGATCGTCTCGGTTCCCGTCTGGATTCTGTTGCTGGTAGGGACCAAGGTGCCGTTGCAGATCGACGTAGTTCTCAAGAGCACTTTTCTCTACCTGGTTCTTCCGTTGCTGTTTGGCGCATTGACTCGCAGGATCGCCCTGCGGCGGAAGGGACAGGAGTGGTTTAAGTCGCGCCTTGTACCCGTGCTGAGCAAAATGCAGTTGATCGCCCTCGTGGCAACGCTGGTGGTGATGTTTGCGATCAAGGGGGAAGTGATCTTGAACCAGCCTGCCCTCATCCTGAAGATGGCCGCTCCGTTGATCCTCTTTTTCTTCACACTTTTTAACGTCGGCTACTGGGTAAGCCGCGCCCTGCACCTTCGGAACGCCAAAGCTGCTACCGTGGGATTCCATGTCACTGGACGCAACTTTGAACTCTCGATTGCGCTTGCACTGTCTGCCTTCGCCTCGACGCCACTCGTGGCGGTATCCACTGTCGTCGGACCTCTCAT
>JAJYAE010000023.1 GCA_021779695.1 Acidobacteriota bacterium | reverse complement strand
TTCGACATTGAGTCTCCTATTATCAACTTATCTCCATTAGACAATGCATGTACGAAAAGGTTGCAAGATTCTCAGGTCTCACCGCCTCTGTCCAGACTTCCCTTCCAGGACTCTACGACCTGACGCGCCGGGCCGTTCCCGGAGCCGACGCGGCAGGGCCTTCGCTCCATCCGCGTGCCTCTGCGTGCCGCATCCTACGCTTGCCTCCGGAAAATGGAAAGCCCCGCAGCCAGAAATCCGCCCTGGGCCCTGATCTTCTGGCCCGCCGCAACACTCAAAGCCTTCATCGTCGTCCATCTTGAGTTCATGAGATTGAAGGAGGACGGTTGCGCCGGATCGCGCAGGAAGGGGTTCGGCGACTCTTTGGCAAACCGCTTTGGAACGTGCGTTTCACGGCCTCTTGCGGCGGCCAATCGGCTGGACCCGGGGTCTCCGGAATCATTCCCAGCCTGATGAACGGTGTATAGAAGATGTGCGTCTATTGTGCAGTTCAGGCTGTTACCCTTGAACAGGATTGCGGGGCCTCTGTGAACAGGATTGCGGGGCCTCTGTCGCTTCGACAAGGCATGGGCGCGAGGACGCATCGATAACTATGGCAGAGTTTGTCATCAAGCTGGCTGACGAGCGGGGCCGGGTGCAGGAGCAGATCCAGACGGCGGCGACCGCTGATGAGCTTCGCGCGCGCTTTACGCACGCGGGATATCATGTCTTCTCCGTCAAAGCCCGCGGCAGTTCTTCGCCCTTCGCCCGCCGCAAGGTCAAGCTGGAGCCATTTCTCATCTTCAATCAGCAGTTTCTGACGCTGATTCGCGCCGGATTGCCCATCCTGGGATCGCTGAACATGCTGGCCAAGGGGCAGAAGGACGCGCATTTCGCCAGCCAGATTTACGACGTGGCCAACCGCGTCAAAACGGGTGAGGCGCTGTCCTCCGCATTCGAGGCACAAAGCGGCATTCCGCCCATTTACACCACGACACTGCTGGCGGGCGAACGTTCCGGCAATCTTCAGGAAGTGCTGGAGCGCTACGTCAGCTTTCAGCGCGTGTCGCTGACCTTTCGCAAGAAGCTGACCGCTTCTCTCATCTATCCTTCCCTTCTGCTTACGCTGGTCACCGGTCTGATGATCTTCATGTTCACGGTGGTGATTCCGCAGTTTGCGGAGCTGTATGACCAAATGGGATCGCAACTGCCGGGAATGACGATCGCCCTGCTGACCTTCGGCAAATGGACGCAGCACAACATTCTCTGGATCGCGCTTGTTCTGGGCGGCGGCGGCTTTGCGATCTTTCGATTTGCCACCACGGAACGCGGCCGCGACTTCGTCGACAGCTTCCGCGTGGGCCTGCCCGTCTTTGGCAAAATCTGGCTCAAGTATCAGGTGGCGCTGTTCGCGCGCACGCTCTCGACACTTCTGACGGGCGGTCTGCCGCTGGTGCCGTCGCTGGACACTGCGGCGCGTTCCATCTCTTCCCGGCGGGTTTCCAAAGCCGTGCACTCCTCGATCACCACGGTGCGCGAGGGCAAGAGCCTGGCGGACGCGCTGGCAGCCACCGAGGTGATCCCCGATCTGGCCACTGAGATGATCTCCGTGGGGGAGCAGACCGGCGCCCTGCCACAGATGTTGAATTCCGTTGCGGAGTTTTTTGAAGAGGACGTGGCCACCGCGCTGACGGCAGCGCTGGCACTCATCGAGCCGGCAATCCTGATCGTGATGGGCGTTGTGGTTGTCTTCATTCTGATCTCGCTCTACCTGCCCATCTTTTCCCTGGGGCAGGTTTCGGGAGGGGGAGGTTAAACAACGATGGCGGATGCAATCCTCACAGCAGTCCCGGCCGGTCCGTTGCCCGGCAGCCCTGAAGAGCGCGAGCAAGCTGAGGCCCTGGCGCATCGCTACCGTGCGGAGTTCGTGGATCTGAAGAATTTCAAGATTCAGCATGAACTGCTGCGCACGGTTCCGGTCGAGCTGATGTTTCGCTATAACTTTGTGCCAATTGAGCAGGTGGGCGACGCACTGGCAATTGCCGTCAGCGACCCATCGCGGCTCATGGTGCTGGATGAGATTGCCGGCTTGCTGGGCAGCCGCATCATTCCGCGTGTCGCAACGCTCTCCCAGATTACCGACCTGCTGAAGAAGACCGAGCAATCGCAGCGCGTGCTCGATGAGGCCAGCGAAGGCCTGACGTTCGACGTGCTTTCCGGCGAGGAGAACGCCGACGAGAACATCTCAATCGAGAAGCTCACCAGCGATGAAGACATCAGCCCGATCATCCGCCTGGTCGACACCACGATCTTCACCGCACTGGAGCGCCGCGCTTCCGATATTCACATCGAGACCTACGACGACTCGCTGCATGTGAAGTATCGGATTGATGGCGTGTTGCAGGAAGCGATGGCGCCGATTGCCCGCGAGCACCATACGACGATTCTGAGCCGCATCAAGATCATGAGCGAGCTCGACATTGCCGAGCGCCGCGTGCCGCAGGACGGACGCTTCCGCGTGCGTTACAAGGGCCGCCTGATCGACTTCCGCGTCTCCATCATGCCCACGGTGCATGGCGAAAACGCCGTGCTGCGCGTGCTGGACAAGGAATCGATGAGCGAGAAGTTCCGCAACCTCACGCTGGATGTGGTCGGTTTTGCAGACGAGGATTTGCGGAGGTTTCGACGCTATATTCGCGAGCCCTATGGCATGGTGCTGGTGACCGGGCCGACCGGATCGGGCAAGACGACGACGCTCTACGCCGCGCTGAACGAGATCAAGAGCGACGAAGACAAGATCATCACCATTGAAGATCCGGTGGAATACCAGATTCGCGGCATTACGCAGATTCCTGTGAACGAAAAGAAAGGCCTGACTTTTGCGCGCGGCTTGCGCTCCATTCTTCGTCACGACCCCGACAAGATTCTCGTCGGAGAGATTCGCGACCAGGAGACTGCGCAGATTGCCATCAACTCGGCGCTGACCGGACACCTGGTCTTCACCACCGTGCACGCGAATAACGTGGTGGATGTGCTGGGGCGCTTCCTGAACATGGGCGTTGAAGCCTACAACTTTGTTTCCGCGCTCAACTGCATTCTGGCGCAGAGGCTGGTCCGCACGATTTGCGAACACTGCCGGCAAACGGTTCGCTTTTCAGACGACGTCCTGCTGGCCAGCGGGCTCGATCCCGGCGACTGGCGCGACTTCGATTTCCATGAGGGTGCCGGCTGCATGGAGTGCGGCGGCACGGGATATCGGGGGCGAACCGCCATTCACGAGCTGTTGGACTTGACCGACCCGATTCGTGAGTTGATTCTGGAGAAGAAACCCACTTCAGAGGTACGCAAGCTGGCACAGAAGGAAGGCATGTCGTTCCTGCGGGAATCGGCTCTGGATCGCGTGCGACGCGGGCTGACCACGCTCAAAGAGATCAACAAAGTCACGTTTATTGAGGCTTCACGCTAGTGTCCTGGTTGAAAGGCAAGACCGAATCCGCAACGCAGATCTCCGCGCGGCCGCCAGCAGCGGTGGAACTGGCGCCCGAAGGCGTGCTGGCAGCGGCCCTTCCCGGCAAGGGCGCACCGCCGGTTATGGCCTTTGAGCCACTGCCGAATGGCACGCTCCAGCCCGGGATCTCCGCGCCCAACCTTGCGAGCCCTGATCTGGTTGCCAAAGCGGTCCGCAAGGCCCTGGACCAGGTGGAGCCTCGCCGGCGCGCGATCACCGTGATTGTGCCCGACAGCGCGGTGCGCGTCTTTGTGCTGGATTTCGATTCCCTGCCCGCCAAGCCCGCAGAGGTCATCCCGGTGCTGCGCTTCCGGCTGCGTAAGATGGCTCCGTTCGACGTGGAGCAGGCTGGCGTCAGCTACCAGGTGCTTTCGCACACTGCAAATGAAACCCGTGTGCTGACGGCAATGATTCCAGGGCCGGTGCTGGCGGAATATGAGACGGCGATTTGGTCGGCAGGCTATGAGCCCGGCTCTGTCCTCTCAACCAGCCTCGCAGCCCTCGCCAGCGTGAATACGGACGAGCCAGTGCTTGCAGCGTGCATGAACGCGGGATCGCTGACCACCGTGATTGCCCACAGGCAGGATCTCCTGCTCTTTCGCACGCTGGAACTACCCGACAATCCTGCACAGCGCCTCGCGGAAGTGCAACGCGACATCGCAGTGGCGTCGGCCTATTTCGAGGACAAGCTGAATCAGCGCCCGCAGACACTGCACTACGCCGGACGCGGCACGGCCGGGGAATTTAGCCGCTGGATTCAGGAACGAGAATTGAACGTCGTGGATCTGGCGCCGCAACCGGCAACCGGGGCGGCAACAGCACTGGGCCCAGCAAGCCTTGCCGGTATCGCTGGAGCTCTCGCGGGGGTGGTGTAGCCCATGCGGATTGGAATCAACCTTGCGACTCGGCCCTTCGCAGACCTGGGCCCCACGCTCAAACGCCTGCGCATCGCCATGGCTGCACTGGCCACAGTGGCCATTCTGTGCGGAATCGGACTGCATGCCATCCGGCATAAGGCTGACCGGGCCAGGGCGCGCGACCATTCGCTCGACGGACAGATCGCCCGCATCCGCCAGGAGCGACAGGGCTATCAGGCCATCATGCAGCAGCCCGACAACGCGCAGGTGCTGGCGCAGGCAGGACGGCTGAATCAACTCTTCGATCAAAAGGCATTCTCCTGGACACTGGCCATTGAAGACCTGGAAACCGTGCTGCCAGGCGGCGTGCAGGTGACAACTCTGGAACCGAACCGCGCGCCGGATGGCAGCATCACTCTGAAGCTGCGCGTGGCCGGTCCGCGCGATCGCGCGATTGACCTGGTGCAGAACCTGGAGCATTCGAAGCACTTCGTGTCGCCGCGCATCAATGGTGAAAGCGCGGAAGCCAGTGCCGGCTCGAGTACCCATTTGCAGCCTGTGAGCGCCTCCAGCCCAGTGAACTTCGATTTGCTTGCCGAATATCAGCCACCATCGGCGCCGCCGGCATCGGAAGCAGCTTCGAGCCACCCGGACGAGGCAAATGCGGACGCCAGTTCCGCCACGGCGGGAAGCGCCGCGCCGGAGGGAGCGGGCAGGAAGCGCATGCCGCACGTTGCCCTGCCCAGGCCCAAGGCGTCCGTTCCCTTGCACAAGGGGGCCGCGCGATGAAACGTGTCAGCCGTGCTCAATGGCGCGAAATTCTGCAGTCACCCGTCACGTGGCATGTCGTGGGTGTCGTCTGCCTTGCAGTCGTTGTGGTTGTGCTGGGCGTGCGTCTCGGCATGGACTGGTCAGCCACCGACACGGATTCGACCAATGCCCTGGCCAGCAAGCAGATGGAGCTGAAGGCGCTGGAGATGCAGACCTTCTCCCTGCGCGGACTGGATAAGCGCGTCGCAAAGTCCCGCAGCGAGATCAAGACCTTCTATGAGCGGCGCATCCCGGCCAACTATTCTTCGATCGCAACACGCCTGGGCGAGCTGGCGGTTTCTTCCGGCGTTCAACTCTCGCGCGTGCAATATGCCCAGGGACCGCCGGGCACGGACCTGACCGAAATCACGATGGATGCCGGAATTAGCGGCGCCTATCCACAGATCATGCATTTCGTGAACGGCCTGGAGCGCGATCCCAATTTCTTTGTGATTCGCGCTCTGGCCCTGACAGGCCAGCAGGGCGGACTGGTGAATCTGCGCCTGCGCATGTCGACGTGGCTGCGGCCGGCCGATGCCGCGAGCAGCGGCCTCCCCGAGGCCAAAGGGGATGCTGGCAACGCCACTGAACCTGCCAGCCGGGAGGGTGAGTAGCCATGGCCCTGCAACTGGGAGCGGACAACAAGAAACAGCTCTACACCCTCGCCGCGCTACTGGTGGTCATTATCGGCGTCGGAGGGTGGGAGCTTTGGAACACCTTTGGCGGCACACCCTCTGCACCGGTGCCGCATGCAGCCGCGGGTGTTGTGCGGACCGGCCCGGGTAACAAGGGTCCGGACGCCGCGCGTATGACGAACAGCGGCATCGATCCGACGCTGCATCTGGAAAAACTGGCACTCAGCGAGAGCGTTCTCTATCGCGGCACCGGACGCAATATCTTTTCCGCGGACTCCACGCCCATTGCAATTGAAACGCCGCTGAAGAGTGCACGCGTAGTGGACAAGCCGGCCGTCATTGCCGCACCCGAAGCGCCGCGCCCACCGGTCATCGACTTAAAGTATTTCGGCTACAGCCAGGCGCACGACAAATCGCTCAATGCATTCCTGGTGCACGGAGACGACATCTTTGTTGCCCGGACCGGCGATGTGGTGGACCACCGATACAAGGTGGGAACGATTCTGCCGGGCAGCGTACAGATTACCGATTTGGGCTACAACAACACGCAGACACTTCCGCTCTCCGCCAACTGAGCCGCCTGGACGGCGGTGAATATCAAGGAAACGGGATGACCATTCTTTCTGAGAGACATCGGCAGATTCGGCCTGAAGAAAAAGGCTTCATGCTGGTGTGGGTCATTTTCATGCTCTTTCTTGTGATTCTGGCTCTAAGTGTGGCCGCGCCGCGAATGCGCATTGATATTCAACGGCAGCGCGATCTGGAGACGATGCATCGCGGGGAACAGTACATCCGCGCCATTCAGGTGTATTACCGAAAATTCGGCTCGTATCCACCCAACGTCGACGCGCTGGTCAAAACCAGCGAGATCCGCTTTCTGCGCAAGCGCTACCTGGATCCAACGACGGGGAAGGATGATTGGAAGCCGGTCGCTGTTGGGCAAAACAAGACACCGATCATGGGCTTCTTCGGCCAGCCGCTGGCCGGCGCAACGGGAGGGATTGGCGGTGTGGGTCCGGGAAGCGTGAACGGCGCGACTCCGGCTACCAGCGCCTTCGGATCGTCGGACGCGAGCGCGGGGTCGGCGCTGGGGCAATCCGGTGCATCGCCGGGCGGATCGAGCAGTTCCGGGTTCAGCCTTGGGTCTGGCATCGGCGGGTCTTCCAGCGGAAGCACGCTGGGCGGCGGCAGCACTTCGGGCGCGTCCAGCCCCGGCGGACTGGGCTCAACGCCGGGCGGCAGCACCTCGCCTACAACTGGAAGCAGCGATTTGACAGGACAGACCTTCGGAGGCGCCGGCATCATGGGCGTCTCTCCGGTGAGCCCGAAGAACTCTGTGTACGTGTACAAGAAGAAGGATCACTACAAGGAGTGGGAGTTCCTCTACAGCCCGATGCTTGATCAGATGATGTCGGGCGGCAACCTGGGAACGGTCGGCCAGCCGGCCAGCGGGATGAGTGGCGGAATCGGCTCACCCGGAACGGGCACCGGGACAGGGATCGGAACGGGCATTGGAACCGGCACGCAATCCGGCGGCTTCAATCTCGGCATTGGAGGGTCGTCGCCGACCAGCCCCACCTCACCCGCGCCGCAGCAGCCTGCCTCCCCATCCCCTTAGCAGCGCAGCAGCCAACATCACAACTCAAATTAGTCGGCAAACTCCCTGAAGTAAAAGACGCGACGGCCCGGCTCTCTGCGGAGAGTCGGGCTATCGCGTCAAGCACACTTGCGTCTAGCGCACTGTGAACACACCGAAAGCTCAGTGCGGGAAGAATCGGGAACGGGGGCTAGACGTTGAACGAGGAGCCACAACCACAGGTGGACTTCACCTGCGGGTTGTCGAACTTGAAGCCTGCCGCTTCCAGGGTCTCAACGTAGTCAACCGTGCAACCGTTGAGATACATCAGTGAAGTGGCATCAACAAACACCTTGAGGTCATCGAATTTGAAAACTTTGTCCATCATGCCACTCTGGTTTTCAAAAGCCATGGAGTATTGGAAACCGGAGCAGCCACCGCCGACGACGCCGATGCGCAGCCCAGCGGGAAGAGGATCCTGGGTGGCCATGATTTCCCGCACCTTGGCGATGGCCTGGGGCGTAAGGATAAGTGGTGCCTTTTGGGCCGTTTCCTGAGTGGGGGTGACTGCGGTTGAGGACATGGTATCTCCCTGTGATCAAATTCTTGAGCTTACTCGTAACTGTACCGCTGCACAGGCGCGGTTTCAAGGGCCGAGCAGCGTTCTATCCCGTTGGATGCAACAGATGGCCGAAGGTCGCATGAGACGGATCGGATCACCTGTAAAAAGGGCCCGCCCCGAACGCCGGCGAAAGACGCCGTCCATCCACCGCAAGTCAAGAGATTTCAGAATGCTACGGAAAGAATCGAGACGTGTGTGATTTTTGTCACCACAGCGTAGGCCGTTCCGGGCTATGATGGCTAGCCGTACGGCCCCTCTACTCTCAAGACCGCAGTTCCTCACGGCCTGGCGGTATCTGGGACCAGACAGCCAATCGGAGGTGGAAAATGAGTTTCGTTCCCGTGATGTGGTCAGTCTGGATTGTCCTGGTGGTCATCTTGGCCGCCCTGTATATCTATCGCTCCAATCTGACCAAAGACGAAGAAGACCAGATCTTCCTCGATGATTCGTTTGACCATGAGAAGTCCGCGCAGGCGGCAATTGTGGCGAAGGTCAACCAAATTGAGCCATACGTGAGGCTCTCCCTGTGGCTTGCTGGACTGGCGACGCTGGGGGTCCTTGTGTATTACGTCATCGACTTCATCAACCAGTTCCGGTAGGCGGGAGCCTGCCAGGAGATTGGCTGGGCTGGCGGCGTTGAGGCGCCGCCAGTGGAACTATTGCCGCTTTTCCCTGCTCTACTCGACTTCCTGCCGCGCGCGATATCCATCCCGCGCAATGATCTCGTATTTCAGGGCCTTGTGTTTCTCATCCTGCATGCGGAGCGGGTGGCCTTCGTCGTCGACCAGTTCAACATGGATCTTGCGATAGGTTCCGTCCTGCTTGGCGTCGGTGGGCCGGTAGACCAATTCGTATTTTGAGCGAATCGCCCGATTGATGGCGGCGAAGTCATCCGGCAGTTCTCCGATAAAGCGCGGCTCAAACCACATACCGCCGGTCAGTTTGGAGAAGGTCCTCATCTGGTTATCTGCCTGCAGATAATCGAGATCGGCCATTTCCTGGCGGAAACCCGGCCCGCCTTCGGTCATGGCGCGGATGGCGCCACCCGTTGAAATGGTGAAGATGGTGATGTCGGGAGTCGTCTTCACTTTCTGGAGGATTTGATCCAGTGTGAGGCGGGAGAAGGTGTCGCGGCCGGAGGCGATCAGGATGATGTATTTGTGCCCGTCGATGCGGCTGAGCCGGTCCTCGGCTTCCGCGAGCGCGTCGAAGAGGTTCCGGTCACTGAAGCCGGGAATGATGAGCGTGTTGATGGCATTGAAGATCTGCCGTTTGTCCTGGGTGAAATCCGTAATGATGTGGGGACGGAGATCGAAGGTCATCAGGGCGACATAGTCCTGCGGGCGCAGCGATTGGGCAAAAGCCCAGGCCGCATTCTGCATGTCGTAGACGAACCAGTAGTTGGTTGCGGCAAACTCGACGAGCAGGAGGGCAGTCACGGGAGCCTCGACGCGGCGGAAGCCGATGACCTTCTGCTCGACTCCGTTTTCATAGACGCGGAAGTTGGTGGGCTTGAGCCCCGGGACGAACTGCCCGGTCTTCTCCAGCAGCACGCCTACATCGACAGTCACTTCCGGGACATTGACCTGGAGAGAGTAGTTGCCGAGGCCGGGAGGATTGACGACTTTGGGAGCAGCCGGAGCCGGCGGAGGCGGGGCCTCATCGGATTTGGGCTTCTTGGGGACGGCGATGACGCCGGTATCACCGGAGGGTCCGCCGGCAGCGGGTCCGGTCTGGTCGGCGGGCTGCTGGGTTTGTGTCTGCTGAGCCGGCGCGTTGTTTTGCGCCTGGAGCAGCGGAGCGCCAGCGATCGCAAGAGCGAGAGGGAGGGTGCGGAACGGCGTCCTGCATAGAGCAGACAGGGACAAGCGCAAGTTGACCATAACAACCTCAGTGCTGCAGACAGGATACGGGATGAACCGGCGCGCGGGGTATCGGCTTTGCGCCTTGCATGCATCAGACCGGCGCTCGCACCCATGACCGCGCCGGCTGCATTCGGAGCGGCGACGCTTCCGGTTGTACTCTTATAGACGTGAGATGGTGTGCAAAGAAAGTCGTGTTGGCCGCCGCAACTGCGGCCTTTGTGATGGGAGCAACAAGTGTGCCGGCCAGAAGCCAGAGCGTGGCGGGCGCGCTCAAGGACTCAAGCACACCGCCGCGCTCGACGGCCGGTATTTATCCGCTGAGTGAGGTGCACCGCGGCCTTATGGCGACAGCGTGGACGGTGTTTGAGGGTTCGAAGCCGGAGCCGATGCAGGTGGAGATTCTGGGCGTGCTGCGGGGCGCGCGCGGTCCGGGCGAGGACATGATCCTGGCGCGGCTGCAAGGAGCCAAACCGGATTACACGGGCGTGGTTGCCGGGATGAGCGGCAGCCCGGTCTATGTGGGCGACAAGCTGCTGGGCTCGCTTTCATACCGCATTGGTCAGTTCAGCAAGGAGCCGATTGCGGGCATCACTCCAATCGCGCAGATGCTGGAGGTACGCAATCTGCCCATGCAACCGATTGGCAGCGGAACGGCTGTGCATGAGGCCTCCGCAAACAACGGCAAGGTTGCGGAGGAGACTGCTTCCGGCGGGATGACGTTTCAGGCAATGGAGACGCCGCTGGTGATGAGCGGGTTCCGTCCTGAGGCGATTGCGCTCTGGCAAAAAAAGATGGCAGGAACAGGCCTGGAGATGGTGTCGGCGGGAGGCGGAAGCGGCAGTTCGGTTGACGCGGGCAAGATGAACAGGGCCGCAGCCGCTGGTGTGGAACCGGGCAGCGCGGTGAGCGCTCAACTGGTGCGGGGCGATCTGGAGATTGCGGCGACCTGCACGGTGACGTATGTGGATCCGAAGCAATTGCTGGCCTGCGGACATCCAATCCTGCAAGCGGGTCCGGTGTCGCTTCCGATGACCACCACGGATGTGGTGGCGACGCTGGCTTCGCCGCTGAACTCCTTCAAGATCGTGAACACCGGCGCCACGATCGGCGCGTTCACGCAGGACCGGGATGCGGCGATCCGCGGCGTATTTGGCGAAACAGCCCATATGATTCCGGTGAAGATGACGATGCGGAATGGCGCGGGGACCAAGACGCTGCATTTTGACGTTCTGGACCTGCCGACGCTTACGCCGCAGGCTGTGATGGTTGCGGTTTACAACTCACTGTTGCAGACGAACGTCAGTACCGCCATCACCAGTTATCACATTCAGGGAACGATTGGACTGGCTGGGCATGAAGCAGCTCCGATCGACCTGTGGGCACCCTCAGGCGAGAGCGCACCATCCCAGTTGCTGGCGGCAATGCAGACCGGCGAGGAGTTCTCGCAACTGTATGCGAACGGGACGCGCGAAGGAGCCATCCGTTCCATTGAACTGACGGCGGACGCGATTCCGCACAACGTCCAGGTGCAGCTGATCTCGGCCCGAATCGCATCCGGTGATCTGGTGCATGCAGGGGACACGGTGATGGTGGAGGCGACGCTGCAACCGTGGCAGCAGCCGGCGCACAATGTGAGGATTCCTGTGAAGCTGCCGGCGCGGCTGCAGGCGGGAAATCTGCGGCTGCTGGTCTCCGACGGCGCGACACTGGACCGCGCTCTGCATCAACCGCGGTTTGGCGCGGGCCCCAGCGATCTGGACGCGGAGATTGCGCGCGCGCGGCAAATGCATCGGGCCGACTGGATCTATGTGAGCCTCTTGGCGCCGGATGCGCAGGGCGAAGTAGAAGGACAGTCGATGGCGGGCATTCCACTTTCCATGGCGAACGCGCTGGAACCGATGCGGTCCTCCATGGAGGCAAGCCTGAACGGCGAATCGGCGGAGATAGCCGGTGAGGCGCCGGCGGGCGGAGCTTTATCCGGCTTCAAGCTTTTGACGGTCCATCTGGAAACGGGCAGCGGGTTAAACTAGGGAGCGGGGAATCCATCTGAAGATGCAATGAGGCTTGCGCGCCAGGATGAAGGCCAGGACCTCCTTGGACCCCGACGAGGTCTGCACGACGATGACGAGCCCGATTGAAGGACTTGGCGTACACGCGGCGGGAGCCGAGCTTGTGCCGTTCCGCTACGATCCCGGAAGCCTGGGATCGCGGGAAGTTGAAATCAGCATCTCCCACTGCGGGGTATGCCACAGCGATCTTCATCTCATCGCCAACGACTGGGGCGTCAGCCAGTATCCCTTCATTCCCGGCCACGAAGTGATTGGCACAGTCACGGCCATCGGCTCCGAGGTGCGGTCGCGCGCCGTTGGAGACCGCGTGGGGCTGGGCTGGCAGTCAAACTCCTGCGGACAGTGCGAGTGGTGCATGCAGGGCAAGGAGAATCTTTGCCCGCAGTCCGAAGGCACGTGCGTGCATCGCAACGGAGGCTATGCGAACCGGGTGCGGGCAAACGAGCGATTTGTGATTCCCATTCCCGAGGCGCTGGCAAGCGAGCATGCGGCGCCGCTGTTGTGCGGCGGCATTACGGTTTACAACCCGTTGCGCCGTCATGGCATTCATCCGGCATCGCGTGTGGGCGTGGTTGGCATCGGCGGCCTGGGGCACATGGCGATCCAGTTTGCGCGGGTCTTTGGCGCGGAGGTCACTGCTTTCTCCACGTCGGAAGCCAAGGAAGAAGAGGCGCGGAGCCTGGGCGCGACACACTTTGTGCATTCGCGCGAGACGAAAGCGATGCGGGAGGTCGCGGGCAGCTTCGACCTGATCTTGAACACGGCGAATGCGGACCAGGACTGGAGCCTGTACATCCAGGCGCTGCGGCCGACGGGTTCGCTCTGCATGCTGGGCATTCCTCCGTCGCCGATGGAGGTTGCCGCCTTTCCGCTGATTGAAGGCGCGCGCATGGTGACCGGCAGTCCGATCGGCAGCCCGCATCAGTTGCGGGAGATGCTGCATGTGGCGGCGCGACACGGCGTAAAGGCGATGACGGAGACTTTTCCGATGTCCAAAGCGAACGAAGCGCTGGACAAGGTGAAGAAGAACAAGGTCCGCTATCGCGCGGTGCTGGCAAATTAGAAGATGCAGGAGCCGGCATGAACGGCGTACGCATAGACAAGTGGCTGTGGGCAGCGCGCTTCTTCAAGACACGCGCGCTGGCGTCCAAGGCCTGCGACCTGGGACGGATCCGCGTGAATGGCGCAGCGGCCAAGCCTGCCCGCGAGGTTCGGGTCGGCGAGATGCTGCACGTGCGCAATGAGGGCGGCGAGTTCGAGATTGAAGTGCTCGCGCTGAGCGAGATGCGCGGGCCCGCGGCCGTGGCGCAGATGCTCTATTGCGAGACTGAGGCGAGCAAGGCGGCGCGCCTGCTGCTGGCCGAAGAGCGCAAGGCGATGCAGCAGTATGCGCCGCTGCCGGAGCGGCGACCCAGCAAGCGCGACCGGCGGCGGATTATCCAGTTTCGCGGCGGATCGTGAGGCGCGGCGCACCACGCGGTCAGGGGCAACTCTAGTAGACTCAACGGCAGAATGGAATTCCGAAATCCCCAGTCTCATCGCTTGCTTTCACTGGCCGTTTTCATCCCGCTGGTTGCGATCTTCTGTGCCGTCGCAGCGCCCGGACTGCTGGCGCAGCAGACGCATCTCTGGACCCAGTCACGCTTTGAAGAGTTTGAGAAAGGGACGCCGCAGGGCGTTGCGATTGGCAGCGAGGGCGTATTGCGCGAAGGGCCCGGGTTGCGCGAGGTCATGACCACGCCCTCGACCTTTGTGTGGTCCATTGCGACCGACAAGGATGGGACTGCCTACCTGGGTACAGGCTCACCGGCAACAGTGCTGCGCGTGGACAAGAGCGGCAAGGCGTTTACGCTGTTTGAGACAAAAGACGTCAGCGTGCAGGCGGTGGCGCTGGGGCCGGATGGAGCCCTGTATGCGGCGACGCTGCCCAGCGGCAAGGTCTACAAGCTGAATCCGGCGGCCACGACGAAGCAGGATGAATCGAACGCAACGGTGGTGTTTGACGCGGGCAAGCTGCCGGAGAAAAGCACGATTGACGGCACGACGGTGGAGTCGAAACCGGCGGATGGCAAGTCCCATTACGTCTGGGCGCTGACGTTTGACGCGGCGGGCCGGCTGTATATTGCGACGGGCGGACCGGGCGCTGTGTACCGCGTGGATGTGAAGATGCCGGCCGCGAAGCCAGAGGAGTTTTTCAAGAGCGACGAGGAGCATATCCGCTCGCTGGCATGGGATGCAAAGGGCAACCTGATTGCGGGATCGGAAGGAACCGGATTGGTGTATCGGATCAGTCCGGATGGCAAGGGTTTTGTGCTCTTCGAGTCGCCGCGGCGCGAAGTGACCGCGGTGGCGGTGGGCGCCGATGGCACAATTTACGCGGCGAGCGTGGGCGACAAGGGACACAACCCGCTGCCACCTTTGCCGCTGCAGGGGCTGGCATCCATCACGATTACGGTGGTGCAGCCGGGCTCGATGCAGGCGGTGAATGCGAGCGCTTCCGTGCCGGAGGGGACGGAGATTGATGCGCTGAAGGAGAATGAAGCGCCGAACAAGCTGTGGAGCGACAAAGATGAAATCGTGTACGCCCTGGCAGCCGAGAAAGATGGGCTGCTGGCGTTGAGCGGCAATCGCGGGCGCGTCATTCGCATTCAACCCGACGGCAGCTATGCGGATGTGGCGCATCTGGACGCGCAACAGGGGCTATGCCTGGCCGCAGGACAGAATGGAGAATTCCTGATTGGCACGGGCAATACGGGCAAGCTGGCCCGGCTGGGCGCGGCTGAGATGCACGAATATGCGAGCGACGTGCTGGATGCAGGCGCAACGGCACGCTTTGGACGCGTGGAAGTGGAGCCCGGCTCGGCCGGCTACGCCTTGTGGACGCGCACGGGCAACGTGGAGCAGCCCGTCCGCGGATGGAGTGCCTGGACGCTGCTGAAGGACGGCGCGGTGGCTTCGCCGCCGGGACGTTTTTTGCAATGGAAGGCCGTACTGCAGCCGGGCGGGAGCGTGGGCAGCGTGGGTGTGAACTACCTGCCGGTGAACTCGGCCCCGGTGGTGGATGATCTGGTGGTGGCTCCGGGAGCGCGCTGGACCGCGCAGACGCAGCAGACTAGCCAACAGACCGTGATCATTAACTTCCCTTCGGCGAGCCAGAATGCCGGAATTAACTACGACGGCACCTCAAGCTCGCCGTTGCAGGCGCAGAAGGATCGGACGGCCATCACGGTGCGGTGGGCCGCGCATGATGATGATGGAGACAACCTGGTGTACGCGCTTTATCTTCGCGGCGATGGCGAGCATGTGTGGCGGCTGCTCAAAAAGAATCTGACGGAGAAGGCGTACAGCTTTGATGCGGCGCTGATTCCCGACGGCGGATACCGGGTCAAGGTGATTGCAAGCGATTCGCCCTCACACATGGCGGGCGATGCGCTGACGGACGAAAAAATCAGTGACCGATTTGAAGTGGACACGACGCCACCTGTGATTCTGTCGCTGAAGGCTGAGACGCAGCCGGGGGATTGCGCGGGCAAGCCGTGCAGCCAGCCGGTGCGCGTGACGTTTGATGCGCAGGACGCGGAGTCGCCGATTTCCCATGCGGAGTACTCGCTCGATGCGGGAGACTGGCAGTTCCTGGCGCCGGTGGGAGTCTTGTCCGATTCCAGGCACGAGAGCTATCTGCTGAATCTGCCGGCGGCCGCGCTGGCGACTCACCCGGGCGAGCATCTGCTGACGGTGCGAGTGTATGACCGGTATGACAACGTGGGCGTAGCCAAGACGGTATTTGGCGCGGCGGCCCGGTAGGCGGCAGGACGATGCGATTTGAACTGTTTGTGGCTGCACGTTATTTGAGGGCCAAGCGCCGGCAGGCAGTCGTTGGCGTCGTCACAAGCATTTCAATTGCGGGCGTTGCCGCGGGCGTGGCGGCGCTGATTATTGCGCTGGCCATCACCAACGGCATGCGGCGCGACCTGCAGGACAAGCTGCTGGGCGCGTCGTCGGAAGTGGACTTGATGCGCGTGGCGGCGGACGGGATCCGCAACTGGCGGCCGCTGGTGGAGCGGTTGCGGCAGGTACCGCACGTGACGGCCGCGTCGCCGGGGCTGTATGGGCAAGTGCTGGTGTCGCGCGGTCCGCATGCTGGCTTTGCGCTGATTAAGGGCATCATCCCCTCAGAAGAGCTGACCGTCAGCAATCTGCTGAATTCCATCGTGTCCGGCTCGGCGAAGGACCTGACGCCGGCGATGGCAGCGAATTCGACTGCGGTACCGACGCCCGGCGATTCCCTGCCCCAGCCTGTGGATGCGGAGTTTCCGCCGCTGGTGATGGGCAAGGACCTGGCAGACCAGATCGGAGTGCAGGTAGGAGATTCGGTTCTGATTACCAGCCCGCAAGGCGAACTGACGCCGCTGGGACTGGCGCCGAAGTATCAGCGCTTCCGCGTGGTGGGCATCTTTCACTCCGGTTTTTATCAATACGATTCGGCGATGGCCTTCATGCGGTTGAGCGATGCGCAGCGGCTGTTCAGCGAGCCGGACCTGCTCTCCGTGATCAGCTTCAAGGTGGACGATATGGATCGCGCGCCGGAGATTGGCAGGGCCATTGAGCAGGCGGCTGGCAAGGGCTACATGACCAGCAACTGGATTGAGCAGAACCGGCCGCTTTTTCGCGCACTGAAAGAGGAGCAGGTGGTGACATTCATCATCATCGCCCTGATTGTGATTGTGGCAGCGCTGAATATTCTGATCGCGCTGACAATGATGGTGATGGAGAAGACACGCGACATCGCGGTTCTGATGAGCTTTGGCGTGGAGCCGAGCCAGGTGCGGCGGATCTTTCTGCTGCAAGGTTTCCTGATCAGCGTGATTGGGACGATTCTGGGAGTGGCGCTGGGATACGTGGCGTCGTGGGCGGGTGGGCACTACCACTTTATTCATCTGTCGGCAGAGGTATATTCGATCGACACGCTGCCGTTTGCGCCGCGCCTGATGGACGGAGTAATTGTGTCGGCGGTATCGATTGGCATTTCACTTCTGGCCACGCTGTATCCCTCGTCGGCAGCGGCGCGTATTCTTCCCGCAGAGGCGCTGCGCTACGAGTAGGACACTACTGCGGCGTGATAATGCCGCCGACGGGATGACGCCGCGGCAAGATGATTCCGCGATGATCGACCTGAACCGGAGCGGGGTCAGACGCGGGCAAAGCAGACCGC
Source organism: Acidobacteriota bacterium (assembly GCA_021779695.1). Next base: position 8,930 of record JAJYAE010000023.1, on the reverse strand, counting down.
TCAATAAGGGCGCCGCCACAGGCGGGGCACCAGTCGCCGCGGGTTTCGCCGGCCAGGACTGCGTGACACTGACGACAGATTCGTTCCACGGTCCCAGTGTACCGGAGCGGTGGGCAGCGCCGGCTTCGCGACCGATGGCTTCATTTGAGAGTGGGTTGGGCTTCGCTTCTCCCTGATCGCGCAGGAAACTCGCAGTGAAGGACCCATGTGGCGCAGCGATCCACGGACCGCGTCATGCGGCGGATTTGATGTTGAGCGCCACAGCCCTGGACCATGCCCGGATGGCGACCCAGTCACGGATATCGGCGGTGGGCAGCCTCCTGAGCGCAGGGATGGGAAGTCGCTGCAGAAGGGTGAGCGGCTGCGGGGCATGATTCAAGTCAAAGCGTCCGCCGAAGATGTGCACCTCGACGGGCTGCAGCCAGGGGTGGCGGCCGAGTTGCCGGTGGGCCTGGCGCCTGGCCGCATCAAAGTCGGATGGGATCGGGCGGGTGGGTCCGAGAACGAAGATCCAGGGCCGGATGATCCGCAGCGCATCCCGATGCCGCACGAGGAACCGGTGGAATGGCTTCGGGAATCGGCCGATGTAGAGCGGCGCGCCAAGGATGATGGTGTTGAATCCCTCAAGGGACTCAACGGCTTCCACGGGTTGCACGATCGATCGCAGGCCTTCTCCATTGAGGGCGAGGCTGATGGCCTCGGCGACTTCCGCTGTGGACCCGCCGCGGGTGGCGTACGAAACCAGGATGGGTGCGTTCATGGTCTATCTCCATCGCAGACCTATTGTGCACCGCATGTACGATGGAACGGGTATGCCCGCCATCACAAAGAAGTGTGCCGCAGCACCGTGGACGGCGATGGAGCGCGGGGTAACAGCCACTACACTTGAGTTATGCATCCTCCTGTCCGCCTGGTGGCCATTGACATGGACGGCACACTGCTGCCGACCTTTTCCCACGACGTGAGCACGCGGAATGCGCAGGCGCTGCGGGCCGCGCAAGCTGCCGGGATTGTGGTGGCCATTGCGACGGGCCGGCGCCAGGCGTACACCGCACCGATCCTGGAGGGACTTGGATTGCGAGCGGATATGCCACTGATCACGTCCAATGGTGCAGTGACACGGACTCTGGGCGGCACACCAATCGATCGCAGTCATTTGAAGGCGCAAGTCGCGCGGGGATTGTGCGGACTGCTACGGCCCTTCGGGGCGGTCGTCTTTACGTTCGATCACGAAGGACCGGGAGAACTGGTGCTCGAAGACATGGAGCAGGCGCACGGACGCATTGCGCTGTGGGTGGAAGCGAACCGGAAGTCGATCGCCGAGGTAAAGCCTCTGGAGAATGCGCTGAGTGATGGGAACGATCCGATTCAGGGCATGGTGGCGGGCGGCCTGAGCAAGATGCGCGCCGCCGAGCACGCCTTGAAGGAGAGTGAGTGGAGCAGCGCGTGCGCGTGTATTCGCACGGAGTATCCGGGGCGGGATCTGTCCATTCTGGATCTGCTGCCACAGGGTGTCTCCAAGGGATGGGCGCTGGCGCGGCTGGCCGCGCGGCTGGGCATCGACCGCAAAGAAACGATGGCGATTGGGGATAATTGGAACGACCTGGACATGCTGGAGTGGGCCGGGCAGAGCGTGGTGATGGGAAATGCCGCGGTGGAGTTGCGCACGATGGCCCGGACGCGCGGCTGGAAGCAGGCTCCGCCGAACGATGAAGATGGGGTTGCAGTGGTGCTGGAAAAGGCCCTGGCCAGGCGATCGACGGCCGGGGCGCAGGCCTGAAGGATGCGAATGAAGTTGCACTGGAGATGGATGGCCGCGGCAGTCTGGATGACGGTGTCGCTGTGCGCCGGCGCGGAAGAGCTGGCGACTCTATCCAATGGGTTCACGATGCGCTGTGATCATCACGCGCTGGTGGATGGCCAGGTACGGTTGTACTTGAGCCATGGTGAGGAGAATTACATCGCCCTGGAGCCGAAAGAGTTGGCGGCGTTTACACCGCTGCCGGACGCGCCGCCAAAGGCGGTGGCGGCTGCGGTGGCGAAGCCACGCACCGATGGGAAGCTGAGCCGGACGGATTTGCACGAGATGCTGGCGGAAGCCGGCGAGGCTCACAACCTGGATGTGGACCTGCTGGCCAGCGTGGTGCAGGCAGAGAGCGGAGGGCGCGTGCGCGCCACCAGTCCAGCTGGAGCGCAGGGACTGATGCAACTGATTCCTTCAACGGCGCATGCCATGGGCGTCCAGAACAGCCTGGAACCAGAACAGAATGTGCGCGGCGGGACCAGATATCTCGACGAGCTGCTGACGCGCTACCACGAGAACCTGGCTTTGGCGCTGGCGGCCTACAATGCCGGACCGGCGGCGGTGGACAAGTATCATGGCGTGCCGCCGTACCACGAGACGCGGGTGTACGTGGCGCGCGTGATTCATGCGTTCAATCGCCGGGTGCTGGCGCATGAGATGGTAAAGACTCCCGCCAAACAACAGGGTGCACAAATCGACGTATCGCAATTTTCACGATAAAGCTCATACAATCAGCCTGTAGATCTGGAACGGAGCCTGCTTGAAGAAGAGACAGCTGATTTTGGGCCTGGTGGTGATTGCGGTGCTGTTGGGCCTGGCGGTGTGGGGCCGGAATCGTATCCACTTTGACTTTGGTGTCTTCCGAACCCAGGTGGCCATGGCGGACTGGCGCCTGATTGCAGCGGGCGTGGGCTGCATTTATCTGGGCTTCGTCCTGCGCGCGGCGCGTTGGGCTTGCCTGATCCGCTACCAGAAGAAGGTGTCGGCCCTGTCGCTGGTGAGTTGCCAGGTGCTGGGTTTCACGGCGGTTGCGCTGATCGGCAGGGTGGCAGATCCGGTGCGGCCCTATCTGGTTTCCAAGAAGACAGATCTGGAGCTCAGCACCCAGTTCGCTGTCTACATTGTGGAGCGGCTCTTCGACCTTGGGACGCTTGCCCTGGTCTTCTCCATCGCCATGCTTTGGGTGCCGACGGAAGAGATTGTGAAAGTCATGCCGCATTCAGGTCCAATGGCCCAGCTTGGAGCGCATCACGCGTTTCTCTCGTCGCTGATCGCGCGCTACAGCGGCCTGATTCTGACCCTTCTCGGCGCACTCTTCCTGGTGATTGTCCGTGTCGGCAGCAACTCGGTGGCAAGTTTTTGCGAACACAGCATTGGCCTGGTGTCGAAATCGCTTGGCCAGGCGATCGGGCACAAGATCCGGGCGTTTCGCACCGGCCTGTCGGCGATCCACTCGCTTCAAGATCTGGCGGCGGTTATGGGACTTTCCCTGGGGATGTGGGCCCTTATTGCGCTCGCCTACTTCCTGAGTTGCAGGGCCTTTGTTGCGGCCCCACAGCTTGCATCCATCACTCCACAACGCTCGGTCCTGGTGCTTGTGGCGAGCGGCGGCGCGAGTATCCTCCAATTGCCGGTCATTGGATGGTTCACGCAAATTGGACTGGTTGCGATTGTTCTGAGCGTGGCATTGGGGGTTGGGCACGAGGCGGCGACAGCGTGCGCTGCCACGCTGCTGCTGGTCACCTTTCTCAGCATTGTTCCAGTGGGGCTGATCTGGGCGCAGTTTGAGCACGTAAGCCTGCGCAAGGTGACCGCCGAGAGCGAGCATGCCGGCGAGGAAGTGGCTTCCGATGCGGCTCCAGAACCGGCCGAGTCGGGTTCTTAGACAACGCGATCGCCGGGCTGAGTGAAACGCAGACTGTCAGGCGCGACGGCGCCGCCGGTCAGAAGCATGCTCATTGCCTGCTCCATGGAGAGGTCTGTGTCGACGACGCGCTCGATGGGCAGAACCTGCAGGAAAGCGGAAGTCGGATTGATGGCGTTCGGCAGCAGAACGGCGGCAAGGGTCTGGCCGGTTGTCGAGTCTGTCATGGTGCGGGTGAGGAAGCCGACGGATTTTTGTCCGGCGATGGGGAAATCGACCAGAACCACGCGCTGACTGGTCTCCTTTTTGGACATCATGGTATCGAGCAGCTGGCGCACAGAGGTGTAGACCTTGGCGATGATGGGGAGTCGCTCGAGGATGGCTTCAAATAGCCGGAAGATCTGGCGTCCGACGACCTGTGAGGTGACGCGGCCCACGATGTAGAGGACGATCAGGGTAAGAACGATGGCAAGGAGGGACTGCGTCCAGGGGTCGCCGAGCCAGTCGCGATAGAAGACGGCGTCAAAAAATCGGACAAGTGGCCGGCCTGCCTTGGCAAGGCTGGTGAGGACGAAGCTGAAGATGAGCCAGGTGACAAAGAGGGGCCCGATGGTGATGACGCCGGCGAGGATATTCCGCTGCAGGTTACGCGAGAGTCTGGTGAGGAAGAGTTTCACAAAGCCCTCCTGCCCTTGAGGATACGCGAAGATGGCGCGGGATCTGCCGGGCCGCATGGGGCAGGGATGCCGCGGGTGTGTGATAGGCTGGATGGCACAGAAGCCGTGGGCCCCGCCATGCGTCTGCAGAACTCGGCGCCCGCTCTGCGCGAGACGGCTTTTTTCCCCAGAGAGATGAATCGCAATGAGTCAAACTGAGAGCTCTGCTCCAAAAGAGATCGGCATTCGAGTCGAAGGTTCCCATTCACCCCAGGCACGTATGTTCGACTCCTGGATGTCAGCCCGAAAGGAATTGCGCGACAAGGAGATTGTGCCGCCAAGGCTGGAAGTACTTCCCCATAAAGATGAAGAGCCGTATGAGACACTTCGTCCGCTGAACTCGCTGCGCGGCATCGCGAACACAGAAGCGGCTTCTGCGAAGGTGGCGCCCGAGGCGACCAAGCCGGAGGTAGAACTAAAGCCAGCCGCACTGGCGCAGCCCATTGCCGCGGCAAAGCCGGCGACGCTGGAAGTTGCGAAAGAGGCACCGGCTCGGCCAGCCCTGAAGGCGCTGCCGCAGGCTCCTGCGGCGGGCACTGGCAGGAAGCTTGAAGTGGTTCGCTCTGCACTGGTGATGGCACAGAAATTGTTGCCTCTGCTGGAAGGCAACGTGATGGGAACCGTGTCGAATTTATTGACGCCGAGCATATCGGGGAACGTTTCTCGCAAAGAGCTGGCCGCAATTCAAGAGACGCTGAAGGATCTGGAGGGATCGAGCCTGGTATTGGACGGCAAACTCGGCGAACAGGGCCGCGTGGTCCAGCGCCTGGTGGACCGGCTCGACCTGCTGAAGGAGGCTGTTGACCGCAACACGCTGGAGCAACAGGAATTGACCTCGGATGCGCGGGCGCTGCGCAAGAAGGTCGCAGTGATGGCGTGGATCGGCATGTTTCTGCTGGTGGCAGCGGTGGTGCTGGATGTGGTTGTGGTGTTGCGGGTCTTCCGCTAGCAAAGGCTTGCCGCGGGGCGGCGTTGGCCGCGGAAGAGGCCGTTTGGGCGGATGGTAGCCATTGGAGTGACTTACGAGCTTTGGAACCAGATTTTTGGCTTGTTTTTGATTACATAAATCATCTTATTTCTTTTACAAAAGTTAATTCATCTGATTCTGCTTTCCTTCCCCAACTTCTCAATGTGAGACGTTGCCAGTCGTATTGATGGCGGTCTAGTATTCCGGTTAGTTAAGGCGGGACAAACGGTCCTGCTTCACAATGCAGTTTTCCTACGTTCACTGAGATTCACTAACGAGCGCCGCTTACCGGCGGTTGCACACGGAGTGCCACCCTATGGCATGGTATGCCTACTGCATCGGTGAGAAACAAGCATTTCCTGAATTAGCCCGTCATCGTAAACCAGTTCCACTTGAAACTGTTCACGGAGTGAGCGGGAACCAGGTATTTCTTTATCCGGCAAGCGATCTGGCGATCATTGTCAGCGAGCACAATCCCGCGGAAGGGTTCAGCCAGAAGGCGGGTGTGGATCATGCACGCGTGATTGCGGACTGCTTCCAGCATTCGACGGTGCTTCCCTTCCGCTTTGGAACGGTGTTCAACGACGACGAGAGCCTGCGCAAGTCCGTACGGTCAAACCAGCGGCAGTTTCTATCGAATATCGAAAAGCTGCGCGGGAAGACTGAAATGCACCTGAAGATCTTTGTGGATGACTGCTGTCCGCGCGAGCTGGTGAAGCAGGCGATGCCGGAGAACGCCGGGCGGGAGTATCTGAGCAACCTGCGCGAGACGGCTTCGCGGCAGCGCGAGCGGCAGACGCGGGCGCGCGCTGTGGCGTTCCAGATGCATCGGTTGTTCATGCCGCTTGACGAGGAGGTCAGCTGCAGGCTGACGGAATCGGGCAAGATGGTTCTGGACATCGCGCACCTGATTGAGCGGAAGCACGTGGAGCGCTATCAGAACAAATTTGCCACGACGAGCGCGATGATGCGGGAGTGCCTGCTACAGCTTTCCGGGCCGTGGCCGCCGTATCACTTTGTCCATCGGTTGACGCGGGGATCGCATCATGCGGCACAGCCGGCCGCGGCGATGAGTGCGGCAGAGATTGCGGCCAAGGCGGCGGTAGCAATTCATTTGCCGGTGGCGGCCCTGGCCTAGACTGCTTCAAGCAACAACAGAATGCCCCGGACCTGGTCCGGGGCATTGATTTTTGGGGATGAAAATCAGTTGGCTGAAGGGCTGCTGGCACCCTTGTTGCGGGAGAGGACGAAGCTTTTGCGGCGATCGATGGAGGCGTGATCAATCTGCTTCCAGAATCCTGCGAAGTAGTCGATGGCGGAGATGGTGGAAACGAGGACGGTGAAGTAGATGGCGGCAACGGCGATCCACTGGACGGGAATGACGAGATAGCCAAACTGCCAGTCGTACCAGCGATGCGCGAGGATAGCGGAGACGACGGAGACGATCTGGATGACCGTCTTGAGCTTGCCGAGATCGCTGGCCTGGATGGTGAAGCCTTCAGACGAAGCGATGGAGCGGAGTCCGGAGATCAGGAACTCGCGGCCGATGATGACGACGGCGATCCAGACCTTGACGACGACGGGATTGTAGGCCACGAGCGCGATGAGAGCGGCGGTGACCATGATCTTGTCGGCGAGCGGATCAAGGAGCATGCCCATGGTGGTGATCTGTCCGCGCTTGCGCGCGAGATAACCATCGAGGCCGTCGGTCATGGAGGCAAGGATGAAAAGGATGGAGGCCAGCAGCTCCTGCGTGCCTTCAGGCCCTTGCCAAGGGAAATGCGGCGAGAGCATCCAGAGGAAGAGAGGGATCATGACGATCCGGCTCATCGTGATGGAGTTGGGGAGATTCATGTGCCTCGACCGTCGCAGCCCTTCGCCAGACTTGGCTCCATTATTGCACCAGTTCTGGCACGGTTCGTACCGGCACGACGAAAAGCGAAGATCCGAAGAAGCGGGTTCAGCGTTTTTATGCAAAGAAAAATGTGGAAAAGTGCAAATAAATTTAGGGGGGGTAGGGGGTGGCTTTGGGGGGGTACGGACCGGGGTGATTCCTGACATTTTGAACCGGGCAGATACCTGACACTGCGACGAAGGGTGATGAAGGTACAACGGTCATCATGCCTTGGAAGACGAGCAGTGTGATGGACGAGAAGGTTCGTTTTGTCATTGAGTACGAACGAGATGAGCAGACGATGTCGGATTTGTGTGCGGGTTTCGGGATCTCGCGCGAGACCGGGTATGTGTGGCTTCGGCGCTACCGGCAGTACGGGCTTGCGGGACTGCTGGATTTGAACCGGGCTGCGCATCGGCACCCCAACCAGACCTCGGAAGCTGTGGAGAAGGCGGTGCTGGAGCTGCGCCAGACGCACATGCGCTGGGGACCGCGGAAGCTGAAGCGGATTCTGGAGCGGGATAAGCCGGGGCTGCGCAGCCCGGCGACGAGCACGATTGGCGCGATCCTCAAGCGCGCCGGGCTTGTGGCGCCGCGGCGGAAGCGTCGCCGCACGGAGCCCTATACGGAGCCGCTGCAGCACGCTGTGGAAGCCAACCGGGTGTGGTGCGCGGACTTCAAGGGCTGGTGGAAGGCCGGCGATGGCGCGCGGATCGATCCGTTGACCATCACGGATGCGTGGAGCCGGTATCTGCTGCGCTGCCAGGCGGTGGAGAAGACCGACACCGAGCGGGTGCGGGCGATCTTCGAAGCGGCGTTCCGCGAGTATGGGCTGCCGGAGGCGATTCGCACCGACAACGGTGCCCCGTTTGCCTCGATGGCGATTGGCGGGCTGTCGCGGCTGGCGGTGTGGTGGATCAAGCTGGGGATTGTGCCGGAGCGGATCGAGGCCGGGCACCCGGAGCAGAACGGACGCCACGAGCGGATGCACCGCACCTTGAAGCAGGACTGCGCGATGGTCGAGGACCGCTGGGCGCAACAGCGCGAGTTGGATCGGTTTCGTCATGAGTTCAACCAGGTGCGGCCGCATGAAGCGCTGGCGATGGAGACGCCGGCCTCGGTCTACGAGGCTTCGCCGCGGGAGTATCCGGCTTCGATGCGGGTGCTGAAGATCAAAAGCCACGGGCACTTCCGCTGGAACAAGCGCGAGGTGTTCCTCAGCGAGGTGCTGTGGGGCGAGCGCATCGGACTGGAAGAGATCGACGACGGCATCTTCACCGTCTACTTCGCTCATCTGCCGCTGGCTCAGTTCGACGCCACAACAGGTAAGCTGGTGGGGGTCAAACGGGCCGCCACTTCCGCGCCTTCGTGTTCCGGGCAAGCTTGCCCGGAACACGAAAGCAAAAACAAAAACCTTCCTGATAAGGAAAAAGTGTCAGGGATGTGCCCAGTCTAAAATGTCAGGCTTCTGCCCGGCCGTTCAATTGGGGTACGGACCGGGGCTGACATCGGACCAGATGTGAAGGTTGTCGGCATGGCGCGGATCTCCTAGAAATGAAAATGCCTGAGACGCGGGCCGGTGGGCGCGGTTCTCAGGCTGATGTATTTAGTATCTGCGTTTGCGGGAATTAACATGCAAAACCGCGGAAGTTTTCTGATGAGTGGAATGAGGGAGTTAGAAGAAA
>JAJYAE010000259.1 GCA_021779695.1 Acidobacteriota bacterium | reverse complement strand
AGATGCACCAGGCACTCGACCTCTGCCGTCAGTTCAACGGCCAGTCAGGCATGCCACGCCTCTACGCCAGCGCAGGCGTCTATCCGCACAACACGCCGGAAATCGACGACACCGTCCTCGCCCGCCTCGATGCCCTGCTCGCCGAGCCTGAGGTCATCGCATGCGGCGAGATTGGCCTCGACTACTATCACGAGGGCGCGCCGCACGACCTCCAGCGCACGGGCCTCGTCCGTCAGCTTGAAGTGGCCGCCGCGCGCAAACGTCCCATTCTGATTCATTGCCGCGGCACGAACGAAGGCACCGACGCCTGGAACCACCTCTTCCTCACGCTTGACACCTACTGGCGTCACACCGGACTCGGCGGCATCCTGCACTGCTTTGGCGCAGGCTATGAGCAGGCGCGCCGCGGACTCGACATGGGCTTTCTGGTTTCCTTCGCCGGCAACCTCACCTATCCCAAGGCGCAGCCCCTGCGCGACGTCGCCGCGCAGCTCCCGCTCGACGGCCTGCTGGTCGAGACCGACGCCCCCTGGCTGGCCCCTGCGCCGGACCGAGGCAAGCGCAACGAGCCAGCCTTCGTCACCCGAACCGCGCAAACCCTCGCCGGCCTGCTTAACATCCCACCGGAAGAAATTGCCGCAGCCACCACGAAAAACTTCTGCAGGCTGTTTCATCTGCCGCCCGGCATGGGACACTAGAAGAGTTGGGGCAGCCCCAGGCCGCCCGTTTTGAGGATCCTATGGCGCAAGACAATTCATTCGACATCGTCAGCAAAGTGGACATCCAGGAAGTCCGCAACGCCATTGACCAGGCGGTCAAGGAGATTCACCAGCGCTTTGACCTGAAGAACTCCCACTCCGAGGTCAAGCTGGAAGGCTCTGAAACCATTCAACTTGCCTCAGGGAGCGAGTACTCCCTTGAAGCCGTCAAGGAAATCCTCGGCCAGAAGCTCGTCAAGCGCGGTGTTTCGCTCAAGAACCTTACCTACGGCAAGCTCGAACCCGCCGCCGGCCAGAGTGTCCGCCAGAAGATTACCCTTCAGCAAGGCATCCCCGGGGACAAGGCCAAGGAAATCGTGCGCATCGTCAAAGACTCAAAAAAGAAAGTGCAGGCCAGCATTCAAGGCGATACTGTGAGAGTATCCGGCAAAGACCGCGACGATCTGCAGGCCATCATTGCTTTGCTCAGGGCCAAAGATCTGGGCGTCGATTTGCAGTTCACGAACTATCGGACAAATTAAGGGATTGCTAGAGATGCGCTGAAGCATCCAATATGCGTCCAGATGAAATGCTGGACGCAAACGAATCAGAAAGCGTGAGAACAGAAGAATCTTGAGCACCTTGGCGACAGCGACGGCTAGAGAAGTTTTCGATCTGCTGCGGGAAGACCTGGTGGCGGTCGAGCAAGAGTTGGGCCGCGATGCCGCCTCCAGCGTTAGTACCATCACAGAAATCGCAGAATACCTCCGCGAGGGCGGTGGCAAGCGAATTCGCCCATCTCTTCTTCTGCTCGCATCGCACCTGCTCGGTTACGATGGTCAGGGCGCCATCCGTCTCGGTGCAGTCGTGGAGATGCTCCACACAGCGACTCTCGTCCATGACGACATCATCGACGGCGCAGACACCCGCCGCGGCCGCCCCTCGCCCAACACTACCTGGGGCAATGAGAAGTGCGTCCTCGCCGGGGACTGGCTCTACATGCAGGCCTTCAAAGTTGCCCTGGAAGAGCGCAACCTGCGTGTCCTCGACCTGCTCATCGGACTCACCCAGCAGATGGTTGAAGGTGAGCTTTTGCAGATTCAAAAGCTCGGCAAGGCCGTCTCGGAAGCAGAGTACTACGATCTCATCTTCCGTAAGACCGCCTGCCTCTTCTCTACCTCCATGCGGCTCGGAGCCGTTCTGGCAGAAGCCTCCGAAGCAGATGAGTCCAACCTCTCCGCTTATGGCCGCTCCGTCGGGCTAGCTTTCCAGATCGTCGATGACGTTCTCGACCTCACCGCGACCGAAGAAGTCCTCGGCAAGCCCGTTGCCAGCGATCTGCGCGAAGGCAAAGCAACTCTCGCCGTCATTCACTCCATGGATCATGGAACCGCCCGCGACCGTCAGGCGATTCAGCGTGTCTTGGACGATCGCAGCTTTGAACATGTCAGTCGCGGCGAGCTCCAGGATGTCCTTAAGCGCAATGGCTCGGTCGCCTATGCCATGAGCCTCGCCGACCGCTACGCGGAGCAGGCCCGCAAGGCTCTCACTCACTTCCCCGACTCCGACTTCAAGCGTGCCTTGCTCTGGGTGCCAGATTTCGTCGTCGCCCGAGAAAAGTAGCATGGCTTCGCGCGGCTCCGGCACCAAAAAGTGGACCGCGGTCGACAACTACTTTGCCGGCCTGCTGGCGCCGGAAGACGCGCCCCTTCGCGCCACTCTTGAAGCCAACAGCGCTGCAGGTCTGCCCGCCATCGACGTCTCGCCTCTGCAAGGTAAGCTTCTTCAGATCTTCGTGCAGATCACGCGAGCGCAGCGCGTGCTCGAGATTGGCACCCTCGGCGCCTACAGCACCATCTGGATGGCGCGTGCACTGCCTGCGGATGGCTGCATTGTCACGCTGGAGCAAAATCCCGCGCACGCTGACGTTGCCCGCGCCAACCTGCTCCGCGCCGGTCTTCTCGATCGCGTCGATCTTCGCATCGGCCGCGCACTCGATCTCCTGCCTGCTCTCGCGGAATCAGGCGCCACGCCATTCGACGTCGTTTTTATTGATGCCGACAAGCGCAGCAACCCCGACTATCTCGCCTGGGCGCTGCGGCTCTCCCGTCCCGGCACCGTGATTGCAATCGACAACGTCGTCCGCAATGGCAAGGTTGTGGATGAAAAGTCCAAGGACCCTGATGTTGTTGGCATCCGCCGCATGACTGAGCTGATTGCTGCGGATCCCCGACTCAGCGGCACCGTCTTGCAGACCGTGGGCGACAAGGGCTATGACGGCCTCGCTCTCGCGATCGTGCTCCCTGAGAACTCCGCTTGACTACGACCCCATCATCGCCCGCAGCGCCTCGGCATAGTGCTCCGGCAGCGGCTTCTTGCGCAACTGGTCGTCGCACACCACATGTACCGTCTCACCCTCAGCCAGCAGCGTGTGTTGCTCGCCATCCGCGCCCTTCCGCAGGATCTGGTAAGCAAACTTGATCACCGATCCTCGCAGGAGCGAGGGCCGCGTCTGAATCAGGATCTCGTCGTCATACCGCGCAGGAGACTTGTACCGGCATGTCGCTTCCACCACTGGCAGAATGCACTCGTGCTCTGTTTCCAGTTGGCTGTAGGCCAGCCCCAGCGACCGCAGCAGCTCCACGCGCCCCAGTTCAAACCACACCAGATAGTTGGCGTAGTACACAATGCCCATCTGGTCCGTCTCGGCGTAGCGCACGCGCACCTGATGCGTATTCACGGGCATCCGCAGCTCTTCCTTCGTACCGCTCAGGGCTTCACTCGTGAGAAGATAGGCAACTTCGTCACGTCATTGAAGATGATGAAGGCGAAAAACATCACCAGCACCACAAAGGCCGCCTGGTAGATGCGCTCCTTCACGTTGATGCTGATGTCCTGTCGCAACCCGCTCTCAATCAGCAGCAGAAGAATCATCCCGCCGTCCAGGATCGGGAACGGCATCAAGTTCACGATGCCCAGATTAAGGCTGATCTCCCCCGCAAGGTAGAACTTCGAGTACCAGCCTTTCGTCTCCGCCACGTCGCCAGCCATCCGCGCAATGCCGACGGGTCCCGTGAGTTGGTTTGCCGGAACTTTGTGCATCAGGATCCGCTCCAACATCTGCACAATCAGCATCGAGCCGTCCGCGCAGAATTGCCCGGATTTCGCGACCGCAGCCCCCAAGGGCATCGGCGCATCCTGAATCTTTGGAGGAACCGCAAGAAAGCCTAGCTTCCAGCCTGAATCGATCTTCTCCGGCTTCGCGACAATGGGCCCGATCATTGCACCGTTCCGCTCCACCATCAAGGAAATTGGCTTTCCCAGCCCTTCCTGCATATAGGCCAATAGCGACGTCACTGTATGAAAACGATGCCCATCTACGGAAACAATCGCATCGCCACCTTTCAGGCCCGCCTGATCCGCCGGCATTCCCGGCGAAACGGACTGAATCCCGATCGGCCCGCGCATGTATTGTGGCAGCATCCCAGCAAGATCATCGCCCGTCACTTCGGCCGGCAAATGCATCTGCAGGGCTACGCTCTGGCCGGCGCGGTCCACCTTCACCGCAACCGTCTGGTTCCCGTCCACTGACATCCGTCCGAAGATCTGGTCCCAGCTTGGGTCTTTCACTCCGTCAAACTGCGTGATCGTGTCTCCCGGAGCCATTCCGGCCTGTGCTGCAGCGGATCCAGGCACCACCCACTCCACGGTGCTTGTCTTCACATCGTGCGCTGGCACCTCATTGATCCATCCGAAATAGAACGCCATGGCCACGAAGGCCAGCACGAAATTGGCAGTTGGACCCGCCAGCGCGATCAAAATCCGCTGCCAGCGAGGATGGGCAATGAATGAACCTGGATCTTCCAGCAGGCTGGGCCTGCCATTCTCCGCCGTTTGTGCTTCTTCGGTGGGGTTCTCGCCGGTCATCTTCACGTAGCCGCCAAGTGGCAGCAGACACACCTTGTAGTCGGTCTCGCCTCGCTTGATGCCGAACAGTCGCGGACCGAAGCCCACTGAGAACGCTTCGACACGCACACCGCATAGCTTGGCCACTGCAAAATGGCCAAACTCGTGAACCACTACCATGATCCCGATCAGGACGATAAAGGCAGCGGTAGAAACCAGAAAATCATGCATAAATTTCGGTCGGACCCTCAGTGCTCCATCCGCATTCGTAAGCCCTGGCGCGCGCTCAGGCCAATACGGCCCGTGCCCGTTCCCGCGCCTCACCATCCGCTGCCAGCACCTCGGCGATCGTCATTGGGTGCGCCTCGGAAGTGGATGCAAGCACTGCTTCAATTGTACGCGGAATCCCCATAAACGGGATGGCACCTTGGAGGAATGCCTCCACCGCAACTTCGTCCGCCGCATTCAGCGCAATGCAATGTGCGCCGCCCTTCGCCGCAGCTTCGTAGGCCAGCCGCAAGCACGGAAATCGCGCGAAATCAGGCTGTTCGAAATCCAGATGCCGCAAATGCGCCAGATCAAAGGTCAGATTGGACGCCGGCCGCTCCGGAAAAGCCAGCGCATACAGAATCGGCAGACGCATATCCGTCACCGAAATCTGCGCCAGAATCGACCCGTCTACATACTCGACCAGCGAATGCACAGTCGACTGCGGATGTACCGTGACGCGCACCTGACTCGGCGGCACATCGAAGAGCCGGCATGCTTCGATAATTTCCAGCCCCTTGTTCAGCATCGTCGCAGAATCAATCGTGATCCGCCGTCCCATCACCCATGTGGGGTGCTTCAATGCCTGCTCGGGCGTAATCGAATCGAACTTCTCCAGCGGATACTGCCGGAACGGTCCACCCGACGCCGTCAGCCAGATCGTCTTGACCTCGCCGTGCACGCCCGCCCGCATGCACTGGTGCACCGCGTTGTGTTCGCTGTCAATCGGCAGGATGGGCACCTTGCGCTCCCGCGCCGCCACCGTCAGAATCTCCCCTGCCGCCACCATGCATTCCTTGTTCGCCAGCCCTACCGGCTTGCCTGCCAGTATCGCCGCGTGCGTCGCCTCCAGGCCCGCCACGCCCACAATGGCAGACACCACAAAGTCCACGTCCGGCATTGTCGAGCACGCCACCGTCCCAGCCGTGCCATGCGTCACATCCACGCCCGTCACTCCGGCGTGCTGCAAACGTCGCACTAGCTCCGCCGCCAACTCTTCCGTCGCCATCGAAACCAGTTTTGGCCGCCAGCGCTGCGCCTGCGCACATGCTTCGTCCAAATTGCGCCCAGCCGCCAGCGAGGCCACGCTGTAGCGATCCGGAAACTGCTCCACAATGGATAGCGTGCTTTGTCCGATCGATCCCGTCGATCCAAGAATGGCAAGTCTCTTCAATTGAATACCTTCCGAAATTTGCTGCCAGCCCCCGAGGAAGGCAAAGGCCAGAAGCAAGGCCGAAGTCCCGGATCCCAGAAACACTAAAAACACAATAACAAGCCGAGAGAGAGGAATGCTACCAGTTGCACTGCTTTCCTGCTCTTCAAATCATCTCCCCAGCAGTGCAAATGTCCCAGTTGCCAGGCCAATCAAGGCGACCACGGCCCATTGCATCTACACGGCACGGAACGATCACAGATTGCAAGTCATGCTCTTTGAATCGGCTAACTCGCAATGCAACAACATAACAACGAGCGATGAGGCAGGTGTCCAAACCAGCAGGAATCGAATCAGATTTGAAAAAAAGATGAA
>JAJYAE010000258.1 GCA_021779695.1 Acidobacteriota bacterium | reverse complement strand
AGCCGGGGAGAAGCTTTGGTACGAGCCGCGCGCCGTGGTCTACCACTCGATTTCGACAGAGCGCCTTAGCAAACGATACTTCCTCGCCTGGTGGTTCGATAAAGCCCGTGCGGATATTCGCCAGTACGGCCTGCCCTCTGAAGCGAAGATCTACATTTTCGGAGTGCCCGGCTTTCTCCTTCTTCGTCTGGCAGCATGGATGGTCCGATGGCTGCTCGCCGGCAACCCGCGGCGTCGCTTCTCCTGCAGACTCAAGATATGGAGTGTGACCGGTGCCATTCGGGAGTGCCTTGCGCACGGCAAAGGTTAAGAGGCATCCGCATCGAGTCAGGCTGCGCCATGCAATATCCTCACGGATCAGCAGGGCGAAGCCTCACTTCAACGAGGTAGGCAAAACGGATAAGCAATGAAACAGACGATCGTTGTAGTTGGCGGCGGAATTGTTGGTCTTGCGACAGCGCATGAACTGCTCAGCCGGTTTCCCTCCATCAATGTAACTGTTCTTGAAAAAGAAGATTGCGAGGCCGCACACCAGACTGGGCACAACAGTGGCGTCCTTCACAGTGGTTTGTATTACGCTCCTGGCTCTCTCAAGGCGCGTCTTGCCGTGGACGGAATCCGCAGGATGACCGCGTTCTGCGATGTTCACGGAATTCCCTACAAAATCTGCGGTAAGGTCGTCATTGCCACCAGCCCGGATGAAATCCCGCGACTCCAGACCCTCTTTGAACGCGGCAAGGCAAACGGTCTTCTGGGGCTGGAGATGCTCCGCGCCGAGCAGATCCGGGAACGCGAGCCCCACGCCGCGGGCATCGCCGGCGTCTTTGTTCCTCAGGAAGGCGTGGTCGATTTCAGGGCGGTTGCCAGCGCGCTGGTGCGGCAAATCGAGTCAAGGGGTGGCGTCGTCCACTTTGGTTCGAAAGTCGACCGCCTTCGCTTTGCCCGCCAGTGGCGCATCGACACCGCAAACGGCGCTGCTTACGAAGCGGACTTCCTGGTCAATTGCGCCGGCCTTCATTGTGATCGCATCAGTCGTCTCGCCGGCAACCGGGACCACCTCAAGATTGTGCCCTTTCGCGGCGAATACTATCGGATTCGTCCAGAGCGCGATTCTCTGGTCCGCCACTTGATCTACCCCGTTCCCGATCCCAAGTTCCCATTTCTCGGCGTGCATTTCACGCGACAAGTGACTGGAGATGTCGAGGCAGGCCCGAATGCCGTCTTGGCTTTCGCGCGAGAGGGATATCGCTTCCGGGATTTCAATCTCATCGACTTCGTCGAGTCCCTGACCTATCGCGGCTTCTGGCGATTCCTCTACCGTTACCCGTCGCTCTGCTGGCATGAGTTCTACCGCTCTTTCCGGAAAGAGATTTTTTGCAAGTCCCTCCAACGCCTCGTCCCCGAAATTCAGTTGAGCGATCTGGGGCATGGAGGATCAGGCGTGCGTGCGCAGGCGCTTTCCCCTTCCGGCGATCTCGTCCAGGATTTCTACTTTGTCCAGCAGGCCGGCGCTCTGCATGTGCTCAATGCGCCAAGCCCTGCGGCAACAGCATCTCTTGCGATCGCGGATGAGATCGTGAATCGGATGCAGGCAGCTCTGAATTAATCGACGCGGCTCCGCGCCTCGCGGGCAGAATCTGACGCGCGGATCAAGATGAAATGGCCCACTCCGGGTTCCTGGAGTGGGCCATTTCATCTTAAGGGATAGCGACGGATGTTGTGTTCGAGGGTGCGCTTTCCACACCGGAGGTATCAATGGATTTCACAACATAGTCATAGGAGATACCGCTCTGCACCGTTGTGTCCGAATACGTCGTGATCGAGATGTCCACCGTACCCAGGAACTGATACGAGTTCGCGCCTGAGAGCGAGCGATACACGTGATATCCAGCCAGTGGATCAGGTGATGCTGCCGGTGCGTTCCAGGCCAGATCCACCAGGTGCTGCGTCGCCGTTCCGCTGAGGCCTACAACAATCGTTCCGCCTGTCGCAGAGCTGCTGGTGATAGTGATTTGCCCCGTCGCGGCGCCTGCGGCCGTCGGGCTGAACTGCACGGTCAGGCTGACGCTTTGCCCCGGATTGATTGTGAAGGGCGCCGACGCTCCGCTCAGAGAAAATCCTGCACCCGAAACCGTGAGCCCGCTTACCGTCACCGGAGCTGACCCCGAAGAGGACAGAATCAGAGTCTGCGTCATGGAGTTGTTGACCGCGATGCTTCCAAACGCAATGCTGCCCGGATTCACCGCCAAACCCGACGCGGCGGTCGACGTAATTCCCGTTCCGCTCAAGGGCACCACGACAGTTCCGCCGGTCGAGGAGTTGCTCACAACCGTAAGCTGCCCCGTTGCGGTGCCGGCCGCAGTCGGGCTGAACTGCAAGCCGAGTGTAAGCGATTGCCCCGGATTCAGCGTCGCAGGAAACGTTGCAGCCATCAGCGTAAATCCGGTACCGCTCACGATCGCCGAATTGATCGTCAGCGGAGAATTGCCAGATGAAACCAGCGTGACGGACTGCGATCCGGAGGAATTAACCGTGACGCTCCCGAATGCCACGCTCACCGGATTGACCGTCATCGCGGCCAGTCCCGACGCGGAGATGCCCGTCCCAGACAAATTCAGTTGAACTGTCGGATTCGTAGACGAGTTGCTGACAATTGAAAGCTGTCCACCATAGGCAGTGAGCGCCAAAGGATTGAATAGGACCGTCAGTGTCAGCGTCTGTCCCGGATTGAGCGTTGCGGGCAAACTCGCGGAAGCCAGCGTAAAGCCAGTCCCCGTCACCGTTGCAGAATTGACCGTCACTGGCGTAGTTCCCGTCGAGCTGAGCGTCACATTCTGCGTCGCAGTAAAGTTGAGACCAATATTGCCAAAGGCAATGTTCGATGGGCTCACACTTAGCGTCGCCACCGGCGTTGCGCTGGCCGTTGCTCCGGTCCCTGTGAGGCTAACCACCGCTTGCGGACTCCCCGCGGAATTGCTGGCCACCGTCAGGCTTCCTGTCGAAGGACCGGCCGCAGTCGGATCAAATTGAAGCGCAAGACTCAAACTGCTACCCGGCGCCAGCGTAATCGGCAACGTGCCCACACCCGTCACGGAAAATGCCTTGCCGGATACGTTCACTTGGAAGATCGTGACCGGCGAGCCGCCATTATTGGCAAGCGCAACCTTCAGTGTCGATTGCTGACCGACCGTCACTGACCCGAACGCAACATTGCTCGGCAGGGAAAGGGATGCATTTGCAACGTTGCTGGCGGAAAAGTAGCCGCATCCTGTGACGCCTGCGCCCATCACCAGAAAGACACTGAGCAGCAGGAACCACGCAGCTCGCGGCACGTTACGACGATGATTTTGGAGTAAAAGGCTTTGTGCGCCAGTCGAATGGAGTTGCTGGCGCGATGGAGTGCTGAATTGGGTCTGCCGGAGAGGGACGTTCCGCATCTCGGGCGCTTTGACTGGACCAACCACTAAAGTTCTTCACCTACTATTGATTCGTTGACGGTTTCCGTTGTGCAGGCATTCTGTCTCTCCAATTCGCAGCCTTCCGAATACTATCCTGCTGGATGCTGACCCCCACTCCAGGAATAACAGCCATCGAACATGCTTTACGACCAAGCCTGCCAGCCACAGGCAAATCGCTCAGTTCGCAGCGATCCTGTCCGCAGATGTCAACGTTTACCGGTTGAAACGAAGCGTGTGACGCGAGGTGATGATAGGACCTAAATTAAGGCGTTATCCCCAACCCCAGACAATGAGTAAAAATGAGCACACGTCACGCGTTCGCAAATCCGTCGCAAACGCTGGTACAGAACATCCCCCGGAGGCAGCTAAATTGCAGTACCAGCATCCTGCCCATAAAGGAAGGTGTCAAGCCTTCACCGCTTGCATAGTTCGATACCTATTAGAATGCAATTTTACTTCCAAAGATTCAACTGGAATCCATTTCATAAACGCTTGAAGGATTTGCCTTCAGCCTTTGCACCTCAAATGCACCATTGCTTCGGACCAGCCACCGCCGGAAAGGGCAATTTTTACACGAAGGTGTATTTTCTTCTCATCCTTTCGGTTCTCTCCAGGCAGCCGGGAGCGCAGTCCGGCGCCGCAGCATCTTCCCTCACAGCATGCCCGCTCCGCCCCGTACCAATCGGAAACCCCCGCCGCCCGGCAATCCCCCACGCAACTCGCTTGCACCAGCTCGGTCGAATGCCTTACAAGGGTAAGGCATGCATTGGCGGGAGGATGCAGTGCCCCTGCGCTCATCGCCAGGAACTCCGTAAGTGACTGCATTGCTTTATCCTTGCAAAAGATTGTGCCCATGCGCGACGTCACAGCCTCCGGACGGCAGTCCGGACTCGGCCTTCGAGCATTGGCCCTCCGGCGACTCCGTATCCCGCTGTTGCAAAGGATACGTCTGAAAGAAAGGTTGATTGGCGCATCATGACCTTATCCAACACCATCCTTGTCACGGGCGGAGCGGGATTCATCGGTTCTAACTTCATCCTGCACTGGATGGCTAACTCCGCGACGCCCGTCGTCAATCTGGATCGTCTCACCTACGCTGGCAACCCTGAGAATCTCGCATCTCTTCAGCGCTGCGACCTGTACGAGCTGGCCCACGGCGACATTGCCGATGGAGAGTTTGTTGCGCACCTTTTGAAGCGCCATAACCCCCGCGCCATCGTTCACTTCGCGGCTGAGAGCCACGTTGATCGTTCCATCTCGTCGCCAGGGGAGTTCGTTCGCACCAATATCCAGGGCACATTCTCCCTTCTTGAGCAAAGCCGCCTGTATTGGCAGGGTCTCGGCGAATCGGAACGAAATGCCTTTCGCTTTCTCCATGTCTCCACCGACGAAGTTTTTGGCTCGCTGGAACCGCAGGAGCCGGCTTTTTCTGAGACCAGCCGATACGCGCCCAACAGTCCCTATGCCGCTTCCAAAGCCGCCTCGGATCATCTGGTGCGCTCCTACTTCCACACCTATGGACTGCCCGCCCTTATCACAAACTGCTCGAACAACTACGGTCCTTTCCAATTTCCTGAAAAGCTCATCCCTCTCATGATCCTGAATGCGCTTGAAGGCAAATCCTTGCCGGTTTACGGAGATGGCAGCAACGTCCGGGACTGGCTTTACGTGGAAGACCACTGCTCTGCGATTTGCGCCGTCCTTGACCGAGGCACGCCCGGAGAGACTTATAACATTGGCGGCAACAGTGAGCGAACGAACCTTGAAGTCGTCACCGCCATTTGCGACATGGTCGATGCAGCGGCCCCTCGCGCTTCCCGGGAACCTCGCCGCAACCTGATCACCTTCGTGGCAGATCGGCCCGGCCACGACCGCCGCTATGCCATCAATGCAGCCAAAATCAGCCGGGAACTCGGCTGGAGCCCGCAGGAAACATTCTCCCGCGGCCTGCGCAAGACGATCGATTGGTATCTGGCGAACAATGATTGGATCCAGAACGTCCGGACTGGCGCATATCGGGAATGGATCCGCAAAAACTACACCGAGAGAGAGACGCGATGAAGGGCATCATTCTTGCCGGGGGTTCCGGCACACGCCTGTATCCAGTCACGCGGGTTGTTTCCAAGCAGCTTCTCCCGGTGTATGACAAGCCCATGATCTACTACCCGCTCTCCACGCTGATGCTCGCCGGCTTGCGGGAGATCCTCATCATTTCCACGCCAGAAGACATAGGGCGCTTCCGGGATCTTCTCGGCGATGGTTCGCAATGGGGCATCCAGCTACAGTACGCAGTGCAGCCCAGGCCCGACGGCCTCGCTCAGGCCTTCGTCATCGGAGAGGATTTCATTGCCGGGGACACATCCGCGTTGATCCTCGGCGACAACATTTTCTATGGGCAATCCTTCGCGCATAGCTTGCAGGGCGCCGCGCAGCTTCAGCACGGAGCCACCGTCTTCGCATATCCCGTCACAGACCCTGAGCGTTATGGCGTCGTTGAGTTTGACTCTTCGGGGAAGGCTGTGACCATCGAGGAAAAGCCCCGTCAGCCCAAGTCTCGCTATGCTGTCACCGGCCTTTATTTTTACGATCGAGAAGTGGTCCGCTACGCTCGGTCCCTCAAGCCCTCTGCACGCGGCGAGTTTGAGATCACCGACCTCAATCGACTGTACCTCGAAGCCGGAAACCTGAACGTGCAGGTGATGAGCCGAGGCATGGCTTGGCTCGACACGGGCACGCACGACTCGCTGCTCGAAGCAGGGCAATTTGTGCAGACCATCGAGCGCCGGCAAGGACTCAAGATTGCCTGTCCTGAAGAGATTGCATTCCGGCTGGGGTACTTCGACGCGGCAAGACTCAAAGAACTCGCGGCGCCGATTTTGAAGAGTGGATACGGCCAATACCTGATGATGCTGTTGGATGAGTCCATCCCTGCACAGTTGAGGGTGCGCGGATGAACG
>JAJYAE010000257.1 GCA_021779695.1 Acidobacteriota bacterium | reverse complement strand
ATACGGATGCGCGGATTCCCAATCTTGGGCATGTCGGGATTCTGGCGCTGCTGGCATTGTGCGGGTTATTTGGGGCAAGCATTGCGGCGCGCGCTGCGCTGGCGATGCATCTTTTTGGGGTCAAGACGCTGGCCGAGGCGGCCAATGAGATTCATTACACGCTGGGCACCGAGGCCATTTTTTACGTGCTTACGTTTCTGGGCGCACTGCTGATTTTTCCGTTGTTGTGGGGCAAGAGTTTTTTTGACGGGGTGCAGTGGCGCGGCCGCACGGCGCTGGAGCTGCGGGGCCGGCTGGTGAGCGCGGCGGTGATCTGCTTTCTGCTGGCGCTGACGAATGGAATGCTGATTCCCGGGCCGGAAAACGCGCCGATTGATCGCATTTTTCGCATGCCGGGCGCGGCGTGGCTTCTGTTTGCGTTTGGCGTAACCGCGGCGCCTTTTTTTGAGGAGCTTGCCTTCCGCGGGTTTCTGCTGCCGGCGTTGTGCACGGGATTCGATTGGGCCGCGGAGACCTTCTGGGCTGCGCCGCATCTTGACGATGTGGATGGATCGCCGCAGTGGTCAAAGCAGGCGATGGGCGCGGCATCCGTGATTACGAGCATCCTGTTTGCGCTGCTGCACGGGGACCAGACCGGCTACGCATTGGGGCCTTTTCTGCTGCTGATCTGCGTGAGCCTTGTGCTTTGCTGGGCGCGGCTGGGGACCCGGTCACTGGCGTCGAGCGTGATGGTGCACGCGAGCTACAACTTCATCCTGTTTTCCTTCATGTTTCTGGGGACGAGTGGGTTCCGGCACCTGGATCGAATGTGACGGAACCGATTGTGAGGGAACCGTTTGTGAGCGGAGCATTTCCCTTTCGCGTCTAACCCATGTAGGATTCTCTCGGGCGGGGCATCGCTCCTGTCCGTGGAACGAGGAGTGGGACTCCCATGAAGCGCACGCTCATAATGCAATGCAACTCCCGACGCGACGGCCGCCCGAGGGTGGCAGCCAACGGCTTCACGCTGATGGAGTTGCTGATTGTCATCTCCATCATTCTGATTCTGATGCTTGTCGCGATTCCTACGGCGGGCAAGATTCGCAAGCACGCCAACGAGCTTTCCGCGCAGAAGTCGCTGCAGACGATTCAGGAAGCGGAGTCGATGTACGAGTCGACGTATCCGACGAGCGGCTATGCCTGCACACTGCAGGCGCTGGCGGGCGATCCCAATGCCGGGCCGCCGAGTGCGACGGCCGCACAGGTGATCAACGGCGAGCTGGCGACGGGGATCAAGTCGGGTTACATCTTCAACATCACAAACTGCACCAAGGTGAACGTCAACAACTCGGAGCGGGTGACGAGCTACACGGCGACGGCGGTACCGGCGACGCTGGGCAAGACGGGCGACCGCGGCTTTTGCCTGGACTCCGGCGGCGCGATGAAGGCCGACCCGGCGGGCGGCACCAATTGCACCGTGATGGTGCAATGACGGCTGCAACAATCCGATGGAAACACTGCGGTCTGGGAGTGCTGCGCGCTGAAAGGCGCGCTGCGCGTTGGGCGCTTGCGTGCTGGCTGATGGCGGCGCCTGCGCTGTTGGGAGCCCGGGCCGCGGCGCAGCAGCCGCTGACGGCGGATACGCTGGCGCAGCGCGTGGACCGGCACTACAACGAACTGCACTCGCTCAAGACCCACTTCACGGAGAGCTATGAAGGCATGGGCATGTCACGGACGGAGAGCGGCACGCTGCTGCTGCTGAAGCCGGGACGGATGCGCTGGGATTACTCGTCGCCGGCGGGCAAGCTGTTTCTGCTGGACGGCAAGTATGCGTGGTTCTACACGCAGGGCGATCCGCAGGTGCAGCGGCTTGCGGCGAGCAAGCTGGACGACCTGCGCTCGCCGCTGCGTTTTCTGCTGGGGCACACGCAACTGGCGAAGGAGCTGAACCACCTGACGATGACGCAAGTTCCGAACGGCGAGTTCACGCTGACGGGGCAGCCGAAAGGCCTGGAGCAGCGCGTGCGGCGCCTGACCCTGACGGTGACAGCCGAAGGATCGATCCACACGATTGAGGTGGAAGAGATGGATGGATCCGTGACGCGATTCGTCTTTACGGCGGAGCAACCGAACGTGCCGGTGGCGGCGGGGCTCTTCCAGTTCAAAGCACCAGCGGGCGTGCCGGTGGTTGATGCCCTGCCGCCGGTGTAGCAGCGGCTTCCGCACCGGTTCTCATTCTTCTGTCAATCTTCCGACTTCCCTGCCCGTTTTCGCCTGGAGCGCGGCGGCTCAGGCTTTGCTGGATTCCACGAGGCCGAGCTCGCGCAGCAGGAAGGCATAGTCGAAGGCAATTTCTTTCAGATAGTCGTAGCGGCCGCTGGCGCCGCCATGGCCTGCCTGCATGTTAGTGACGAGCAGGAGCGGATTCGCGTCCGTCTTGAGCGTGCGCAGCTTTGCGACATACTTGGCCGGCTCCCAATACATCACCTGGCTGTCGTGGAGTGAGGTCTTCACCAGCATCGCCGGATACGCTGTGCGGCGCAGATTGTCATACGGCGAGTAGCTGAGCATGTAGCGGAAGTACTCTTCCTGGTTTGGGTCGCCCCACTCCTCGTATTCGGGCACGGTGAGCGGGAGCGAGGCATCGAGCATGGTGTTCATCACGTCGACGAAGGGCACGTGGGAGACGACAGCGCGGAAGAGTTCGGGGCGCATGTTGGTGACCGCGCCCATCAGCAGGCCGCCGGCGGAGCCACCCTCGATGGCGACGCGCGCGGGGTCGCCGTAGCCCGCGGCGGTGAGGTGCTCGACGCAGGCGATGAAGTCGGTGAAGGTGTTGCGCTTGACGAGCATCTTGCCCGCGTCATGCCAGGGATCGCCCAGATCGCCGCCGCCGCGGATGTGCGCGTAGGCGAGAACGACGCCGCGGTCAAGCAGGGCGAGGCGGTTGGAGTTGAAGCCGAGCGGCAAAGCGTAACCGTAGGAGCCGTAGCCGTAGACGTACAGCGGGTTCCTGCCGGGCGTGCGCTTGTCTTTGCGGTAGACGATGGAGACAGGCACCTGCACGCCGTCGGGCGCGGTGGCTTGAATGCGCTCGCTTTGATAGAGGGCGCGATCGAAGCCGCCCGGAATCTCAACCTGCTTGAGCAGCGTGGACCCGCCGCTGGCGAGGTCGTACTCGTACACAGAGTTGGGCGAGACGAGCGACTGATAGGCGTAGCGGAAGGTCGTTGTGTCGAAGACGCGGTTGATATGCGGGCTGGCGGAGTAGGCCGGCTCAGGAAAGGCGATTTCTCCGGAGGGCGTGGCGGCGGGGCCTTCGCCCGCGAAGTGCCAGAGGCGCAGGCGCGGCAGGCCTGCCTCGCGCTCGCAGGCGATGAAGAAGCCGGCAAATAGATCAATGTCTTCGAGCATGATCTGCTCGCGGTGGGGCAAAAGCTCGGTCCAGTTGGCTTCGTCCGGAGCATTTTCCGGAGCGGTGACAAGGCGGAAGTTGCGGCCCTTGTCGTTGGTGCGGATGTACCAGCGGCCGTTGCGGTGATCAACGGAGTATTCGTGATCGTCGCGGCGAGGCGCGATGAGTTGGAAGGCGCTGGTGGGGTCGTCGGCGCGGAGGAAATGCGCCTCCGTGGTGATGTGGCTGGAGGATTCGAGAATCAGGTACATGCCGTCGCGCGTGCGGCCCACACCAAGATTGAAGCGCTCATCTTCATCCTGGTAGACAAGCACGTCCTGCGCGTGCGGCGTGCCGAGCGTGTGCCGCCAGAGCTGGTACTGGCGCTTCTGGACTTCGTCTTCAACGGTGTAGAAGAGGGTGCGATTGTCGGCCGCCCAGACAACGGAGCCGACGCGCTCGACGACGCCGGGGAGGGTTTCGCCGGTGGTCATGTCTTTGATGCGGAGGGTGTACTGGCGGAAGCCGGTGGTGTCTGTGGTGTAGGCAACCCAGCGGCCGTCGTCGGGGATGGAGACGTCTCCGATGGCGAAGAAGGCGTGCCCTTCGGCGAGCTGGTTGCCGTCGAGGACGATCTCTTCAGGAGTGGAGTCGCCGGGGCGCTCCGCCGCGGTGCCGGGACGGCGGCAGAGGATGGCGTACTGGAGGCCTTCCTGCGTGCGGGTGTGGTACCAGTAGCCGTCGTCGAAGTACGGCACGGAGACATCGGTTTGCTGGATGTGGCTGAGCATCTCGCGGTAGAGGTCTTCGCGAAGCGATGCGAGCGGGGCGAGGTTTGCCTCCGCGTAGGCATTCTCTGCGTCAAGGTACTCGGTGACGGCGGGATCGTCTTTCTGGCGGAGCCAGGCGTAGTCGTCGGTCAGAGTGATGCCGTGGAGTTGCTGTTCGGTGTGGTGCTTGCGGGCGATGGGTGCGATCAGATCGGACATGACTTCCTTAGTGTAGAGGCTGGGCAGTGGCGACTTGGAAAACTAAAAAGCGAAGATAAGACGAATCTGGTACGGCAAAAACATGCAAAGAAAATGTGGAAAAGTGCAAATAAATTTAGGGGGGTAGGGGGGTGGCGTGGGTACGGACCGGTCGGATCCCTGACATCTTGAACCGAGGGTACGGACTGGGACGGACATCGGACCAGATGTGAAGGTTGTTGGCATGGCGCGGGTCTCCTGGAAATGAAAAGGCCCGAGACGCGGGCCGGTAAGGGCTCGGTTCTCAGGCTTATGTATTATTGTGCGCTTTTAAGGAAATCAGAGTGCAAAGCTGCGCAAAGTTTTTTCTGCAATGGAATGAAGGGATTGGCGCGCGCGGGCGGGGCTGGCGGCTTGACAGGTTTCTTCACTGCCGGGGTTTGCCCGTGGCATCTGACCGGCTGAAGGATGCGAGGTGTCAGTCGCGGCGCTGAGTTGAGGCACTGCTCTTCAAGTCGAATGGGGGCGGTCTTTGTCGAAGGACAGGAAGAGGTCCTGCGCCGCCCTTGGTTGACCCTGAAGCTGATTCGGGAGGTCGGCATCGGATTTGGCGGCAGACAGGCAATCGTCGATGGAACCCTTAAATCAGCACGCTTTCGGTCGGAGCTGAGATCGCAACGGTGCGCCGACAAACCACCTTGTGCATTCAAGAGAGCCCTGGAGACGAGACGCTTTCCGGAAAGCTCCGAACAGCCGAGCCACTGATGGCGCCTGAGGTTTGAGCGCAGGGAGCGAGTACGGGCATCACCCTGCAAGGACACGGGCTGGATGCCATGGTCACTTTGGCAGACGGTACCAAAGCAGCAAAGCCCGATACGTTGGCGGTATTCCCAGCAAGGGGAATAGGGAGAATACTTCGGATAGTTGCAGGAGAAGCGTGGCGGGTGCTTCTTCATTGTGATCGGCTGCGGCATGGAAGGGTGAACCCAGATGTGCGGGCCGCTGCGGAATTGGAATGGCTTAGAGAGGGTTTGTGATGGACTCTTTGATTGTGAAGGTGATGCGTCGGATCAAGAGCGCCTTCAGAACGGAAGAAGGCCAGGATCTGATTGAGTATGCCCTGCTGATCCATATCATTGCGCTTGGAATTGTGGCGTCCTCAATGCAGATGGCGAAGTCAATTGGAGGGGTGTACAGTGCGGCGACGTCGCAGCTTGCGTCGGCGATTGCAGGGCCCTCCGCACCGGGAGGGCCGCCTGTGGCGGGCGGTCATGGCGGTGGGGACGGAGGTAGCGATTAATGAGGCTCTCGTTCTGCGATGGAGGCGATCCTATGTGGGTCGCCTCTTGTGTTTTTTGAGGAGAGGCTGGCGTAGGGAAGGCTGCTTGAAGCTGGACGGAGCGCGGGTGGACCGCTTCAGCAGTTGGAGGAGAGCCGGGAGGAGTTGCAGACGGCGCTGATGGCGAAGGAATCGACCAGGGCCCCTAGCCGGGCGGCGGGAGTGTGTACGACCACGAAGCGGAGCTTCCGACGCCGCGACCAGACTAACCCCAGGCAAGAGCCAGAGTGAGCTCAAGGCAAGCGGATTCAAGCGAAAGACGCAACCGGGAGACAGGCATCAGCCGCCACATTTCTGACGCGCACACGCAGGACCTTCGAATTTTGCAGGGATGTGGGCCGTTGGGCAAGGGTTGCCAGCTGGAACTTTTTGATGGGGAGCCACGTACAATGGAGTGCGATGAAAGCTTTTCACCGCATGTTCTTTGGCGGACTTCTGCTGCTTGCGGCGGGCTGGGCGGGCCTTTTGGGCCCCAGCGCGCGGGCCGAGCAGGTGAAGGATCTTCCGCAACCCACGGATTATGTGAGCGACTATGCGCATGTGCTTTCGCCTGAGGCGGTTGCGCAACTGGACAGCCTGTGTGCGCAACTGGACCACTCGGCGGCCAATGCACAGCTCGCGATTGTGACGGTGCACAACCTGGGCGGCGACGACGCGGCGGATTTTGCGGACGATCTGGAAACCAAGTGGAAGATGGGGCGGAAGGGATCGGACCGGGGAGCGCTGGTTCTGCTGGC
>JAJYAE010000256.1 GCA_021779695.1 Acidobacteriota bacterium | reverse complement strand
GCGCGTGTTGACGGCAAGGCGATTTTTGTTCCGTTGACGATACCCGGTGAGCAGGTCCAGCTTCGGATCACTGAAGACAAGCGCAGCTACGCAAAGGCTGAGATCGAAAAGGTGATTGAGTCGGCGCCGCAAAGGATGCTCCCTCTTTGTCCGCACTTTGGATTTTGCGGAGGATGTCAGTATCAGCATGCAGCCTACGAGACGCAACTCGGCTGGAAGCAGGAGATCTTACGGGAGACGCTTGAGCGGGCCGGCATTCGCGTCGATTGCAAGATCGATGTATTGGCAGCAGACCCGTGGCATTATCGGAATCGGATTCGCCTGATCCTCGACAAGTCAGGGAAACCAGGCTATCGCAGCAGGCAGTCTCATGCGGTGGTTCCGGTCGATCAATGTGTCATTGCCGCCCCATTGCTAATGCGAACAGCAACCACCCTTGCGGAAGAGTTACGGCGCCGTGGGGGACCTGCGCAAGGCGTGGAACTTACACTGTTCTGCAACACCACGGAAACAGAACTGCTGGCAGAGGTGGCAATTCCTAACACAGTTCGAACGCCCTTCGCCGAGTTGGCCAAAACCGTGGCCGAAGGCATTCCGGAACTGATGGGAGTCCAGTTGGTTCTCGATATGCCGGGCGCAAATAAGCCGCGCACACTCGATCGGTGGGGTTCAGACGCACTCACTTATCACGCGGGGGGCAATGCCTATCACGTGGCCCATGGCGCTTTCTTCCAGGTGAATCGCTGGCTTGTCGATTCACTCGTGCAGGCTGTCACCCAACAAACCAGCGGAACATCTGCGTGGGATCTCTATGCCGGGGTGGGCCTTTTTGCGCTTCCACTCACACGCAGTTTCAAGCGGGTGGTTGCGGTGGAGTCTTCCGCCACTTCGCTGACCAGCCTTCGGGAGAACCTGCGCGGAACATGTGGCGAAGCAGTCCATGCCGATACCCTGGATTTCCTGCGTCAAAATAGGAAGGACCGCCAGCCCGATCTCATCGTCCTGGATCCACCGCGCAGCGGGCTCGGCTCAGAGGCGACATCGATTCTTGGCGACGTGGCTGCGCCGTCCGTCCTGTATGTCTCCTGCGATCCTGCAACACTGGCCCGTGACCTGAAAGCTCTTGTAGCTTCAGGCTATTGTGTTAAGTCGGTCACAATGATTGATCTCTTTCCGCAGACCATGCATCTGGAGACGCTGATCCATCTGCGCCGATCCTGTTAGGCTTTCCTGTAGAGCTTCGTCGCGCCACAATGTCCACAGTGTCCGCCCCATTGGCCTCGCCGCTCGCTGGCCGTGCTCACACGCCCGCGGGTGCGCTTCCGCTGTTTCACGCAGCCTGGCTTTTTGCTCTTGGCATCGGCGCGGCTCATTTAGTTTGGCTTCGCACAGGCTACCTGCTTGTTGCTGTGTTGCTCTTGATTTTGATTGCCTGCGTGGCGGGAATCAAGGCCCTTCGCATTGCATGGCTTCCCTTGGCTCTACTTTGGTGTTTGCTTGGAGCGTGGAGTGCTGAAATGCAGCCACAACCGGCTCCCTCGCAGGGAATCCTGGCACTCTCTGACAATCTACTTCGAACCGTGGAAGGCGAGGTCGTGGCAGCCGGCCCAATAGATATGCGAGAAGCTGATGAGGCCGCTGCGGGCGAGGCCGAAGGGCCAACGCAGCGCATCGACCTGAAGGTGGCGAGCATCGAGCAGGTGACTGACGAGGTGGACGAGCAGAAGTCCATCGGCGGGACGATTCGTATCACGGTCCGCTGGCCGCAGGGGTCGCAGAACATACCGCCTTTCCAATGCGGAGAGCAGATTCGCCTGGATGCGCGCTTGCTTCCCCCTCCTGTTTACCGGGATCCCGGTGTTTGGAGCCGTCGGGATTATCTTCTCGATCAAGGCATCACCGCGTCTTCGTCTGTGCAAGCCAATCAAGTGATTGTCGCGGGCGCTGTGAAGCATGCCCTCTGGCCCTGCCGAATCGCTGCTTTGCAACATACGCTCACGATGCGCGTGATGAGCCTTACCACTTCGATGCAAGGCCTGCCGCTCCCCCTGAGATTGAGCCCGGATGATGCCGTCATGCTGGCTGCGATGACCACGGGGGACCGCACCTTTCTTTCGCACAACCTGCGCATTGGCTTCGAGCGGACAGGCTCATTTCACATGCTCGTTGTCTCAGGCCTGCATCTTGCCATTGTTGCAGGCTTCACTGTCTGGATTTTGCGCCTCTTCGCTAGCCCTGAACTCCTGACAACACTCGTCACGATGGGTGTCTCCATTGGGTATGCAATCTTTACTGGTTTTGGCATCCCCGTGCAGCGGTCGCTTTGGATGGTCGTGATCTATCTCGTTGGCCGACTTCTCTACAGAGAAGTTGACGTGCTGAACTCTCTCGGATTTGCAGCGCTCGGTCTTCTGGTCGCGAGCCCGAACAGCCTCTTCGATACAGGAATGCAAATGACGCTTCTCGCAGTCGTTGCTATCGCGGGCATTGCGGTCCCACTTTTGCAACACACTGTGCATCCCTACGTCATTGCAGCGGGTCAACTTCGCCTGGTCGCGCTTGACGTCAAGTTGCCGCCGCGACTTGCGCAGTTCCGCGTCACGCTGCGCATGCTTGCAAAGAGAATTGAGTGGGCAATTTCGTCCACTGCGGCATGGCGTATCTTCCCCTGGGGTGTGCAGATTCTTTTGCGCATTGTGGAGGCAGGAGTGGTCTCATTCGTTGTCGAACTGGCAATGACGATGCCCATGGCAGTCGATTTCCATCGCGTCACCATCTTTGCGCTACCGGTGAATCTGCTCATTCTTCCGCTTCTCACGCTGCTTGTGCCCGTCGCGCTTCTTACTCTTGCGGTGCTGCTGGTCTGGCCTGCAGGCGCAGTGCTCCCTGCGAGCGTTGCAGCTTTAATTCTCCATGTGAGCGTCGGATTCGTTCATCTGTTTGGGTCATTCTCCCTTGGAGATTTCCGCATACCGACTCCGTTGGTTTGGCAGATTCTCATGTTTGCCTTCCTGATTGCAGCCACGGTGGGTCTTGCCTTGCAGGCCAATCGCACGGAGATCCGATGGCTGCGTCCAGCGGCGTGGATCGCATTGCTGCTCGCGGCCGGGACCGCCGTTCTTCCGCGGCCTCTTGACCACCCTCGCGACTCACTGCTCGTTGAGGCAATCGATGTGGGTCAGGGTGATTCCATTCTGCTGATCACGCCCGATGGAAGGACTCTCCTTGTAGATGGCGGCGGAATTGGGGGTGGACCACGGACATCCGCACCTAATTTTGATGTAGGCGAGGAAGTGGTCTCGCCTGTTCTGTGGTCGCGCGGGATCCGTCATCTGGATGTTGTCGCTTTGACGCATGCGCACTCCGATCACATGGGTGGCCTGCCTGCGATTCTGCGCAACTTTCATCCGGATACTCTTTGGGTTGGAAACAATCCTCATGTCTCCGACTACGACGCTCTGCTGTCTGAGGCAGCCTCTCTAGGGATTCCAGTCCATGCCATGCATGCAGGCGACCGGACAGTTCTCGGCGAGGTTCAGGTGCACGTTTTGGCGCCGAGTATGGATTACACGCCCGGAGACGAGCCAGAGAACAACGACTCGATGGTGCTTCATGTGGCATATGGAGCGACATCGGTATTGCTTGAAGGGGACGCAGAGGCACCGGTTGAGCAGCAGATGCTGAACGAGGCCGGACTTCAAAGCACGCTTTTAAAGGTGGGGCATCATGGCAGCACAAGCTCCACTACACCGGCTTTCCTGGCGCGTGTTGCACCGAAGTGGGCCGTCATCTCCTGCGGACTGAACAATCGATACGGTCATCCAAAGGAAGAGGTACTTGCCGCGCTACAGTCAGCGCATGTTCGCACCTACTCAACCGACATCGACGGCGCAACGTGCTTCCATCTGAATGGAAGAGATGTCACATCGGAAATCTTGTGCGGCATGGGAGGGCACGATTAAAAGTGCATCCGCAGGCCAAACTGCAACTGCCTTTCGCGATAGAAATTGGTTGCATTGATGTTCAAGGGCGCGCCAAATTCCGTCTGCCCGGTCTTCAAGCCGGTCAGGAAGTTGAGGGACGGCAGCGCTCCATTGGTGGTGCCCGACCGAATGGTATAGCCGACCGTTTCCAGCTCTGTTACATTTTGGTGATTGAAAAGATTGAAAGTCTCGGCGAGCAACTCCAACTGTTGCATCTCGCCAAGCTGGAAGCGTTTGCTCAGATGCAAGTCAGCCTTCCATGCGCCCGGATAGCGATACGTATTCCGTCCGACGCCATACACTAAATTGTTACCGCCGTATCCATTCATGCCTGGCGCCAGTCCCACGATTGCCGTGCCTGTTGTATCAAACTCCTTAGCAAGTGACCCAGCGGTTCGCATGGAAAAGGGAAGCCCGCTGTGAATATATCCGATTCCTGAAATGAGCCAACCGCTTTCCCATGTCGCGGCGCGGCCCTGGACCCTCCAGCGCGGCTGCCACACCAGACTCACCGATGCACTGTGACGGACGTCGAGACTGCTGTTGCCATATTCGGCGCGGAAGTTACCCGGATCGAAGATACTGCTTCCGTAGTCCCATACGCTTTCG
This sequence comes from Acidobacteriota bacterium, assembly GCA_021779695.1. Next base: position 1,828 of record JAJYAE010000256.1, on the reverse strand, counting down.
CTGGGATTCCAGTCCATCGCATGTGCGTAGGTGTAACGCACGTGAACGGCCAACCCGCTCAACGAATAGCGGGAAGCGCTCAGGACCGCAGCCTCATAAGTCGAGTTGGCACGGCTCCATATCTCAGTGACCTGTTGATAGTGCGGATTGAGCCTTCCCGCAAAGCCAGTCGGCGAGCTTGCGGACGGCCAGGATGCAAAGAAGGGCACTGTGATCTGCGATGTCTTCAATGGCCCGGATCCATTGCCATCCACGACAGCATACGTAATGGTTCTGGGATTGGCGGCGGGATCAATATTGGCGTCCGTGGTGACGGGCAAGTGGCGTGCGAGGCTGAACTCCGCACTGGCATCAATCAACACGCGTCCCGGCAAATCCTCCTCGACGGTCGCCTGCGCCTGATGTACTTGTCCATTCCGAAAGGTCGGCGAAAACTCGACGGCGCTCGGCATCACAACGCTTGATGGCTCACCCGCCAGAACATATGGGAAAGGCGGCGCTCCGCCCGAAGCAAGATTATCCGTCGGACGCATGAAGAAATAGAGATCGCCTTTGGGTGAACCGGTCTGGGTGAGCGTGCTTTCAATGGTCAGATTTGGCGTTCGGCCGTAGTACATGCCGTATCCCAATCGCAGCACCGGCAAGTGGCTCTTCTCCATCCCCCAGGCAAGGCCCACGCGCGGCCCCCATTGGTTGCCGAGGCTGGGAACTGTTTCAGTCAGAGGTAAATCGGGATTCTTGAGCCGCGCGATCACCGGTGGCATTTGCTGACGCTCCCATCGCATGGCCCACGTCAGTGCCAGATTCTTCCTTGGCTGCCACTGAGCGGTAACATAACTGGCCCAGTCGTTCGTGCTGAGCCACCAGTTGCTGGGACCCATCGTCTGCGAATAGTAGGTGTAGCAGGGCAGGTACCCCAGACCACGCAGATCTCCTGCCGAATCGCGCCAGACGCGCCCCGTCTGATCGCAGTTGTGTTGATTCATGGGATTCAGTTGTCCGCCGATGCCGAAAGCCGCAAACGCCAGCGCGTCCGATGCGAAGTTATCGAGACTGTAATAGTCGTAGGTACCAGTCTGATTGCGCAGAAGCGTGGTGGCGTCAGTGTTGTGGCTCAGTTGGAAGCCCGCCTTCAATAGCAAGGGCCCACGCACCCAGTTTAGTTGCTCCTGCTCCTGATACAGATGCTCGTCTGGATAGCTTCCCGGCCCAAAGCGCGACGGATTGCCGATGGTGAAGCCGTAGCGCGAGTCCACCCGAATCTGCGGAAGCTGATTCCATGCATTGATGTTCATTGTCTTCTCAAAAGAAGACGGCGACTCCGCAGGCATAGTCTGATTTTGATGGCCATAGGATCCCTGAGTCACAAGAAGCAGGTTGCGCGTGAGAAAGGATTCCCACCGGCCCAACACCCATTGCTCGGTGGTGGCGCTTGAGCCATAGCTGTAGCTGCCGAACATTTCGGAAGTCCGCGTCATGCCACCACCCGGCGCATCCCGCTGCGAATCTGTTCCCTCCACGGTCAGATGGTTGCGCTCGTTGGCCTGCCCGTCGCCGCGGAAAAACCCAGTCCATTGCGACGACGATCGCGCGGCCGGCCCGAGCAGCCCGGCAAGGGACTGCAACATGGGCGTAAAGGCGGCTACGCCTGCCACAACGGGATCAGCGCTGCTCAGTCCAAGCCGCGCGCTCAACACCTGCATTGAATCATTGGTTGGCTGGGCAAAGAAGTTCTCCGGGTGTCGCACCATGGATACACCCGGATCTGTGCGCTGCGCCTGATCCAGTGCAGCAAACCAGAAGAGATTCCTTGTGTGATAGCGCCCTC
>JAJYAE010000022.1 GCA_021779695.1 Acidobacteriota bacterium | reverse complement strand
TTCGACCGGTGATCGAGGCATGGCATCGGCTTTGTGTGGACCCGTCCCCGGAGGCGTTGATGTTCCCAACCTTCGGACGGGGCGAGCGGAAAGGGCAGGCGGTGCCGCGTTGGGGGAAGAACTTCCTGACCTGGCGAATCCGGCCCATCTCCCGGCGGCTCGGCATCCCCGACCGTCTGGTGACGTTTCAGGTGATGCGGCGTACGCTCGGAACCGACATGCAGAGCCACGGCACGCTGAAGGACACGCAGAGCATGTTGCGCCACGCCAGCATCCGCACGACAGGGGATGTCTATGTTCAGAGCATCGAGCAGAGCGTTCTGGCGGCGGCGAATTCACGCACGGCAGCAGTCCTCGGCAATTGGAGCGCGACGACGGATGAAATGAGTGCGAAGGGAAGAAATTTGAGGGGTCTTGATGAAGTTCGGCGAAGTTCGGCGAAGGCCTTGGAAGGAGTTGCTGTAAGTGCTTGAAAAGATTGGCTCCTCAGGTAGGACTCGAACCTACAACCCTTCGGTTAACAGCCGAATGCTCTGCCATTGAGCTACTGAGGAGTGTCTGGCGCTGGATTGTTCTTCTTCAAGTTATCAAACCCCGCCGATGGAGTCAAAATGGCCCTTGGGCGTGCGCGAATCCCGCCGCAAAGTTAGGATAAAGGCAGCGAGTCCGAATGAGGAGGCCCCGTGTCCCGCATCTCACGCCGAGACCGCAGCGAAGTGGCACCTGAGATCTCTGAGCTCTTTAACAAGGTCTTTGCCCAGCGCGGCAATGTCCCTAACATGTTTCGCGTCATGGCGCACCGGCCTGAAATCTTCGCCACTATGCAGGCGCACTTTGGCGCGGTGCTGAATACCGGCACGGTCTCCACCAAGCTGAAGGAGCTTATCATCGTGCGGACCAGCCAGGTCAATGACACACCATATTGTCTGGCCAGCCATACCATTCTGGCCCGCAGCCTGGGCTGGAGCGATGACCAGCTTGCGCATCTGGCCGAGTGGCAGCAGCGCCAGGATTTTACGCCTGCCGAGAAGGCTGCGTTGCGCCTTGCTGAGACCGTCACGCGCGATGCCCACGCCGTCACCGACGAGCAATTCGCCGAACTGCGCCGCTACTACTCCGAAGGCGAAGTAGTGGAGCTACTTTGCGCAATCGGCCTCTTCAATTACTTCAACCGCTTCAACAACGCGCTTCGCATGGAGCCCACCAAGCCCGGCGAAGGCGGCCCAGCGGAAGTGGACGAAACCACGACGGCACACGCCGGCTGACTTTCTGCTCGTAAACCCACCAACAAGGAGCCCGTCTTTCCCCCAATGAAACTACCGATTCCTCAAGGCAACTTTCGCGCCTACCTCTTCGACTGCGATGGCACCATCGTGGACTCAATGCCCCTGCATTATGTCGCGTGGAAGAAGGCTCTTGCCGAGTGGAATTGCACCTTCGAAGAAGAGCTTTTCTATGCATGGGGCGGCCGGCCGGTCCGCGATATCATCGCGTCTCTGAATGATATGCACGGCCTCAACATGCCTGTGGATGCCGTGGCCCACCGCAAGGAGGCCCTGTACCATGACCAATTGCCGCAATTACAGGCCATCGACGAAGTCGTCGCGCATATCGAGGCTCAACATGGCCGCATTCCCCTGGCAGTCGTCTCCGGAAGCCGCCGGAGTTCTGTTGTGGGATCGCTCTCGGCGCTGAGCCTGCTCGACAAGTTCGATACGCTCGTCTGCGCGGAGGACTATAAAAATGGGAAGCCTGCGCCGGATGCCTTTTTGCTTGCCGCCAAGCGGCTGGGCGTGCCACCGGCATCCTGTCTCGTCTTCGAAGATACTGACATGGGTATCGAGGCTGCAACCGCAGCCGGCATGGCTTCGGTACGAGTGCCACAGCCGTTTGAACGTCGCCAGGGAACCGGAGCGCTGCATTCCGCGTAGAGTCTCTCTGGACGCGGAGGTCAAATGCTCGAAGAAGACCGGGACCAACTCATTCACAGTCCCAGCGCGCGCCAGGATCTGCTTCGCCTTCTCGCGCTCGCTGGAGCGGTTGCTCTTCTGCACATCGCAACGAATGGACGATACGGCTTCCATCGAGACGAGTTGCAGTTCCTGAGCGATGCGCGCCAAATGGCCTGGGGCTTCGTTGCGTATCCCCCGCTCACGCCGTTCGTCGAGCACCTCGCGTTGGCCCTTTTCGGCTTATCCATGGTGGGGTTGCGCCTGTTCTCTGTCCTGGCGCAGGCGGTGATCATCGTGATCAGCGGCCTGATGGCGCGAGACCTGGGTGGTGGCCGGCTTGCCCAGTTTGCCGCAGCGCTTTCCGTTGCGCTCTCGCCGTTGCCGCTCTTCAGCGGCACCGAGTTTCAGTACACCAGTTTTGACTTTCTCTGGTGGGTGCTTACGGCCTGGGCGGTGGTGCGCCTTCTCACAACAGGCGATGCGCGCTGGTGGCTCGCTGTGGGCGCTTTCCTGGGGCTGGGCCTTGAAACCAAATACTCAATCGTCTTTTTCATCGCGGGCCTGGTGGCAGGACTTCTCTTCTCCTCGGCGCGCAGCCAACTGCGCAGTGGCTGGTTCTGGGCAGGGGTGGCTCTCGCGCTCCTCATCTTCCTGCCGAATTTCGTCTGGCTGATGCAGCACGAATTCGTCTGCTACCGCTTTCTCCAGCACATCCACATGCGGGATGTCAGGGGCGGACGTGCAGATGGCTTCCTCGTCAAACAGTTCCTCTACGGCGCAAATCTCTTCTCCATCCCCCTCTGGATTACCGGCCTGATCGCATTCTTTCGCAGCCGCAGTTATCGCATGCTGGGCTGGATGTATCTTGTGCCGGTGGTATTTTTTTATCTGGACAAAGGCCGCTTTTACTATGTCGCGCCTGTGTACCCCATGCTGATTGCCATGGGTGCGGCGACAGCGGAGCGATGGCTCCTGAGTCTGCCCAAGCTTGGCCGTCGCAGCCTCGCAACCATCTACTTTGCGGGGGTCGTCTCCATCGGAGCGTACATCATCATGCTGATTGTGCCGCTCGCAGCTTCCGGCCCATTGCGCGATTTCGCTCTGCGCCACAACAGCGATCTGCGTGAGGAATTCGGCTGGCACCAACTCGTCCACACGGTCGCAAGTATCCGCGACTCACTCACGCCCGAGCAGCGGGCACACCTCGGCATCACAACAGCGAATTACGGTGAATACGGCGCGATTGATGTGCTGGGCCCAGAGTACGGGCTTCCCGCGCCCATCGGTACCACCAACTCCGAATGGTTGCGGGGCTATCCCACGCCTCCTCCCACAACGCTCATCGTCATCGGCCTCACGCAGGACCAGGCCAACTCCATCTTCACTGCCTGCCGCTGGGCCGGCCATGACGGCAATGCTGAAGGCATTCGCAACGAAGAGAGCGTCTATCATCCCGACATCTTTGTTTGTGGCCCGCCCCGCGAATCATGGGCACAACTCTGGAAGAGCCATCAGAATTTCGGCTGATTCTCACTTGCCCCATCGAGATCAGTAAAGCAGAACTGCAACTCGATAGGCCGTGAAGGTTCCCTGCAAACCCTGCGCAGAACAGCTTCCCACCTCTGCGCGGCGATAGGCGCCGGTCGCCATCTTTTGCCTCAGCGCCTGCGGCAGCCTCGTCAGATCAGAGTCCTGCCAGCGCATGATGAAATGCGGCATTCCCTCGGCATCCAGTCGCGGAAGACCGTCATCCATTCTGCAAGCTGCGCGCGCCACTGCGTGTTGGCTCAGAATCGCGATACCGCTGGGTTGCAGCATCTGCGCCACACGCCCCTCCACCTCTCCAAGGCTCAGCGCCTGTACTCCACGGTCATAATCGGCAACCGCGTAGAGAGTGCCGCGCGCCGCCACCACGGCAATGCCCACGCGGTTCACCGCCGGATTCAGCAAATTCCTGCGATGTCCTGGCGAGTGCATCCACTCGTCGTGAATCTCACCAGCGGATGGACCGACGGCGACGTTCTCTTCAATTAAGCTGAAATGCGCTCCGGCCTGGCCGGCGCGCTCGGATACATCCGGCTCCCCTGCGTACCGGTGCGCGATCGGACCTTCGGCTGCCATGCGCAAGCAGTGCTGCCGCGCCGCTTGTGCCAGGTTACCGTCCCACTCAAGCGGCGGCGCTCCGTGTTCGGCGCGCGCCTGGTTTGCCAGGGCAAGCAGCTGCTCTCCGGCCTCGCGCATGCCGTCGCTGTTCCTCTGCTGCGAATCGTATCGGGATTGTGCCGCAGCACTTCCCAGGGCAACGGCCGTCCACAACAATACTCCAATTGCAAAATGAAAAGTGCGCATGTCTTATTGAACCCGACTTCTGCGCGACTGTCGCGGTATTCTTTCTGTGTCCATGGCCCAACTTCCATCTCGACGATTCGAGGCCCTTGCTCGAAGATTGAAACGGCAGCCGCTTGTGCTGGCCGGAATGATTCTGCTCGGGAGCTTTGTCCTGGCCGGAATCGCAGCGCCTTGGATCGCCCCTTACAATCCTGCGAAGATTGATCTCCTCCATCGTCTCGAAGGCCCGAGCAGTACGCATTGGGCCGGTACCGACGAGCTAGGCCGCGATAGTTTCTCGCGCCTGGTCTGGGGCGCGCGGATTTCGCTGGCAGTTTCTGTCAGCGTCGTTTCGATATCGCTAGCCCTGGGCCTCGCCATCGGCGGTCTTGCCGGCTATCTCGGCGGATGGGTTGACACCGCGCTCACAACCTTTGCGATGAATACATTTCTCGCCCTGCCGGGCATCCTGCTCGCCATCGCATTCGCAGCTTTTCTCGGCGCGGGGTTTACTAATCTGGTTCTCGCATTGGCCATCGGAGGGTGGGCAGGATACGCGCGCCTGGTCCGCGCACAGGTCCTCGCCGTGCGCGAGCGCGAGTATGTTGATGCCGCAAGGGCGCTCGGCGCCAGCGGCCCGCGAATCTTCTTTCGACACATTCTTCCCAACGTCATTCAGCCTGTCCTGGTGCAGGCAACTATTGGAATGGCGGGAGTTATTCTGGCTGAAGCCACTCTTTCCTTTCTCGGTCTCGGCATTCCCGCACCCGCTCCCAGTTGGGGCGCCATGCTCAACGACGCGCGTCTTCATCTCTTCGACTCGCCCCACCTCGTCCTCTTCCCAGCCTGCGCCGTAGCGTCTTCCGTGCTCGGTTTCAACCTTCTTGGCGACGCTTTGCGCGACCAACTCGACCCACGAACCCGCTTGGAACTCGGGATATGATGAAATCATGAATAAGTTGTACGCAGGGGATTGTGAACACTGCTCGCGCAACTATCGCTACTCATTGTGGCACTCCGGATTTGGAGAGTCTGCCTACGCATACTGCGACACGTGCGGCATGCTGGCAACCTGCTCATACAGGCGCTTCTTCCCGGCGACCATGCCACCCTCCAGCGGCAACTACCAGGTGATTGAAGAAGCGTGGGAACCGCTCCTGGCCTCGTGCCCATGCGGCGGCAGTTTCCGCGCTAACGCTTCACCACGTTGCCCCCATTGCGTCCAGCCTCTTTCGGCAGAGCACGCAACAGCACACATTGAAAAGAATTCGCGCGTGATTGGCAAAGGCTGGCGCTGGCAAAGAAACTGGACCGGCATTTATTGCATGGCTTTGGAAGATTTGGCAAGACCAGGCGCCCTTCGCCAGATCCTTGACCCCTTTGCCCGTCCATGGGAAGCGCCGAAACGCAGCCCGCTCACGAGGCTGACACAACTGCTGAGCTTTAGCCGATGAAGTGGGGTGTCCTCAGCGACACCCACGGCCTGCTCCGTCCTGAGGTTCCGCCCCTCCTCGCCGGAGTCGAGCGAATACTACACCTGGGCGACGTCGGCGATGCCGCCATTCTCAAAGCCCTGCGACGAATCGCTCCGGTCCACGCGGTTCGCGGCAATGTTGATCGCACTGGTCTCTGCAGCAAATTGCCGGAAACCGATGTCCTTTTCTTTGAAGGGCACTACCTCTACCTTTTGCACGACCGCTCGACACTCAACCTGAGTCCTGCGGCAGCAAAGTTTTCGGCTGTTCTCTTCGGTCACACTCACCGGCCCCTTATCGAATGGCATCGGAGCATTCTCTTCATGAATCCGGGCTCCTGCGGCCCGCGCCGCTTTGATTTGCCCGCCACCATCGGGTATCTGTCCATCGGCCCGGATGGACTGCTCCACCCGGAGATTGTGAAAATTCCGAATACAACCCCGTGAGCCGCGGCCCGCTCTATTTCCGGGATTCCTTCGCTCACCTGCGCATCCGCGGGTTGACCCAAGCGTAGATGGCATCCGTCATCAGATTCACCAGGACATAAGTGAGTCCGATCGAGAGGAGACATCCCTGTACCAGCGCGTAATCGCGATTGGAGATGGCGCTCACCACAAGCCGCCCCAGCCCCGGCCAACTGAAGATCGTCTCCGTCACCACCGCACCGGCCAGCAGAGCTCCAAATTGCAGCCCGACCACGGTGAGAATGGGAACCAGTGCATTCGGCAGGGCGTGGCGGCAAACCACCGCGGCTTCGGTCAGCCCCTTGGCGCGGGCCGTGCGAATGTAGTCCTGCCCCAGTTCCTCCAGCATGGTGGTGCGAACCATGCGCGTCAGGATTGCCGCCAGAGAAGCGCCCATTGCTAGGGCAGGGAGCACGAGATATGGCCACTCAATCCCACGCTGGCCGCCGCTCGCGCCAGAGACGGGCAGCCAGCCCAGATGAATCGAGACCGCCAGAATCAGCACCGGCCCCAGTACAAGTCCGGGCACGGAGAGCCCGCCGAGGCTGGTTACGGATAGGAGCTGATCCTGCCAGCGGCCGCGTTGCAACGCGGCTAGAATACCGGCGGGAAGCGCCAGGAGCAACGCCAGCACCAGTGCCGCCAGCGTGAGAACCAGGGTGTATGGATAGCGCGCCATAATCAAATGCGCCACCGTATCATGCAGGCGGATTGAGCTTCCCAAATCGCCGTGCAGCACACCGATCCAGTAGCGAAGATATTGCTGCCAAAGCGGCAGGTCCAGCCCGTAAGCGTGCCGCAGCGCGCCAATATCCGCAGGCGTCGCTCCATCTCCCAGCATCTGCAGAACCGGGTCGCCGGGAACAAGGTGAATCAGCAGAAAGACGAGCGACACCACCAGCCAGACCACCGGCACGGCCAGAAGCAGCCTGCGCAAGCTCCGCATCACTTTCCTCGCCTGGTTGCATTCATGCGCAAACAACGCGCTCGATTCAAGTCGAGACCGGTCTCAATGCCGGCCCGTGTCAGAGACCGACGCCGCAGGTTGCCCCTGCGTTGCCGGCATGCAATTCGCGTTTCCTGCAGTGCTGCGGACGATCAGATCATAGCTGCGGTCTCCTGCGCCTTCCGTCTGCGCCAACTTCCACCCGGGGTGGTGGAGCAGCATGTAGGCGATCGACGACTTGGCATTCACCAGCACATGATCGATTCGGTATTTATCCAGATCCGCATAGGTGTTTCGAATGTACACAATATCCAGAAAGTCTTTGAAGACACCGTGATGTTCAAACGTGTCGAACCGCGAATCGATGAATGTCGGCTTTCCCTCCAGATCCATGATTCCACCCAGTCCATCGTCGTTCAATGTCCGCCAGGAGGGCTGGATCGATGCAATCGTCTTCATTGGAAAAGTCTCGCTCATGCCTTTCTGCATGCTTTTGTCGGTCGGGAAGAAATGAACGATGAAGGCAATGGCCCCGGCCACCATCAGCATATTCATCACCGGGATTGTCTTCTTATCGGATTCGAGGTAGAGCAGGCGCTCCATTTCCACCGCCAGGATCGGGGTCGTCAGGACCGCAGCCATAAAGAGGAAACGTACATGGTCGAACGCTGAGTACCAGGCAAAAGCGAACAGCGCCATTTCAAAGATGGACCACTTACGGCTGCGCAGGCAGTTGGCCAGGATGACCGCTCCGAGACACCCAACCCCAATCTTGGCCGCGAGCATTTCCAGATTCAGAGGTTGCCATTCCAGCACATTGTGAATGTTCAGCTTCTGATACATCATCATGTCAAAGGGATTCCAAACCAGACGCCATCCGTAAGGATTTACGATCAGCGCGGCCACGCTCGCCCCCAGAACAGACAGTAGTTTGGTTCGCGCCTCCCTGGAGAATCCAGCCTGCTCGAAAGTCCCCTTCCGGAACGGAAACCACCCGCAGAGAATGTAGAGAACGAAGAGGCCTAACCCGATCAGCCAGCTGCCATGCGAGTTGACCCAGATACAAAACAAAAGGGGCAGAAGCCACAGCCAGCGCAGATTGCCTCGTTCCGCAGCTTCCAGGATCACCATCTCCAGAGACATCAAGATGTAAGCGACCGCAATCGTGCGTGGACCCGCATTCACTGTCATCAGAAAATAGCCGATGCCTGTGGCCCAGAATGCTGCACCCGCATGGCCCGATCGCCACAAGCTTCGAAAGTAGATCAGAAGCACATTGGAAAAGAGAACGAGGAACGTGGCGACATACAACCCTCGGAGGCCAACTGTGCTGTAACCAATCCAGTAGACGAGCTCGGAGGCCCACTCCGGGTTCACCCACCGATTCCCCGCCACCGTGAAGGAATACGGCTCCGTCCGGATGAAGTGGTGCGTCGTAGTCAGGATGCGCGCATCCGCAAGGTGCCACCACAAGTCAGGATCATGAAGCAAATCTCCCGGGACGCGCAGGGCTCCCGACGAAATCACAGTAATCGCCGCCAGCATTGCAAGGCTCATCAAGTTGCGAGTGAAAATCCGATTGAAGAGCCGAATCCACGGGGATGAGGATGTCGCTGGGCTCGCGCTGGTCGGAGCGGAGTCGACGAGGGCAGCTTCTGGGGTGAGTGGTGAGGTCTCCATACAACTACAGTAATGTCGCACAGTGTGACTGAAAAGGCATATACGACAAATGGGTTACCGCATTGGTTCGCCAGGCCGGGAATCAGAAATCAAACCCCCGTACTCTTCCCAGGCGAGGGCTGTTCGATTACTATCGGCTTAACTTGTCCGCGTAATGAATGAAAGCAGGTTCTCGGGTCATCCCGAAGCCCGGACATCGCGTTGATTTTTGTTGGATTTAGATCGTGCAAGCGCAACATTTCACGCACTTTGAAGTCTTCGCTTAAACGGAGAGATGGTACGAAGGTGGTATTGCTCCTGGGAATCCAGACGATAAGAATCACGTTCACATGATGTTGATTCCAGAGCATCGCCCGGAAAACCGGGGGACTGGAATGTGCAAATCCGGGTTGCGCGGAGGCTTGCAAAAGCGCTACAACACGGATAACTCTCTCAGAACTCTCGCAACGCTGCAATGGCAAGCTTCCAGGCAGCTTCAAACACTGAAAAGAGACGACCCGCAATGATTCGCATTGGTCTTCTTACCGACGACGGGACGCTGCAACCGATTCTTTCTTCGGCCCTCGGCCGTGAGTTCCAAGTCAGCCTGGCACAGGAAAATGGTATCGACGAGTTATTCCAGAATGGCGCCTGCGATGTGATCGTCGTCGACCTCAATTCCAATCACAGCGCCGTGAAGTTACGTATTGAGTGCTCACGACGTATCGTCACCAAGCCTTTCCCCTCGCTCATCATGGCGGATGACATTCTGCGCGGCACGGCCCTGGAACTGGTGCGCATGGGCGCCTTCGGCTATTGCCGCAGGCCGCCATCAATCCGCGAACTGAAGGCTATCCTCTACAGAGCTCACGAGCACTCCAATCTTCGGCGGCAGTTGGAAAATGTCCACCAGCAACTGGAAGACTCAGGAAGCTGTGACCGCCTTATCGGTTCCAGCCCGCAGATGCAGCAGGTGTATCAGCTCGTCCGCAGAGTTTCCAGCCTCAACGCGACCGTGCTCATCAATGGAGAGAGCGGAACTGGCAAGGAGCTGATTGCGCGCGCCGTCCATAACCTCGGCTCGCGCGCGGACAAGCCCTTTGTCGCCGTCTCCTGTGGCGCTATTCCGGAAACGCTCATCGAGGCAGAACTTTTCGGCCACGAAAAAGGAGCCTTTACTGGTACCGTAGGCGCGCGGGAAGGATACTTTGAGCAGGCTCGTGACGGCACATTGTTTCTCGACGAGATTGGTGATCTGAGCCTCTACACGCAGGTCAAATTGTTGCGCGTTCTGCAGCAGATGGAGTTCAGCCGTCTGGGAAGCAACCGGCTGATTCCCTTGCGCGCGCGCCTCATTTTCGCTACCCACCAGGATCTCGGCAAACTGGTTGAGGAAGGCAAGTTCCGCCAGGATCTTTATTACCGCATCAACGTCATGCGAATTGTCTCTCCATCGCTTGCCGAACACACAGAGGACATTCCGCAGATTGCCACGCACTATCTCAAGCACTATTCGCGGGTCTTCCAGAAACCGATGGAAGCCATCGACCCGGAAGCCATGTCGATGCTACTGAGCTACTCATGGCCCGGAAATGTGCGTGAACTTGAAAACACCATCCAGCGCGCGATCATCCTTGCGCCGGGGTCCACCCTGCGCGCTGAGGATCTTCCGATCCAGGTGCCTTCCGACAAAATCATCGATATTAGCGAGTACAACCCTGAGGGATCGTTTGAGCGGCAGTTGCGCGATTACAAAATCAAGCTCGCCATGGATGCTGTTCGCGAAAACCACGGGAACAAGACGCTTGCGGCACGCAGTCTTGGCATCTCTCGTGCATATCTCCACCGTCTGATTCGACTGTCAGAACCAGACGCTGTCTTCGAACAGGAACACCTCGGCTCCGCATCCGCCTGATTCGATCCTTCAATTTTTTGCAATTGGACTTCCGCGCGCGGTTCGGCTCAAACAACGGCGCGCGGATTTCATTTTCGGGCTATCTATCCAGTTACCTCCGTGCCTTTTGCGTACAGCCAAGCTGATATAGTTCTTTCATCATGAGGATGAGGCGAGTGTTGTTTGCTGTCACGCTAGTGGTTTGTGCGTGTACAGCCTCGCAAATTGTCGGGCAACAACCAGCAAGCCCCACGCCCGGCGCCAAGCCGGCCGTCTCGGGTGTCCATTCTGCCGCAGCCACGTCCTCCACTCCATCCACGGCGAAGCAAACCGTACCGCCCGCCGCGCCCGTCGCGCAGCCGCAGGAGTCGTCCGCGCAGACAGACAACGTGGCCACGCAGCAACCGCAGATCATTGTCACAAGCCCCGCGCCACAGGCCCAGTCCTGGCAGTGGTATGAGCGCGTGGCATGGGCCGCGAGCATCGTGCTGGCGGTGCTCGGCTACGTGGGCATCATGCTTGCACTACGTACTCTCAAGAACATCGAGCGCACGAATCAAAGCAGCCTTGAGGCGGCGCGCGCCGCTCTCGCAGTTGCCGAGTCGTCACAAAGCCAGACACGAGCTCTTCTTGAGTCCGAACGACCATGGATTCTCGTCTCGGTCGAGCCTTCGCTGACAAAGGAAAACACCTTCAGAGTCCTGGCCTCCAATCGCGGACGCAGGCCGGGCCGCATCACTCATCTTTCAGATCAGATACACATCGTCGTCGATGAGAACGATTTACCGAAAGATCCGGGACACGGTTCTGTTGAAGCACAGGTTCAGGAAGAACCGATGGTCCTTCTTCCCGGGGAATCCCTTGTGATCGCAAGCTTCGGCCGGAAAGATGTGGCGCAGATCTGCAAAACCGACGATCAGCTTCGGCAAATCGCAGCATGGGAAGCAACGATCTTTCTCTTCGGACGCATCACCTATGAGGACCTGACTCTGGCTGCACAGAGGCAATCGTACGAGTCTGACTGGTGCTGCCGCTATATTCATGGAGAAACAAAAAGCGCACTTCTTCTTGGAGGACCGCAGGCCTACAATCGGCATGTCTGACGCCGAGAGCATGTTCCCCGAAGAGATCGACCTTATCGGGCTGGCACCAAGCGGAATTCGCGCTTTGTCGTAGATTTCAATCCAGACTCTTTCGGGCTGATCCGAACGAGCAATCGTAAGAACCCCTTGGGATGGACCCATTCCGGATCAGGCGCTGAAGGCCGCCGGCTGAATCTGAAGGATCATTGATGCCCGTCGTTGAACTCACCCAGGTCACCAAAGCCTACGAAAGCAAAATCGCCGTCCATCAACTGAGCCTTGCCATCGAAGCCGGCCAGATGTTTGGACTGCTTGGACCCAATGGCGCCGGCAAAACCAGCTCGATCCGCATGATGATGGGAATCACCATGCCCGACACCGGCTCCATCAACCTTTTCGGCAAGCCGTTTGAGCGCGCGAGCCTTGAGCGTGTCGGCTATCTGCCGGAAGAGCGCGGCCTCTACAAGAAGATGAAGGTCGTCGAGCAGCTTGTCTTTTTTGGTCAGCTTCATGGCCTGCACGCATCAGATGCGCATGCCCGCGCCACGACATGGGCCCGAAAACTCGAAATTGATGAAGTCCTACAGAAGAGGACTGAGGAACTTTCAAAGGGCATGCAGCAGAAGATCCAGTTCATTGGCACGCTCATTCATGATCCGGCTCTCATCATCATGGACGAGCCCTTCAGCGGTCTCGACCCTGTAAACGCCAAGCTCCTCGAGCGGATCCTCCTCGAACTCAAGGAAGAGGGGAAAGCGATTATCTTCTCAACTCACCGGATGGATCAGGTTGAGAAGCTGTGTGACTCCATCTGTCTTATCCACAAGGGTGAAGCCGTTCTCTCCGGCAAGATGCGCGAGATCAAATCACGCTATGAGCGCAACCACGTAATCGTCGAGTTCGAAGGCAGCGCTGCTTTTCTGCAAAGCAGCGAAGTCGCCGAAGCCCGTAATTACTCCGGCCATGCGGAGATCCGCCTCAGGCCGCACGGTAATGCGCAGAAGCTTCTTCAGGAAGCTGCCTCAGCCGCGACCATCTATCGTTTTGAACTGGTTGAACCGTCTCTGGAGGAGATCTTCATCCAGACTGTAGGAGGCAAAGTCGATGCGTAACGTGCTCCTCATCGCTCGCCGTGAGTACCTGGAACAGGTACGCGGGCGCGCATTCAAGATGACGACCTTCGGCGTACCGGCTATTTTTGCCCTTATTGTTGGAATTGGCTACCTCTCCACCCTTGGCCTCGGGGCGAACCGCCACGTCGCCATCGCGTCAAATGATCCGGTGCTTGCCGCGCAAATCCAGCGCAAGCTCACCAGCGACAAGGCGGCTAAAGCCCAGGTCATCGTTTACGCCCCTGCCACACCGGATGATCGTGCGCGACTTGTCAGCGCAATCAAAGCAGGATCGCTTGACGGCCTTCTCTGGGTCCTCACCGCAAAGGGCTCGGTGCCTACTGCCACTTACATGTCTCAATCCGCAGGCGACTTCATCACCTCCGCACGGATTCAGTCTGCGCTGAATGAGGCCATGCTCGATGAGCAACTCACGGGCGGCGGCATGAAGCAGGTCGCTGCAGACGCACTGGTCGGAGGCACGTCCATCGTCGCCTACCAGGTAAAGAAAGACGGCAGCATTCTCAAGACCAGTGCGGAAGCCTCCTTCTGGAAGGGCTACGTCATGGCCATCCTGCTCTCTATGACAACCATGATCTATGGCATGAACGTGGCCCGCTCCATCATTCAGGAAAAGACCTCCCGCATCTTTGAAGTCATGCTCTCCATCGCCAAGCCGTCCGACATGTTGGCCGGCAAGTTGATGGGCGTGGGTGCCGTGGGTCTCACGCAGATTGCCATCTGGCTGGTCGCCGCCGCGGCCATTCTGATCTCGCCCTTTGCCGGCGCCGTGCTCACCGGCCAGTTTGCCGTCCACATTACCTGGACTGAAGCCATCCTCTTCCCCGTCTACTTCCTTCTCGGATACCTGCTTTACAGCTCGCTCTTTGCCGGACTCGCCGCCACCTGTGAAACAGAGCAGGAGTTACAGATGTATATGCCGCTGGCCGCCGCCCCCACTTGGTTGAGCTTTGCTCTCATCATGCTGGTCATCAACGACTCGAACTCCGTCTGGTCCATCGCAGCGTCCTTATTTCCGCCCACGGCGCCCGTCATTATGTTCCTGCGCATGGCCGCGGAGATTCCACCCTTCTGGCAATTCGCCGCTTCCATTGGACTTCTCGTGATCAGTATCTGGGGCGTGCTCTGGTTCTCTGCCCGCCTCTACCGCATCGGCATTCTCATGTACGGCAAGCGAGCCACCCTGCCGGAACTCCTCCGCTGGTTGCGCTACAGCTAAAATCAGGAGAGTGACCGAACAGCTCAGCCCAGGATTCACCCTCACCCAGCGCCTTTTGCTGGCCATCGCTCCGCCGATTGTCTCGGCGCTCGTCTGGCTCATGGGGCTCACCTGGCGCTTTGAGGTGATTGCAGAAGACGGCGTCACGCCGGTGCTTTCCGGCGAGAAGCCAGGCCCTGAGATCTACTGCTTCTGGCACCAGTGTGTGCTTCCCTGTACCGTGTACTTCCGCCATTCCCACGCTGTGATCCTCATTAGCCGCAGCTTCGACGGCGAACTCATAACGCGCATCCTGCGCATTTTTGGTTATGACGCAGTACGAGGTTCCAGCTCACGGGGCGGCCAGGAGGGGCTGATAGGACTGCGCCGCGTCCTGGAAAGTGGCCGCACCGCAATCTTTACTGCCGACGGCCCGCGCGGTCCCATTTATCGCACCAAGCTGGGTCCCATCAAACTGGCGCAGCTCACAGGCGCGCCCATCGGCGTCTTCCATCTTGAACCTGAAAAGGCGTGGTCCTTGAACTCCTGGGATCACTTCCTCATCCCCAGGCCTTTCACGCGCATCTGCGTCAGCTGGGCCCAGTGGACCCGCGTCCCGGAAGATCTCCCTTCCGACGCCATCGAGCCCATGCGCGCCCAGTTGAACGCCGCTCTCGAACGCGCACGCCTGCGTGCTTACGCTCACTTCGGAAGGAATCCTCAGTGAGCGATTTGCGCATCTCCGATTTCGATTTTCATCTCCCACCCGAGCTCATCGCCCAGGAGCCGCCGCAGTTGCGCGGTCAAAGCCGCATGCTGGTTCTTGACAAAGCATCGCAAGCGATGCGCGATGCACAGTTTGCTGAACTGCCATCACTCCTCGCGCCAGGCGATCTCCTGGTGCTGAATAACAGCCGTGTGATTCCCGCTCGCCTCTACGCCCGCCGCACCACGATACGCGATCGCCAGGCGCCCACCGCTCTGGTGGAAGTGTTGCTCACCGAGCCCACTGCCGCTCATACGTGGAGCGCGCTGGTTCGCCCGGGAAAAAAGATTGCCATCGGCGAGAAACTGATCTTCCCCTCATCCTCCGGCGAGGCCGTTCTTGAGGCGGAAGTCGTAGCACGTGGCGAGCGCGGCGAACGCGTATTGCGTTTTTCTCCTGTTGCCGATTTCTACTCGGCTCTTGAGCAGATCGGCCACATGCCACTTCCGCCGTACATCCATCGCGACGATGAGCCCAGCGATCGCGAGCGCTACCAGACAATCTTCGCACGCGAGCGTGGCTCCGTTGCTGCACCAACTGCCGGACTACACTTCACCCCGCAGGTGTTGGAAGCCCTCACCAAACGAGGCGTTGAGATTGCCTATGTCACACTGCATGTCGGTCTCGGAACCTTCGCACCGCTGCGCGTCGAGCGTGTCAATCAGGTCCATCTCCATTGCGAACGCTACGAACTAAGCACAGAGACGGCCACTGCGCTTAACCGCGCCCGGCGCGACGGCCGCCGCATTGTCGCTGTCGGCACCACCGTCGTTCGTACGCTCGAGGCAGTGGCGCTCGCAGCCGGAGACGACGCAATCGAGCCCACCGCAGGCACAACGGACATCTTCATCGCACCCGGCTTCGAATTTCGCCTGGTCCGCGCCCTCCTCACCAACTTTCATCTACCGCAGTCAAGCCTTCTGATGCTGGTTTGTGCCTTTGCCGGACGTGAACACATCCTCTCTGCCTACCGCCATGCGGTCAAGCAACAATACCGCTTCTTCAGCTACGGCGACTGCATGTTCATTGCATGACTCCGTACCGCTCTCGCTCCCTGGGTAAAGTGAGCCAGACTTCTGCACGGAGATTGCGAATGATGATTTCAGCCGATCAGCCCCGGGCATAGTTCTCTAACGCGGTCTTGTTGCGGATTGTCAACATGGAGCCATGAAAGGCCACCAGGCGGCGATGCTTGAAGCTGCTGAGTGTGCGCGTCACCGTCTCCCGCGAGGTTCCAATAAACTCGCCAATCTCACCATGCGTAAGCGAGAAGCGAAAGTGGGTTCCGCTCTCATTCGTCTGTCCGTGCTCGCTCCAGTCCAGCAGCAAACGTGCCAGCTTTTCAGGGGCGGAGCCGGACAATCCCACAGTCCGCAGCTGCTCGCAGGCCATTGTGAACTGATGTCCGAGATCCTGCATCACTATTTGACTCACATCAAAGTGGCGACCGAGAAAGGCAAGAAATTCAGCGCGCGGCACGGGCGCCACCTTGATGGGGTATAGCGTCTCCGCGGTCGTCTGGTGCAGTTCGCGCGCCACCACCGAGGTGACCCCGATGATTTCCCCCTTGCGTGCAATCCGGAGAATAAGGCGACGGCCGTCACTTGAGTTCATTGAGAGCTTCACTTCGCCCTCAAGAATCACGAAGACATGATTCGCCTCTTCCTTCTCCGCAAAGAGAACCACGCCCGCCGTATGCTGGACGGGATGAAGGATCGAGGAAAGATCCTCAAGGGCCTCGGGCGAGAAGCGATCAAACAGACCGCCCGTCAGACTCGTGATGTGCTTGCACCGCATAGGAGCCGCAGTACTGGTTAGCATGATTCGGGACCTCCATCGAGACGCTGTGCGCTGTTGACAACTTCATGGGCCAGAAATTGAGTCCAGGGCGTGTCGGCAAGGAACACCGCTCCGGCCTGGAAGTAGATGCTGCTGAGAACTTGCTTCCCGCTCTGATCCGCGTATGTGGCGCCGCATAAGTCGATGCACAATTGCTTCGACCCCAGCCGTGCCGCGGCCTCACTCCAGGTACGGCCCAACTCCGCCGCCCAGGGTCCGGCAATCCGCCCTTCCAGGCGAATGGTCAACTGATCGAGAGTTTCATCCAAAGTGATTCGCAACATAGTTTGCGCGCGCTCATTGCGCTGCACCCCCTTAAAGGCACATCAGTGGCCAAAGAGGCCGGGTGACGGCCCCGCTCGCCGATGCAATTGCAAAGACGTCACTTAGAGGAATTGTTCTGGATGCAGATCCCCGGGCGAAGAGGTGCAGTGACGAAGTGACGATGACGAAATGTCGTCACCGTGACGGAAAAACGTCACCACGGGCTATACCGAGCTTCTTAAGTTTCGAATTCAGCGTGGTGCGCTTCAGGCCTAGCCGCGCCGCTGCGCCATCGGGCCCGCCAATTTGGCCGGCGGTCTCCCGCAGCACGCGGAGAATATGCTCGCGCTCGGCCTCCTCAAGCGTTGGGTGATCCGGTCCGGTTCCCTCTTGCTCGCTGCTCTGAATCTCCAGTTCTGCCAGCGGCACATAGAGGATCGGCCCCCGGGTCAGGATGACGGACCGCTCCAGAAAGTTCTCAAGTTCGCGAATGTTGCCGGGCCAATGCCAGCGCATCAACCTTTCCATCGTCTCATTGGGGATCGTCGTGATTGACTTGCCCATCCGTCGGCTGTGGAGGAAAACAAAATGCCGCACCAGGATGGGAATGTCCTCAGCACGGTCGCGCAGCGACGGCGCAAAAACCGGAAATACCTTGAGCCGGTAATACAGATCGCTCCGGAATTGCTTCTCCGCAACCATCTGGGCAAGATCGCGATTCGTCGCTGCAATGAGTCGCACATTCACTGGAATGGGCCGGTTACCCCCAAGTCGCTCAATTTCTCGCTCCTGCAGGGCGCGCAGCAGTTTAGGCTGCAGATCCAATGGAAGCTCGCCGACCTCATCAAGAAAGAGCGTTCCCTCGTGCGCCAGTTCAAGGCGTCCCAGCTTGCGCGAAATCGCGCCTGTGAACGCGCCCTTCTCATGGCCGAACAGCTCGCTCTCCAGCAGGCCTGCGGGAATTGCCGCACAGTTCAGCTTCACAAAGGTGCGCTCAGCACGCGGGCTTAGGCGATGGATGGCGCGCGCCAGCAACTCCTTTCCGGTTCCCGTCTCGCCCTGGATTAGAACGGTGGCGTCCGTTGGCGCGACCGTTTCAATCTGCTGCAGAACCTGGCGCAGCCCCGCGCTCTGGCCCACGATGTCTTCAAACCGGTGTTCGAGATTAATCTCTTCTTCGAGGTAGCGCTTTTCCTGGTGCAGCCGGTCCCGCAGCTCGGCAATCTGGCGGAATGCCACCACATTGCTGACCGCCATGGCAACCTTGTCTGCCACGCTGGCAAGCAACCCCGCGCTCGCCGCTGAGAACGCCGCTTCCCTGCGGCTCGCCACCATCATCGTCCCAATGGCCTCACTCCGATAGACCAACGGCACCCAGCAACCAGACTGCATTCCCCGTCCCGTCAGGTGTCTCAGGCTCTGTGCAGGAAACGGCGATGCGTCCAATTTCTCCAGAACGACCGGCTCGCGCGTGCGAAACGCCCTGCCTGCAGGTGACCCCTCGACCGGCAAGCAAAAGTCGCCGCTCGTCCCGCCCTCACTGGTAGCCAGAAACTGCTCCAACAATTCACCTGAGCGCACGTCATACTGGCCAAGCGTCGCGCAATCGTGCGGCAACACCTCCTGAATACTGGCCGAGATAGCTTCCAGCAGCTTTCGCACGTCCATGTTGGCTAGCAGGGCGCTGCTCAGGTGCAGCATCACCGCTTCTTCGGCGCGCTTGCGGTCGGTAAAGTCCCGAGTGACCTTTGCGAAGCCCGTCAGTTCCCCAGTGGAGCTGCGGATGGCAGTCAAAACAATGTTCGCCCAGAAGCGGGAACCATCCTTGCGAACGCGCCAGCTCTCCTGCTCCACGCGCCCCCGTTGCGCCGCCTGCATCAGAAGTTCCGCAGGCCGCCCGCGCTCCACATCTTCCTGGATAAAAAAACGCGAGAAATGGAAACCGAGGATTTCTTCCGCTGTATAGCCCTTGATTCGCTCCGCTCCCGCGTTCCAAGTCATCACATTGCCGTCGCGATCAAGCAGATAGATGGCGTAGTCCCGCACGCTCTCCACAATTGACCGTAACTGCGCGTCGTTACGCCGTAGTGATTCCTGGGCCTCGTGCTGTTCCGTGGCATCACGCACAAAGCTCAACACCATGGACCCCTCAGGAGTCTCTACGGCTTTGAGCATGATGTCGACAGGAAATTCGGTTCCGTCCTTACGAAGACCGAAAAGATTCAGAGCTGCGCCCATTTGACGCGTGCGCGGATGCGCGTGATAGTTCTCGCGGTGTCCAGGATGGCGCTTGCGAAACCGCTCTGGGACCAGATTCTCAATCGGCTGACCGTATAGCTCCGCCTGTGTGTGACCGAAAAGCTCCGTCGCGCGCGGGTTCGAGGCACGGATGACGCCATCGCCGTCCGTGACAAAAATCGCATCCGGAGAGATCTCAAAAAGATTCTCCAGCGCCAGGTACGTCAGTGCAGTCCGCTTGTCTCCGGACATGGCCGCAGCGTCCTCAGAAAGGGGATCTAGACGTGTGCGGGAAAAGTTCCGACCACGAAGCAACAATATCGTCGCTGGCCGGTGTGACGCAAGGACAAGAATGGCGAGGTCTGCGAGTGGTTATGAAGCTTTCATTTTTCGCTCCGCCCTGAGCGCAGTGCGTCATACGGATAGGCGATGATTGAGAGCTGCGTGAGCGGGGGTGAATTCCTCCAGAAAATCGTTGGCCCTTGCCGTCCAGAGAATCGGCTTCGAATTGGCATTGTGCCTGTCGATGGAATCGCCGATGGCCATGATCAACTGCTCCAGATCCTGGAAGACTCCGCCCCGGATTCTCTTGTCGGTCAGATCACTGAAGAACCGATCAAATAGGTTCAGCCACCTCACCGAGCCAGCCGCTGAAGTTCCATTCGCGTTGTTTCTGAAAGCACAATAGGACGGGCAACACGCATTGATCCGTCTCCACACCCTAAGATGCGACCCAACACATAATGAGTTTGATGAATGACGCACTGAGCCAGCCTGCCAAAACACATGACAACTCCTTCGCGGAGCTTCCTCGCACACACATCGTTCACAATCAGGCCGGTGAGAGATTCACTTTGCATTCGCGGTTGACTTGCTGCCTGCGTTACAAGCGGTGCATAGCTCACCGACGATTCCCTTCCCCTCTTCAATGGTGAAGATGCGGTCTACCGCCGGTAACTTCAGGTGCTCGACCGCGCCACTGGGCCAATGAACTTCGACGCCATCCACTGTAGCGACGTCCCCAAGGCCAAAGTGCACCCGCATGTCATTGGAAGAAAGATAGCTGCCGCCACTCAACACATCGCCCCTCTGGCGCATTCCGCCTGCCATCAGGTAGACCGTTGCTCCGACTGCATCGCGCGGGCTTCTGAGCCCACCAATCAGCTTCAATTGAACCCAGTGATGGTGGTCGGGATTCACATTCCGTAAAAGAACCGGAACGCCGTCCATCACATTGATGACCACGGCGATCTTGCCGTCGTTAAAGATATCGCCGAAAGCAGCTCCGCGCCCCACGATGACAACAGCAAGTCCGCTTCCCTCCACCGCTGGAACCAAATCAAATTTCCCATTGTGCAGATTGTGGTAAAGCAGAGGGCGCTGCGCGTAGCTGTCGCCCCAATCCGGATGTTGGTCCACCTGCGGGTAAACATGGCCATTCACGATCAGCAGGTCTTTCCAGCCATCATTGTCATAATCAAGGAAGCCATCGGCAAAGCTGACAAACGGCACTGAGGATTGCGCGATTCCCGCCTGCCAGGAAACATCGGTGAAGTTTCCCGTTCCATCATTCTGATAGAGCACGTTGTAATCGTCCGCAAAATCCGTATTCACAATCGACAGGTGCCCGTTGTTCTCGTAGTCGCCCGCCGCAATCCCCATATTCGCAATCTCGCGTCCGTCCTTGTTCAGGGCATAACCGCTCAGATAGCCGTCTTCCTCAAAGGTCCCATTGCCCTTATTCATGTACAGGTAATTCGGTGAGGTGTCATTCGCCACTAACAGATCGGGCTTGCCGTCGTTATTCACATCTGCAAACAACACACCAAGGCCATAAAATCCATTCGGATCGTCCACGCCAAGCTTCTTGCTCACGTCGGTAAAAGTTCCGTCGCCATTGTTATGAAACAGATGGTCGTGCTCACCAGGAAGACCGCGCGGTCCGCACATCACCTCAATTCCCCGGTACAGGCACATGGCATAACCAACCGCTTTGCTTCGGGATATCGGAGGATTGCTCAGATCGATCCTGGCGTAGCCATCGGTAAACAAGTCCAGCCGCCCATCTCCGTCATAGTCGCCAAAGGTCGCGCCGGTTGACCAGGTTCCGACTGTCACGCCCGCGGATTCTGCAACGTCTGTAAATGTGCCGTCTCCGTTGTTGCGATACAACCGGTTCTTCCCGTTATTGGTTACATATAGATCGGGTCGTCCGTCGTTGTTATAGTCCCCCACAGCGCATCCGTATCCCCAGCGGTCGTTGCTGACTCCCGCCCTCTCCGTCACATCCGTGAAGGTGCCGTCGTGATTGTTATGAAATAGAGCCGCATGCGGTGCAGCTGCCTTGCCTGCCAAAGCCTCGTACGTCGAACCGTTGACCAGGTAAATGTCCAGCCACCCATCGTTGTCGTAGTCCAGCAGGCATACACCGGGCCCCTTCGCTTCCAGAATCAGGCGCTTCTCCGGCGTGCCCGCAACATGATGCCAGCTCGTCAAGCCCGCCTTCGCGGCTACATCCTGATAGACAATCGTCCCACTCTTCACAAAGCCACCTGCTGTGATCGGCCGGTGCTGGCTGTCAAACTGTGCAGGCTGAGGACCCGCACTCGCCATCCCGTTCATCGATTGCGGCGCGCCGCTCTGCACAGGCTTGGCCTGAGCCGCAGGCGATTTCTCTGTGTCAGGCGCGATTTCCTGTGCGTAACATGCAGCGCTCACCAGAATCGCCGGAATGAGAGTGAGGCAGATGAAAAGTGCCGTTCGCACCAACAGAATGGAACCGGCCAGGCCCCATTTCACATCAACGATCCATCGCATACGAATCCAACCGAACTCAGACACCCATCTCCTCCATCCTGTCGCCGCTCTTGGCGCATCTGGATTCTTTCGGAGCGGCAACCGGATACACCGCGAGAATCCATGAGCCCCCTCCTGACTCGCTATGATCTGGATCACATCAAGCCTTCAGATCGCCAGGCCCGTCGAGTGGTTCGCACCCTGGAAAACTCCTCGAAGCCCGCATTGCCGCGCAAAGGCCATCGCTATCGCCGCTCGTTCGTTTAGCTGGCATCGACTCATTTCAACTGTAAGAAAGAATGAAGCGGTGACGGTCTTCCCGGAAGACCCTCACCCGCAATTGACAGGTTGCGTGCGGCCTCTGGCCGCTTCTCCTGCACGGATCTCCTTTAAGGTAAGGCTTCGCGTCGAGCCGTTCGAGAGGTGAAGGTCCGTCGGGCTTTCTTTCTGCGACTACGCAAGAGAAAGGCGGCAATGTCGTCGCTGCACTCCGCTTGGCTCTGTGCTTGAAGTTGAGTCAGCAATCTCAGAGTTTGCGCGGTCCGTTCGGAACGCGAGCTCATCCGCCAATGAGCCGGGCTTTCGAGTGGATCATGTCATGCATGATCAGGCTTCAGCCATGCTACTGGCCTTCATCCGCTTTGATGGTCCGTGTCTACTTGTCTAGTCCTGCGCAGCAACGAGCGCCTCTGCTGCCCGCTGTTCGGTAATGAGCACGTCGATCAGTCCACCGCGTAGAGCGCCAAGGATTGCCGGGACCTTGCGGCTTCCTCCCGCGACGCCAACAACGCGCCTGCAGGTGCGCAGCCTCTCCAGATCGATGCCGATGACGCGCTTCATCAGCGGCGATTTCACGGGTTGCCCCTCGGAGTTGTAGTACCGGAAGCAGATGTCTCCCACCGCTCCCAGCCGTTGCAGTTCATCGCGCTCCTGGCGGGAAAAGATGTTGCCGCTCACGGAAAGGATCTTTGAGGGCTCCATGGAGCCGATGCCCACCAGAGCAATGTCCAGCTTGTCAAAGAGCGCGGTTGCGTCTTTCACGGCCGAGTCGCGCATCAAGACACGCTGGGCCTCCGGCGATCCGACGACGGCGGGAGACTGCAAGAGGATCGGCTTTGCGCCAATGCTGGCGGCCAGCCTCTGGGCCAGATGAATGGCCTGGAAGTCGCCGCCGACATTGCCGATGCCGCCAAGAATCTGCACAACCTTGCCATTGGCGCAGTAATCGCCTGGATGGAGCGCGTCGACCATGGCAAAGAGGGACCGGCTCCAGGACGAGATTCCAATCGTATTGCCGGGCTTCAATGTGGTCTCAAGAAAATACGCCAGCGCCGCACCCAGATCGCGGACCATTGCTTCGCCTTCCGCGGGGCTGTCCACGACGACAACGTCTTTCAGATCAAAGCGCGCTGCCAGCTGATCTTCCAGATCGGCAAAGGTTCCCGGCGGGGTTGAGACACTGAAGCGAACAAGGTTGAGCGTTCTCGCCTTCTTCAGCATCCGGGAGATGGTGGACTGGTGCAGCTGCAGCTTTTCCGTAATCGCCTGCTGATTGAGCTCCTGAATGTAGTACATCCGGGCGACCTTCGCCATCAGCCGGAGTTCATCGACGCGCGCCATGGCAATCATTCTTCCATAGTGAGTTTTGTCGTACAAGCATGAATTACGAAGACTGCATTGGCATGCACATCCACCAATCCTTGACTGAACGCCGTTGTTGGCTCCGCCCCCGACGAAGCTGTTCAGATCCGACAGGGCATCCCTGGCAGATCCGAGGAGCGATTGTGATGATGCGTGCGCCATCCCTTGTAACGACTCAGTGCATCTGCGACTGCATTGCCGCAGTGGCTTCTGCTCATGGCTGCGTGGTGCTCGAATCCGTTCTCGCAGATCACGTGCATCAGGCCGGGCAGGCCGGGAACATCGACCACAGCGCGCGAGCCAAAGGTTGTCAGCGGATCGTCCGTGAACTGGCCCTCGGCCACGTACGCAGAGATGGATCCGGTGAGATCATCGGTGCTGACGCGCGCAATCGTGACCGGGCCTGCATCCGTCCGCCCGTTCAGCGTTCCGACGGTGTTCTCTTCGCCCAGAGTTGTGCCCAGAATCGGGGCCGTTCCCATCTTCGCGCCGGGCAGGAACTCCGTGGCCCAGTTGCCGCAGTGGAAGAGCACGCACTTGTCCGGGTTGCCGCCGTAGTTGTTGTTCCAGTCGACGAGGGCGCTGGGCCGGCCGCTGGCCAGTTGCAGGGCGTACATGCTGATGACGCCCGCGATATCCACCTCGCAGGCTGAAGGCATCATGCGCTGGCTCATCATCGACATGATCGTGCAGACATTGACGCCGAAGTTCTTCTGGAGCGAGCTCCAGCATTGGATTGCCGTGGCCGAGATGCTCAGCGAGTCCATCCAGTCGTCCAGAACGATGGCGAACTTGGCCATGCGCACCAGCGATTCGGCGGGAGCAGCGGATGTGTCGGCGTACTCATGGATCTGATCGATGCGGGTCTTCACGCGCGCATCGGTATCGGCGACCTGCTGGGCGTTGCCGAAGACCTCAGACAGATCGATGGTGTGCGTGGAGATGCCGGTATGTTCGAAGAGCTTCTCGCTGTAGCGTGTCGTGTTGAAGGCATTCGGCCGTGCGCCCACAGCGCCGATGCGCACGCGATGCAGGCCGCGCACCACTTTGCAGGTCTGCACGAACTGCACGAGGTCCTCGCGAAAGCGGGGATTGAGAACGGCGACGGTGTGATCGCGCGTCAGAGAGTACTTGAAGCCGAACTGGCGCAGATTGTTGCAGACCGAGATTTTGCCGCAGAATGCATCGCGGCGGCGATCCAGACCGAACTGATCGAGATCATCGGGGTAGGCCTGCACGAGAATGGGAACGTTGACATCCGCGAGACGAATCGAATCGGCTACGCCCTTCTCATCGCCGAAGTTCGGCAGGCTGACCAGGATGCCGTCGAGACGCTCCCGTTGACTTCGCAGCAGGTCGCCGCATCTACGGGCATCGGTCCAGGTTTCGACGGCGCCCAGCTTGGAATCTTCGGGGCTGAGCCAGACCGGTTCGATGTCGAGTTCCGCGAAGAGCTTAGTCAGATCGCGGCGGGCTTCTGCGATCAGCACGTCCGGAAAGAAGTCGCGATTGCCCACAATTACGCCCAGTGTTGCTGTATTTGTCATGTGAAACTCCTCTTTCGAATCGGTATGATTGTTCAGAATTCTTCCGTTGATTCCTTGACGCTGTCAGGACGCAACCGTATCTCATCGCGCAATCGGCGCAGGCCATTTCACAGTCGCGAATACGTAATGAGGACGAGACCCGCCAGGAAGCAAAGAAACATGCCCGCAAGTTGAAGATTGACCTTGCGCGGCGCCGAGGCGAACTCCTTCCACACCAGCACACCCCACAGAATCGCAACGACAGGTGCGGCATTGCTGAGCGCATAGGAGACCGCCGGCCCCGCAGCGCCGACGGCGATGAAGCTGGCCGTGATGCCAAGAGCCCAGATCGCTCCACCCAGCAAGCCGGTCAGATGAGTGCCCACGCTTCCTTTGAAGTAATCGGAAAACGCAACGGGCGGGCCCTCGACCGGCCGGCGCATGAAGAGCGGATTGAAGAGGAAGGTCGTCACGAATGCGCCAAGCGTGAAGAAGAAGGCTGCGGTCAGCGGCATCAGCTTGCCGGCGCCGCCGGTCACAAAAGCCGGGTCGGATGATTTGACGACCAGCCCATAGAAGAAGGCGATGAAGAGACCCGCGGCAACCGAAAGCAGAATGCCCTTTGCGCCGCCTTGCTTCACCGCATGCGCAAGCTGCTTGTAGGCGACCATGCTCAACGCGATGGCGACCACAATGACGGCGACGCCCATGAACAGCAAGGTTGAGTTCCCGGGGTTGACTCCGCCTTCCGCAATCACCAGGATGAAGTTGATCAGGATGCCCAGCACCCAGGCGATGCCGCCGCCGATGGGGAAACCGATGGCCATTCCCGCAACGGCAATCGCAGCCACCAGCAGCAGGTTGCCTGCGTTCCACACGGCGCCGCCCAGCATGGCCCAGCCAATGCTGGATGCATCGGCCTGAGCGAGATCTGCGAGAAAGGTGCGCCCAGTCTGTCCTGTTGAGCCAAGCGTCAGCGCAAAGAAAAGCGAGGTCAGCAGCAGGCCGGTCACGAAGTCCCAGTAGAAAAGTTCGAATCGCCAGGTGCGCGCTGCGAGCTTCTGGGTGTTGGCCCATGATCCCCAGCACGTCATCGTCAGGACGCACAGTGCGACGGCGATGGGGTAACTATGAATC